>JASLHF010000057.1 GCA_030152275.1 Acinetobacter sp. | reverse complement strand
ATTACGCAGCTTTCAGTGTGGCGCGTTTGGCTGCAGGGGACTGATCTAAATAGCGGATGGCATCCTCCGTTTTGGCTTCATGCACAGGGTCATACCACGGCATTAAATAGCCCAGTTGCTGTGACACCAGCCAAAGCGGATGCGGCAACAATCGATTGTCCTTTTGTGCAATACGTGCCCATTCACGCCAGATCCAAGGTTTATAGGCTGCTGGTTGAATTGAGGCAAAACGGGGATCTTGCTTCATAATATGTGCCGCGCCATCCACCCATAGCCCCAGCACTGCGCCAATGACAATCACGCTTTGATAGTAGCGCGCAATATAACTGCCGCCAAGATGCCGGTATAAATCAAAGGCCACAGTTCGGTGTTCAATTTCTTCTGCCCCATGCCATTTGACCAAATCCAGCATGTTGGCATCGGCGCCTAAACGTTCCCACTCTTGGTTGTACAAAGCATATTTACCCAATACGCAGGTCATATGTTCAACGGTCGCCACAACGCCCAAACGGAACAGATCCCATTGATGCTCCAGTACTTTGGGAACATTTAAACCGAGCGGCTGGTCTGCCAGTAACTTGCCAAATAGAAAATCCATTACCTCTAAGTTGCGCTGAATATTGATATGACGTTGAGAGAGATACTCTTTATTGGCCGAGTTATGCGCTTGAGCATGCATGGCTTCCTGACGGATAAAGGCTTGTACATCTTCTTTTAATTTTTCATCGCTGATTTGCGGCAGCACTTTGTTATACAAGCGGCAGAACCAAAATTCGCCCGCAGGTAAAATCATATTAATTTCATTGATAAAATAGCTGACAAAGGGCTGATTGGGCACCCAGTCCACTTGGGTATCCTGCCATTCAAATTTTACTTTACGCGGTTTGATTTTATATTCAATAGATGAGCCAATTTTTGAATTTCTGAGACGGGAGAGCAGCTTCATAGTGTGTCCTTATTTTTATACGATGCATCAGATCCAGACATCCAGTATCCAAAAAAAATCCTGCATTGTGATTAGCAATACAGGACATTTCATTATCAAAAAATGATGCTTTTTGTCAGACAAAATACATATCAGCAGCGGTTAGCAGAGCAACAAGGCTTAAGCGTCTTTCTCGCTGCCGGCATCTTGATTTTCTGGCTGGATGTTATTGGCTTCTATTTCATCTTCATTCTCAAATGGTGCATCATCCATGCCGTCATCATCAGCTTCTGCATCAGGAATGCTGTCTAAATCAAATTCGGTTGACTGTTCCAGTGTAAAGTTCAGGCGCCCGCCCATGACGCTGGCGAGTTCCTGCAAGCCGTCCTTATTCAGTGATGAAAACAGCTGGATTGAAAACTGCAGTTTCATTTTTTTCAGCTGCGCTTTCACTTCCTGTAATGCTTTCGATGCAGGGCCGCGGTTGAGCTTATCTGATTTGGTTAGGAGCACATGCACAAACAGTTTGCGTGAATGCGCCCATTCCAGCATCATCACGTCAAAATGCTGCAGCGGATGGCGAATGTCCATGAGCAGAACTAAGCCTTGCAGGCTTTGGCGGTGAATGAGGTAATTTTCCAGTTCTTTTTGCCACACAATTTTCATGGCTTCCGGCACAGCAGCATAGCCATAACCCGGTAAGTCGACCAAGCGCTGATCTGGGTTGCCTAAGCTGAAAAAGTTGATCATTTGGGTGCGGCCGGGTTTTTTTGATGCGCGCGCTAGTTGCTTTTGGTTGGTCAGAGCATTGATGGCGCTGGATTTCCCTGCATTCGAGCGGCCGGCAAAGGCAATCTCATAGCCGGTATCTTCAACGCATAAATTCAGTTTCGGCGCGCTCATTAAGAATTCAGCCTTGCGCAGCCAATTCAGCGCACGTACAGAGTATTCAGTAATGGCCGGATCTACTTTTTTCTCATAGCTGATCTTTTGCTTTGGCGCCGTGGCCACTTTACTGTTTCTCGATTTTCCTCTGTGCTGATGCATAACCTAACTTCAATGACTGATCTACAAGCAGCCATTATAAAGGAAGTCGTTCAGGCAAGCGAACTTTGATCTGAAAGATGCGCAGATCGAACGGAAAATGGGCGCGATCAAATTATAGATTGATCATCTGAATAGGCGACTGCGTGGTGAATTTGGAGGATGGGGGTGTGCTGAGCACATCGGCCAGCGTATATTGGTCGAGGCTTTGATAAAACTGCTCCATGGCCTGATCCAGAATGCTTTTCAGCCCGCAGTTGCTGCGCAGCACGCAGGGCGGGGTGTTGCATTCCACAATCGGCGTTTCCCGCTGCAGAATCCGCACGATTTGGCCTAAGCTCAGCTGCAGCGCCTGCGGATTCATCCGGATGCCGCCGCCTTTGCCGCGAGAGGTGATGAGCCAGTCCTGTTTTCCCATGAAATGCACAATTTTCACCAAATGATTTTGCGACACGCGCAGATCTTCGGCAATTTCTGCAATGGTATACGGCATCTCTTTCGGCTGAGCGATATACATCAGAACACGTAAGGCGTAATCGGTGAATTTATTCAGCTGCATGATAATACTGTAGAAGTAGGAGAAATAAATAAGGGCTAGTCTAGCATAACTAAACTAACCCTATTTTATTTCAAGCGGACGGGATAGTTAGTGTTTTACACCGCCTGTGCCGAAAGCTTCGCTGTGGATATTGGCCGCTGGGATGCCGCGGGCAATTAACGCTTTCTGCTGTTCAGCCATGAACGGCATTGGGCCACATAGATAGTAGTCTGCATTTTTCGGCAGTAATGCAGTATCCACAGTGCTGAGATCCAAACGGCCACTGATTTCGAAATCTTCACCCAGTTTGTCGCTGGCATGCGGGAATTCATAAGCAGTCACTGTGCTGAGGCGCGGATACTTCGCTTTCAGGTCATGGATATGCTGTTTCATGGCATGCACGTGTTTGCTGCGGCAGGCATGTACAAAAGTAACCGGCTGCGGCATATCTAAAGTCACCAGCTGATTCAGCATCGCCACCATCGGAGTTAAGCC
The DNA here is from genome assembly GCA_030152275.1 of Acinetobacter sp. Taxonomy (GTDB): domain Bacteria; phylum Pseudomonadota; class Gammaproteobacteria; order Pseudomonadales; family Moraxellaceae; genus Acinetobacter. The sequence continues at coordinate 2,641 of JASLHF010000057.1, read as the reverse complement.
TACGCCGCCGCTGATGAACACATTGCGCTTATTGGGGTCGATAAGATAGAAGTTGCCTGTTGGCGCCGACACTTCAATTTCTGAACCGACATCCAAGTCATGAAGCGTATTAGATACCCAGCCTGCAACCAAGTCGCCTTTTTGGTCTTCGCGTTTCACGGAAATACGAAGGTAGTCAGCTTGCGGACTGGTAGACAGTGTGTATTGACGCGGCTGTTTTAGACCCAGTTCTTCAACAAAAACACGGACTGAAATGTATTGGCCAGCTTCATATTTCGGTAAATCGCCGCCATCAGAAGGCTCAAGATAGAATGATGTGATTTCTTCGCTTTCCACCACTTTTTTCGCAATTTTGAAATTGCGCCAGCCTAACCAGCTGCCTTTGGTTTGCTGATGCTGTTCATAAATCGCTTTTTCAGTGCTGATAAATAAATCAGCCAATTGACCATAAGCAGTTGCCCAAGCATCAATTAATGGATCTTCCATGGAAATGTTTAGCACTTCACTAATGGAATGCAGCAGGTTTTCGCCCACGATATTATAGTCAGGCGCTTGAATATTGAGGCTCACGTGTTTGTGCGCAATCAGTTCTACAACAGGCAAAAGCACAGAGGGATCTTCAATATTTTCAGCGTAGGCCAATACAGCGCCAGCCAAAGCTTGCGCCTGAGCGCCGCTGCGCTGATGCCCCATATTGAATGTTTCTTTAAGGTCAGGATTATTGCCCAACATGCGGTTATAGAAGTAACCAGTCAGCGCGACACCATTTTCACGTAGAACAGGAACAGTTGCTTTTACTAGGTCAATTTGCTGCGGAGTCATAGCTGATCTCTCATGGCTGTCATTTATAAGATGTATTTAAAATACATGTTTAAAAATGTATACGCAATACATGTTTTAGCAAAAACCATAAAAAAATTATGGGATATTAAAATATCCCATAATTTAAACTGACTTAATCGAAAGACTGAATTATTTTTTACCGAACAGTGAGCCGAGGAGGCCGCGTACAATTTTCTGACCCGTAGAGCCGCCTAAGCTGCGGGCTGCGCTTTTGGCAAAGGTCCCAACGGTATCTTGAATCAGCTTGTCACGTTGTTTGGCTGAACGTTCCGCTTCTTTTTGCTGCTCACGCGCAATACGTTCTTGTTCGCGGGCTTGCTGTTTGGCTAAGGCTTCTTGTTCTTTGGCTTGCGCTTTATCGACTTCTGCTTGCGCCGCCTGCTGCTGACGCTCAGCGACTTTATTTTGCAGCAGTTCAAAGGCGCTTTCACGGTCTACTTCGGTGTCATATACGCCGGCAACAATACTGCTTGCCATTAGCGCTTTACGTTCATCTAAACTGATTGGGCTAAAGGACGAGTAGGGCGGCATCACCCAAGCGCGTTCAACAATTTGTGGTGTGCCTTGTTCATCGAGGCAGCTGATCAGCGCTTCACCGACAGCCAGTTCGGTAATCACCTGATCGACTTTAAACTCAGGATTGGCACGGAAAGTATCTGCGGCGGTTTTGACAGCTTTTTGATCTTTGGGAGTGAAAGCGCGTAGGGCATGTTGGACGCGGTTACCCAGCTGGCCTAAAACACTTTCAGGGAGGTCGAGTGGATTTTGCGTGACGAAATAAATACCCACGCCTTTAGAGCGAATCAGACGCACAACCTGTTCAATTTTTTCCTGCAGTGCAGGACTGGCATTATCAAACAGTAAATGTGCTTCATCAAAGAAGAACACCAGTTTAGGTTTGTCCATATCACCGACTTCAGGTAATTGCTCAAACAACTCTGACAGCATCCAAAGCAGGAAGGTCGCATAGAGTTTTGGTGTGTTCATTAATTTGTCGGCGGCTAATACATTAATATTGCCGCGGCCCTGAGCATCCGTTTGGATAAAATCCATAATGTCGAGTGCAGGCTCACCAAAGAATTTATCACCGCCCTGATCTGCCAATGCCAGCAAGTTACGCTGAATGGCACCTAAGCTTGCGGGTGATAGATTACCGTATTCATTTTTAAACTCGGCAGCATGTTCTGACACATAGCTGATCATGGCTTTAAGGTCTTTAAAATCCAATAACAGCATGCCTTGATCATCGGCAATCCGGAACACGGCCGACAACACGCCTTCTTGTGTGTCATTTAAATTTAAAATACGCGCTAATAGTAGCGGGCCAATTTCAGACACTGTGGTGCGAATAGGATGGCCTTGTTCGCCAAATAAGTCCCAAAACACCACTGGCGAAGCTGCAAATGGAATTGAATCAATATGCAGGCTTTGAATACGTGCATCAAATTTAGGGTTACTTTCACCTGCTTTTGCCAGACTGGAAACATCGCCTTTGGCATCAGCTAAAAATACAGGTACACCAATTCTAGAAAAATTTTCTGCCAACACTTTGAGGGTGACGGTTTTACCTGTCCCTGTTGCGCCGGCAATTAAGCCGTGGCGGTTAGCAAATTGTGAATGTAAGACCACATCTTGTGTGGTGTCTTGTGTTTTCTTCGCAATAACAATTGGTGTACCCATAGATTGTCCTGTAATTATTCGAATTGCTGTTTATTTAAGTGTTGTAGTGCGTTTTCTATATCTTGGATTAAATCTGCAGGATGTTCTAGTCCTATACAGAAGCGAACCAATAATCCTG
>JASLHF010000016.1 GCA_030152275.1 Acinetobacter sp. | reverse complement strand
GTGTTTTGCTACCGGGCTGGCGGGCAGTTTGAAGTGCATATTCATGCTGTAGCTGAACAGCTGAATTTTCCGCGAAAATTGCGCCAGCAGGCGATGCAGCAGACTGTGCGCCAATATGCGCAGCTGCTGCAAGGCCATTGCCTGCGCGCGCCTTATCAGTGGTTTAATTTTTATAATTTTTGGAATAAATAAGGATAGATCTTGTGCTAACAATTGGGGAAACACCGCTCAGTATTGAAGATATTGTGTCCGTCGCGCGCAATCAACAGCAAGTGGCGCTGCCGGCGTCTGCCGAATGGCAGGATTTAATTCAGCGCGGCGCCGATTTCCTTGACCAGCTGCTGCAGGATGAGGGTGTAATTTATGGTGTAACGACCGGATATGGCGATTCCTGTCTGGTGGAAATTCCGCCGCATCAGGTGCATGAGCTGCCGCTGCACCTGTCCCGTTTTCACGGCTGCGGCATGGGGCAAAATTTTGATTTAACACAAGCCCGTGCGGTTGTTGCTGTACGTCTATGTTCCCTCGCGCGCGGCTATTCCGGTGTCTCGCATGCGCTGCTGCAGCGTTTGGTCTGGATGCTGAATGAAAATGTCATTCCGGTAATTCCATCTGAAGGCTCTGTGGGCGCCAGCGGGGATTTAACGCCGCTGTCTTATATTGCGGGTGCAATTGCTGGCGAGCGGGATGTGTATTATCAGGGCCAGATTGTGCCGATTGCGCAAGTGTATGCCGAAAAAGGCATGCTACCTTTGGTGATGCGTCCGAAAGAAGGCTTGGCGCTGATGAATGGCACGGCAGTGATGACCGCTATTGCCTGCCTGAACTATAAAAAAGCAGAACAGATTGCCTTTGCCAGTACCCTGATTACTGCCATGAATGTGCTGGCGCTGGAAGGCAATCCTAGCCATTTTGATGAAGTGCTGTTTGCGCAAAAACCGCATTCAGGTCAGCAGCAGATTGCAGCCCAACTGCGGGTTTGGCTAAACAGCCAAGTGCAGACTGAACATCAAAGTTCACGCCTGCAGGACCGCTACTCACTGCGCTGTGCGCCGCATATTATTGGCGTGTTTGAAGACTCAAAAGTGTGGCTGCGCCAGTTTATTGAAAATGAATTAAATTCCAGTAACGACAATCCATTGATTGATCCTGTGAATTTGCGCGTATTGCATGGCGGGCATTTCTATGGCGGCCATATTGCGCAGGCCATGGACGGTTTAAAAATCATGATTGCCAATATTGCAGACTTGATGGACCGTCAGCTCGCGCAATTGGTCGATTATAAAATGAATAATGGCCTGCCGCGCAATTTGACCGGTTCCAGCCATGAGCGCCTGCCTTTAAATCACGGTTTTAAAGCCGTGCAGATTGGGGTGTCGGCATGGACAGCAGAAGCGCTGAAACAGACTTTATCGGCATCAATTTTTTCCCGTTCAACTGAATGTCATAATCAGGACAAAGTCAGCATGGGAACCATTGCAGCCCGTGATGCGAGCCGTGTGATTACACTGACTGAACAAGTGATGGCGGCATTGAGCTGTGCTGCTGTACAGGCAGTCAAGTTGAAAGGTTTAGATACAGAACTCAGTCCAGTATTAACAGCATTTCAACAGTGGGTGCTTCACAGCTTCAACTATGTAGAGGAAGATCGCCCTTTACAAAACGAGCTGCAGGCGCTGGTCAACCGTTTTGAAGATTTAGAACTTTTGAACAGCATTGCTGTATAAGCCAAGGATAAAGCGATGCATGCAGATGTGATCATTGATGTGCCTTTTCATGATGTAGACACCATGAATGTGGTTTGGCATGGGCATTATTTAAAATACTTTGAAATTGCCCGCTGTAAGCTGCTGGATCAATTTCATTATAACTATACGCAAATGCGTGATTCAGGCTATGCATGGCCTGTGATTGAAAGTCATGTGCGTTATGTGCAGGGCATCGAATTTGAACAAAAAATCCGTGTGCGCGCAATTTTAAAAGAATGGGAAAACCGCCTGAAAATTGAGTATCAGATTTTTGATGCAGTTTCGGGCAGACGCCTCACCAAAGGGTATACCACGCAAGTGGCGGTGCAGATTGCAACACGTGAAATGTGTTACCAATCGCCTCAAATTTTAATGGACTGTTTAAATGCATGGTCTGAATTTAAAGCGGAGTAGTACGATGAATATTCGATCTCCTATTTTAAAAGCGGCCTTGCCGCTGTGTTTGATTACAGCTTCTGCTGTATTTACATCTGCAGGTCATGCGCAGAATACTGAATTGAAGCAAGTCTTTTCACAGTTGGCAGCCACGCCAGTCGTACGCGCTAACTTTGAACAGCAGAAAAAATTGGCTACGCTGAATAAAACCTATGTTTCGAAAGGCGAAGTGTTGTTCAGTAAAAATCAGGGCGTGCTTTGGCAAATTCAAAGCCCTGTGAAAGCAGATCTAATCGTGACGCCGCGTAAGCTGGTGCAAAAAACGCAGCGGACCTCAAGCCAGATTGCAGTTGATAAAACGCCTTATGGTTCTGTTGCGACCATGTTCTTACAGCTGATGTCTGGCAATGAAACCGCACTGGCGAAAAACTTTAACGTGGTTTCAGCCAATTACAGTCCTGCACAGTGGAATGTGGTACTGACGCCAAAGAGCAGTTTATTTAAAAAACTGTTTGTCCGCGTTGATGCCCAAGGTCAGCGTTATGTGAACCGCATTGTGATTCAGGAACAGGCCAATAACAGTACGGTCATCCATTTTAGCCAGCAAAGCGCTCAACCTCAAACTTTAACGGCTGCGGAAAATGCGCTTTTCCAATTGGCAAAATAAATTTACCGCCATTTGGCTGGTCATACTCTGTGTCATTGCGGTGGTTTTAGCTGCGGCATGGCTGAACAACGGCATTAAAATTCAGACCAATATTTTTGCCTTGCTGCCAGAAACACATCAAGATGCGAATCTAGAGCGTGCGCAGAACTATGTCAGCAATCAGCTGAATGACAAAGTTTTTGTGGTGCTGGATGCTCAAAATGATCAGCAGCTGGATCAGGCCACAAAATTACTGAAAACGCAGGCCAATCAAAGCCAGCTCTTTCGTCCTGTGCGCCCTCAGCTGGACTATGACAAATTTGCCAAACTGCTGTATCAGCACAAGGCAGGGCTGTTAACCCAGAGCGACCGTGAACTGCTGCAGCACAAAGATTATGCTCCATTATCAGAGCAAGGCTTATTGCAATTGATGAGTCCTGGCATGCCAGTCACGGCAGAAATGCTGCAACGTGATCCGCTCTTGTTGTTTCCGCGTTATGCGATGGGGCTCAGCGCGTTACAGAGCAGTTCGGATATTAGCCTAGAACAAGGCTTTGCCACCAAGCGTGATGAGCAGGGCATTTCCAGATTGGTGGTGCTGCAGCTCAAGAACAGTCCTTACAGTATTGCCTATCAAGAACAGACCGATGCTTTTATTCAGCAGATGGATCAGCAGCTGCGCCAATTGCAGGTTAAACTGCATTGGACAGGAACATTGTTGTTTGCGCAATTTGGTACAAACTCCGCGAAAGAAGAAATTTCGACGATTGGTGTCGGTTCAACCATCGGTATTCTGCTTTTGGTATGGTTCGGCTTCCGTTCTATCCGCCCCATGCTGACCGAAATGGTTGCTGTGAGCACAGGCAGCTTGGTTGCATTTGCGGTTACCTACAGTATTTTTGGTGAAATTCATTTAATGACGCTGGTCTTTGGCGCCAGTTTGATTGGCGTCTGTGTGGATTTTTCATTTTACTTTATGGCCATGCAGTCGCAGCACCGTAAAATTGATGGTTTTGCCGTCTTAAAGCCATTATTGCCGAGCTTATTTGTGGGTCTGATGACCACGCTGCTGGCTTATGTGGTACTGAGCTTTACGCCATTTCCAGGCTTTAAGCAGATCGCCGTGTTCTCTATGGTCGGCCTGAGCGCGGCATGGATTACCAGTATTTTACTGCTGCCGCGATTGCCTGCTTTAAATGCCGAACCTGCAATTCGTATGCTGAGTTTTATTGGTCATGCACGCAACTATATTCAAGCGCGCAATCGCTTGCGCTATGCCCTGATGGCGCTGATTGTTGCAGTGACCAGCAGCAGTTTACTGTTCTTAAAAAGCAATGATGACATCCGTAACTTGCAAAGTATGGATCAACGCTTAAAGCAGGAAGATCAGTATGTGCGCGAACGCTTTATGCAGCAGCAGGGTAGTGACTATTTTGTCGTGCAAGGCAAAACACCTGCAGAATTAGAACGCAATGAACAGCACTTACTGGATCAGCTGTCTGTGCTGCAGCAGGCTGGAAAAATAGATGCGGTACAGGCGCTGGGGCAGTGGGTGCCGCCGCTGGCGCAGCAAAAGCAGAATATAGCTATGCTTCAGTCCATTCCTGAGCAGGCATTGCGTGATTATGCGCAGGCGCTGCAGCTGAATGAATCTGATGTTTTGAATTGGCAGGCCAACTTAAAGCATCAGCCGCTGCTGACTGATGCTGTGCTTCAAGAACATCCGCTGCATTTTTTACAGATGAGTTCTACCCAGCGTTTAGTCATGCTGCAAAATGTGCACGATGTGGCAGCTTTGCAAAAATTAAGCAATCACAATGTGCAGCTGCTGCGGCCAGTCAATCAGCTGTCTGAGCTATTTCAGCAGCATCGTATACAAGCGCAGTGGCTGCTGTTGAGTGCTTTGGCAATTTTAGCCATTGGCTTAGGGCTGCTGTATGGGAAAAAATCCATCTTGCCGCTGGTGCTGCCTGTGACCATGGCGCTGATGACGACCTTTGCCATACAGGCTTGGCTGGATGTTGAAATTAATCTGTTCAGCATTATGGGCACCTTCCTGATTATCGGCATTGGCGTGGACTATGCAATTTTCTACCGCCATGGGCATGATCATCCGCAAGTGGTCGGCATGGCGCTGTTTCTGTGCATGATGTCGACTTTCTTTGGATTTGGACTT
>JASLHF010000143.1 GCA_030152275.1 Acinetobacter sp. | reverse complement strand
TTTTCCGTTTTATTTGTAAGACAGATCTAAATTGATCAAAAAAGATATCCGCCAGATGCGGAAAAAAACAGGCTTGTAGTGATGAATGCTCGATCATTTTTTCGGAAGATATTGAATACATTCGTCTATAAAAAATGAAGCAAATTAAGACTGACTCCATCAAAGCCATTGCTTAGAATCTGCACATGTTATCATATTTTTAGATAGATAATTAAATGTTCAGCAATAAATTGAATTAAGAATTGTTTCAAAACCACCCGTTATTTATTTTTAAATATATTTATCAATACTTTACTTCTTTTAAAAAACCCAAAGATTTTTCTTATTTTTTATACTATATCGACTGATTGACTTCTAGTTTTAACTAACGAACAACTTTGACTCATAAGGAAATTGTATCGTATGACAGCACATCATCCCTAAAATTGCATAAAACGTTACTATTTTAATTTCATGCTTTTTAAGGTTTCATCTTTCAAAATAAAATTATGAGCTAAGGCCGCCAAAGCATGCATCTCAATCATAATATTGGCATTAATTGAATGAATAGCGCTAAAATATGAACGGCATAAAAAGAATATTAGAGGAATATGTATTTTAAATCGGCTAAAAAAATTATGAATAGCAAATAAACCACATATAAAAATTCATCAGTAAAAGCCCTTTTTGTATTTCAGACCAAATTTATTTTTAGGGAATTGATCTTTAAAGCTCACCTATAAAAAACCCAGACATGTTAATTAACTCAATATAAAACTACATTTAAGCTCCATTTTATCCAACTTAATGTTTGCATTTAAAAAATTTTTAAACAACAACACCCATCATAAAAAACAATCTACATATGGTTTTAAAAAACCAAAATATAACGCCTAAAATTCCATAAATAAAATTATTTCCAAATAATACAATGTAAGCAAACATTCTTAAAAGTTAACTTAGGTTCCTTTTGTTTTTATTTTGTCTTAAAGTCGGCTTTGTTTTAAATTTTCACCTAATATAACGTCTCCATCACATTTAAGTAGGAAAGTAACAAATGACTGCTATTAGTGTTGAAAATATAAAAAAACATGCCGAAGTTATTGCTTCATGCGGTACAAAAGTTGGTGATGTAGACCATGTAGAAGGCAAAGACCAAATTAAATTAACCAAACACGGCGATGGCCATCATCACTTAATTCCTATATCTTGGGTGAGTGAAGCAACAGACAATAAAATCGTGCTGACCAAGGATGCGCAAGAAGTTAGAGATAATTGGGCAGAAATATAATTCTGACACTGCCCCCGAAAGTCTTCATTTTGAAGGCTTTCTTTTCATTATAAAAACATCAACATAGAGTAAAAAAGATAAAAGGTATTTTATATGGACACATTAAGTTTTTCAAAATGTGCAGAAATATGTTCAATCTGTTCTTTAGCTTGCACCAGCTGCATTGCAGAATGCTTAGATGAAAAACATATTAAAATGATGCGCGACTGCATAAAAAAGTGCATGGAATGCTCAGATATTTGCATATTATGCGCAAAATCAGAACAGCGAAACTCACAATTCTTAAAAGAAATCTGCAATATTTGTGCATTGGCATGTGAAGCCTGTGCCGATGAATGCAGTAAACATAACCATAAACACTGTCAGGAATGCGCTAAGATATGCCTAAAATGTGCAATTGTCTGCCGTAAAATGACAGCTTAATTTGTTCTCTTATATGTTAACTTAATCGCTATACAGCCAGCGCTTCCTAGATTTTTGTATTTATAGAATTTCACTCGAACTTTAACTAATTTGTATTTTACAATAATCCATAATATTTATTGTCGAAAAATAGTGATATATTTTAGCCGTATAGATAAACCTTTTGGCAGTTTAAAACTATTATTAGGTCAACAATGCTGGACTCTTAAATATACACTAAAAATATCTATTTAAGACTGCATGCATCATCGTGCTATTTGATATATAAGGATTATCTTTTGCAGACTTGGCAAGAAGCGCTTACTATTCTTAAAGATGGCAATAGCCGTTTTATTCAAAACAAAATGAATCATGTTTTACACCATGACTTGCAGACCCTATCAGAAGCCCAGAATCCTTTTGCAGTCATTCTTTGCTGTTCAGACTCAAGAGTTTCGCCTGATATTATTTTCGATCAAAGCTTAGGCCATTTATTTGTTATTCAAAATGCCGGCAATGTAAGCGATACATCAGTTTTGGGCAGTATTCAATATGCTATTCAGCATTTAAAAACACCGCTAATTGTTATTTTAGGACATACTGGCTGCGGCGCAGTTACCGCTGCGCATCACAATAAAAAAATGAATGGCCCTTTGCGGGACTTGATTCAGCAAATTGATGACAACATTGTCTTAAACGGAAATACCGAAGACTCAATTAAAAATCATACTCTCGCTACAGCGCGCATGCTTGATCACGCGCTTGGAAAGCATCAAGCTGCCATTGAACAATCCGTTCGGGTTATTCCGGCCATTTATGATATTTCCAACGGCTATATATCTTGGATGGATATTCAGCAAGATATTATTGCCACGCCTCAAATGTTTACTTAATACAGTGTTGCAGTGCCATCTGCTTTTAAAATGTAGAGCACCCTCAAGTGCCCTACATCATACATCCTATTAAAGATGTGCCGTCACACCAAACTGAAACCCTCGGCCTGGGAGTGGCGCGATGTATTTGAGTGGAGAGTTTTGCGGGCGTGCATCTTCATTCAGCAAATTTGAACCATTGATAAACAGCTCGACACCGACTTTTTTAAGTTTTAGATTTCTTCGAATATTCAAATCCAGCAGATTGTAAGCTGGCAATGGGAGTTCCTCACTGACATTTTTGCCTAAATATTTGGGCTGATCATAGTAAATGTTAGACAGCCGCGCCGACCAGCTGTTGTGGTTCCATTCGACTGCCGCACCATAACGGTTGGTGGGCATATTAGGCAAATACACGCCATCATTAGCAAGACGCAAACGGTCAGGATCTGTAGCCTTATTTTTAACCAAATCCGCAAATAGGCTAAATTTAAGATCACCTAAACGGTTCAGATAAAAAGTATAGTCCATGTCCAATTCAAAACCATTCACCCGTGTATCTGTTTGTTTCCAATACTTTAGAGGTAAACGATTGTGCATTGACGCACCAGAATGTGACAAATACAAATAGTTTTCAAAATCCATTTGATATAGTGTCGCTTTAACATTGGCAGCATCTAAATGCAAACTGCTGATTAGTTCAATGCCATTCATTTTTTCAGGATTCAGCGCCTGATTTCCCTCTTCTTGGGTCATGATTGAATAGTGCGGATTGCTCGCATATAGTTCGTTTATTTCTGGCGCACGTTCTGAATGGCTGTATTGAAGCCGAAAATCTAGATCGTTAACTGGCTTATATTCAGCACCGATATAAAAACTCTTTAGATCAAAGGATTTATTTTTCAGCACACTATTGGCGGCATTGCGTGACGTTTTAAAACTTTGATCATTTACCGCATGTTTAACCTGCTCTATACGGTAGCCGGCATCTAAAGCCACCGGATTAAAATCCAGCTTTTGCTGACTAAACAATGCGTAGCTGTCAGTCTTCACATCAGGTAAGTAGCGCAGCCTGCCTGAGCCATTGACGTTTCTTGTACTTAAAAATGCTCCCGTGTTGCCGCTTAAACGTTTAAAAGGCTTTTGCTCCAGCACAACCTCCACAGCATCTGTATCAAACTTATATTCATTTGCATTACTGGCGCCAATATATTCACCAGACGTATTCGATAATCTTGATGCTTTCAATTGCAAGCTATTGAGCCAGGCCAGAGGTTCAAGCTGCAGCATTTCCACAGCAATACGGTTTTGTTTAATTTTAACCCCTACCGGTAAAGCGTCATCATAACTATTTTGAAATGACTGATTCTGCATTGAAAAACCAGGAACACCATATTCACTGGTATTGTAGCCTGCACTAATGCCAATATAGCCATGATCTAAAAAATAGGTTGTTCCAAGCGCCACATTCTGGTTTCTAGCATAGCTGTTGCTCATTTTTTTATAGTTATTGGGCGTGACGTCATAGCTATTTTTATAAACTGCATACTTATCCGTACCTGCTGCATAGTCAGGATTGGGATCATTAATAAAGGTTTGCAGCTTACCATTCACATAACGTTTTGATATAGCGTCATTGGTGTATTTAGCGGACTCCAAACCGTCATAATAATCATAAAAACTGTCTGGATCACGCGCAATATGCTCCAACACCTGCTTGTCTAAATATTGATTATGCGCTTTATTAAATACATTGCTAATTCTTGCATCTTTTTGACAGGCATCTGCCAAAGCAGAATTAACGCCGCCGCCCGCGGGAAAAACATCTGTTTCACATATCGAAGCTTTGCTTGCGCCCGATATTTTATAAGATGAAATACTTTGCGAAGAAAACTGAAGATTCGTACTAAAGTTCTTTTGATTATTGATATTTAAACGTATACCGTGCGCATCAAAATCATTTAACCCTTTGCGGTAAGCCAACTCTACAGCACTGCTTTTATCCTCCAGCGCTGTAGAGATAATCCCGCTATCTATATCAACACTGCCGCCAATAGCATGACCGCCATATCTGACGGCGTTTGTGCCCTTATGAACGATCACCTTGTGTGTAAACAGCGGATCAAAGGGAATATTAATATCCCCACTGATTGCATTCATGCCATTTACAGCTTGACCATTTTCCAAAATTCCAACCCGATTGCCTGTTAAGCTGCGAATAACCGGTGCACCTGAATTTGGGCCAAAAGACGTATTTTGTACTCCTGAAATATGGTCAAGCGCATCTCCCAAAGTATTGGCTGTTTCAATACGGTCTTTGGCCACAGTATCCGATATGTTATTTCCATTTCCGGCTACCACAAATAATGGCTCTAAAACCATCACATCTTGCTCAGCTTGCGCCTGCTGTTGAATTGCCAGCACAATAAAACTCATAAGCGCTGTATATTTCATAAATCTTCTCTTAACTTACCCCTTTAAATAATTGTTATGTTATAACATAACAATTATTTAAAGTTAAGAAGATCATCTCCTTTTGCTTAATGTGATGTTTTTTTTGCACGATAAAACCATGATTTCGGCTCTTGGCTTAGCGTTTTTTACAACTTGAATCGTTGCCTATGAGAAATGATCCAGCTCAGCCTTCAATAAGATTTGCTGTATTACAGATAATCTAAGCCATAAAATGCTGTTCTGTAGAGATGTACAACAAGCAGCTGATTAAAAATTCCTTTGGGATACATTTTGCTTAAACAAGCAAAGAATAACGGCACAAAAAATTTAAAGGTCTTACATTTATTTTTAATTAAACCCAAAAATGTAATTGCAATATATATACAATGACATTAAATACTTATCTAAACCTGATCAAGTACTTAATTTTCGTATCATTAACAGATAGCTGACGATATGGCATACCACAGCCCCAAGCAGCCTTGAATAATTTTAAGGCCACCACAGATCATAGTCTTTAAATCTAATATCGCCCCAGACAAAATTTTAAACATTACTGATATATAGAAAAAACGTTATTTTCTTTATGCATAAGTATTTGGAAGCAAAATTGCAGTGACTGCAGCAAGTTTTAAGCGCATAAAAAAGCCTGAGAACAGCAAGAAAATTACATAACTTCAGGCTGCAACTCGGGCTTTTTTAATTCTAAGCTGCTGAATAGAGCACAGCAGCCCATTCAAATGTTCAATAAATTTTAGAACGGAACACGGTGATAATCGCGGTATTCAGGCTTCCAAAAATTTGCTTCAATTTTTTTCTTCAGTTCTTCAATACTGATTTCCGGCGCGACACCATCTTGCATAGCAGCTTGAGCCACTTTCACAGCAATCACTTTTGAAATTTGCTGGATTTGGCTTAAATCCGGCAACAAATCAGCGTCCGGATCTTTCAATTTAGGCGAACAGTCTGCCAGCGCATTACTGGTGGCCATGAGCATATTGTCTGTCACGCGGGTGGCGCCAGATGCAATTACTCCCAAGCCGATTCCTGGGAAAATATAGGAGTTATTACATTGCGAAATATTATAAATGCGACCCTGATAATTTACTGGCGCAAAAGGACTGCCAGTTGCGATTAGCGCCTTACCTTTGGTCCATTCAATAATATCGGCAGGTACTGCTTCTACTCGCGAAGTCGGATTTGACAGCGGCAACACAATTGGATATTCGCAATTTTCCGCAAGAGTTTCGATAATTTCTTTACTGAACAGGCCTGGCTGCCCAGATACACCGATCAGCACGGTCGGTTTCGCACAGCGAACCACATCCAGCAATGAAATCATCTCATCGGCATTTGCCCAATGCGCTAAATGTTCAGGCTTCTGCGCCAGTTTACGCTGAAAATCCAACAGATTCGGCTGGTTTTCAGTGATCAAGCCAAAGCGGTCAACCATATACACACGTTGACGCGCTTCGGCATCACCCAAGCCTTCTGCGACCATTTGCGCAATAATCTGTTCTGCAATACCGCAACCGGCAGAACCTGCGCCTAAAAAGGCAACGGTCTGATCTTTCAACTGTTTATTTGATGCGCGAGAAGCCGCAATCAAACTGCCCACAGATACAGCGGCTGTCCCTTGAATATCATCATTAAAGCAGCAAATTTTATCACGGTATTTTTTTAATAACGGCATCGCATTTTTTTGCGCAAAATCTTCAAATTGAATTAGCGCTTCAGGCCATCTTTGCTCAATTGCCGCAATTACTTTATCAACAAAGTCATAATATTCTTCACCGGAAATACGCGGCTGCCGGCAACCCATATAGATCGGATCATTCAGCAGCTGCTGATTATTGGTGCCGACATCTAATGTTATTGGCAATGTGTAAGCAGGACTAATACCGCCGCATGCAGTATATAAAGACAGCTTGCCAATCGGAATCCCCATACCGCCAATCCCCTGATCGCCCAGGCCTAAAATCCGCTCGCCGTCCGTAATCACAATAACTTTAACGTTACGGCGGTTCACGTTATGCAAAATGCTGTCAATGCGGTCACGGTCTGGATAGGAGATAAAAATGCCACGATGACGGCGGTAAATGTCAGAAAAACGCTGACATGCTTCACCTACGGTTGGCGTATAGATAATTGGCATCATCTCAGTTAAATGATTTTCAATTAAATGATAAAACAGCGTTTCATTGGTATCTTGAATATTTCGCAGATAAATATGTTTGTTAATGGCATCATTAAACGCACTGTATTGTTGATAAGAACGCTGGCTCTGTTCCTCAATAGTTTCTGTTACGTGCGGTATAAGTCCATGTAAATTAAAATTTTTACGTTCATCTTCCGTAAATGCTGAACCTTTATTTAATAGCGGCAGCTCCAGCAGTGTATTCCCTGCATAAGGAATATACAGTGGACGTTTAGTATTCTGACACTCTGCAGGCATGGTGTTGTCTCTTTTATTTCGTTAAGGCAGCCTGAGGGCTGCAGTTGCGTTATCCTTAGGGTTTTAATAGCTTAGACCTATTTATCTCAAATGGGCTATTTATATAATTAATAGTAATATTTTTCTTATTTTTATAACTTATATTGAACATTATTTAAACGCCCCCACATCATCATAAAATCCTAATTTAATTAGCAGAGCGCTGATGTGACACATCATTAAGCTTCACAATCATCAGCTGCTGCAGAAGCAAGCGTTCAAATTAGACTGTTTTCAGGTGCTTTACTATAGTTTCACTATTCTTTCATATATTGATTAAGCGTTTATACCTCTATCATAAATATCGATTTATTTAGATAAAATAGCGATCAGTTAAACGCCGCAAAAGTGATATTTTTATTTACTCTGCATCACCATATTTAAACGCTCAATATATTTACGCAGATATATGCATCTTTAATGCTGCAAATCCACTGTTCATTACGCGGCAATAGCTTAAATCTAAGATAAATTGCACCAGTATACGCGGTGCTTATTTTTATGCTTTTTTCTTGTATTTTTCATGCATGTAAAATCACTTAAGTCCAGTTAAAAAGGCGTATACTTCCCGACATATTTTATTTTCCTGCCCGGTTCGCAAGCATTGCTTTCGTTGGCGGCGATGGACTGAATGCTGTATTTACCATGTCTAAAAATCTTGCAACACTTATCGGCTTCAGTGCAATTTTGCAATGGTCTACCATCGTCGGACTATTAAAAAAGATCAGCGCCAGTATTGGGCCGGACTATGCAGTTACATTTATGTACAGTTTCAGTGCGGTTATTCTACTGCTGCTCTTTCGTATCCCGAATTTAAAAGCCATCCCAAAAGGCTATCTTATTGGCGGTACAGCACTGTTCTTGGTATATGAGCTGTGCTTTTCCTACGCTATAGCTTTGGCTCAAACACCGCAGCAAGCGATTGAAGTCAGTCTGGTCAATTATTTATGGCCAAGCCTCACCATCATCATGCTGATTTTTTTTAAAGAGCTGAATTTCAATATATTTGCAGCATTTGGACTGTGCATAAGCTTGTGCGGTATTGTGATTATTCAGGCCGGTAACGGTGCCTTTAGCTGGACTTCGGTACTGCAAAATATCTCTGCTAATCCGATCAGCTATTTTTTGGCTTTCGTGGGCGCATTGCTCTGGGCTTTATACTGTGTATTAACCAAAAAATACAGCCAAGGGCACAATCCCATCGCGCTATTCTTTATCGCCATTACCCTTGTGTTATGGCTAAAAATGCTGCTTTCTGGACAGATTGAACAGTTTCCGTCTATACATTTGAATATTTTACCGTATATGGTCGCGGTCTCTATTGTCACAGCATTAGGTTATGCAGCTTGGAATATTGGGATTATTAAAGGCAATATCACTTTATTAGTCACCCTTTCCTATTTTAGTCCGCTTATTTCATCCGTATTTTCTATGCTGATTTTACAGACACAGCTTTCTGTATCATTTTGGAATGGGGCATGCCTCGTCACACTTGGTTCATTTATTTGCTGGATTTCCACGAATTGGCAGGCATTAAGTTTAAAATTGAAAACATCAAAACATATCGGAAACCGCATACTCTAAACAAAAGAGTATTAAATCGAGCTAACCTAACCAAGACTTTTGGTGCTTAAACAACACCCAGACAGATCTTATATTGCACAGAACAATAGACTGCCCAATGAATTGCAGCTAACTGCAGAATTATTTTGACCATATTTAACCGTCTTCCAGACGGCCTTACATTCTGATATCTGGGTGTGGCTTCTTTTAAATTTTTCAGGGTACTTTATTGTTCAGCTATGTAAATAATGCAGCTGATTCCACTGTAATTTTATTAGAAATGCTAAAAAAGTATCTCTCATGAAGATTTATTCACAAAACTGCATGAAAAATCCACATTAAAGCCTATTTTTCAAAGCAATATCTAGTGTGAAGATAGCTTCCTCAAGCCAGATGCGGCTAAAATCTGCATCATGTTTCTTAATAGCTGCTGTGTCATCTCGGCACACGCTTAGCAAAACAAATGGTTTGTTACTCAATCAGGAAATTTGAGGTTTTATGATGATAAAAACAACGCTCAGTGTCATTGGACTTTCACTGCTCTCTACTTTTGCTTTGGCGGCAGATCCGTTAAGTGGCACTAAATGGAAGACCATTGACGATCAAACCAAAAAGCCGCTGTCTATTGTACAGTTCACAGAAACATCTGACGGTGTATTATCAGCGCGTATTGTAGATGTTCTAGATGCATCTGAAGGCCAAAAATGCGCAAAATGCGTGGGCAAATTTCACAATCAACCGCTTAAAGGTGTACAAATCGTTTCCGGCTTAAAAAATACGCAAAAAAATGTGTATGAAGACGGTAAAATTACAGATCCGAAAAACGGAAAAACGTATAGTTTCAGCGCAAAACTTTCACCAGACGGCAAAACATTGAGCGGGCGCGGCTATATTGGCATTTCAGCGCTTGGACGCAGCCAAACTTGGGTTCGCGCCAACTAACTGTTACAGTCAATTTACTTTCCCAATAAAAAAGCAGCTTTCGCTGCTTTTTTATTGCCGTATAACGTTCTTCGCCTATCATAATTAATAGACATCACGCTTGTAACAGCCCGCTTTCTTTAACGCTGCAAAATCCGTCTCACCCAGCACTTCACACAGTGAAGCATCCACACCTTGAGCCATGCCGTTCAAACTGCCGCAGACATAGATACATGCTCCAGCGCTAACCCAGTCACGCAGCAGTTCCGCTTTGGCATGCAAGACATCCTGCACATATTTAAGTGCAGCATTGTCACGTGAATAGACTAAATCCAGCATAGGCAACGCGCCCTGTGCATGCCAGCGCTGTAAGGGTTCTGTAAATACTGCATCAAACTGTGCTTGACGTTCGCCATAAATGAGCCAGTTTTGGCTGACGCCTTGTTCAATCCGCTGATGCAAATGAGCTAATAAACCCGCGATACCCGAACCATTGCCAATAAATATTGCCGGTGCTTGCTCATCTGCATCCGCATCATTAATTAGATGGAAAGCAGTGTTGCTGCGCACATGCACATGAATGCTTTCACCCAGAGCCAGCTGGTTTGTCAATAATCCAGAACCCAAACCTAGGCCATGCTCTGTACATTCCTGACGCACCACTAGCGCCAGCTGACCGCTGCTGCAAAGACTGGCAATAGAATATTCACGCATAGGCAAATCAGGCAGCTGAGCAAGATCTATCTCATGCAAGAGCTGAGCATGAGTCGAATTCATCCTTAAAGCACGCAAATCTTTAAACTTAAGCTCACTTGCAGAATATCTTTGTAAAATAGGAAACTGACTTTGCAGTTCCTGCAATACACGCGCGCTATTCATACATCGGACTTCAGCAATATCGCCAGAGCGCCATTGCATGCCGCTGGGTACAGCAAACTTCAACTCATACATTGAAGCGCCTTGGCTTCCCGCATTCAGCAAAGTTCGCGTTAACAGTGCAGCGGCTTGCCAATCTTTTTCCAGTTTAAAATCTGCAGCGGCTTGCCAATCTTTTTCCAGTTTAAAATCTGCAGCGCCATGATTAAAAGCTTGCGCCAGCTGCTGCCGCCAAAGCAGCAAACTTTGCTTATCAGCTTGATTTGCGCAGATTAGATCAAACCAAGGCCTAGCCTGCTGATTTAACAGCCACGCATTCAAATCTAAACCAAACTGACAAAAATGTTCATAGCGGCGGTCACCCAGCGCCAGCATCGCAAATTCCAAATGTGATAAATCTATAGACTGCAACATGCGTTCATGTATAAATTGCTGTGCACTGTCCGGTGCATCACCTTCGCCATAGGTGCTGACAATAAAAATTGCCTGTTTGGCCTGTATCAGCTGCGCCACACTTAAATCTTGAATATTAAGCGTTGCCGTGCCGCAGCTTGAAGTACGCAGCCAAGCGGCCGTCTGCAGTGCCAGCTGTTTGGCTGTATCAGACTGGCTGGCATAGATCACAAGTACAGTATCGGCACAGCTGCCGGCTTCATTTTCAGCTTTTTTCTTTTTTACTCGAATGCCTTGTACCAGTAAAAACAAAATACACACCGCAAAGAACATCAGCAGCACAGATAAAATTGCCAGCAGCAATACCACCGCTTCGGTCATCATTTTTCCTTATTTATCTGCTTAAATTGCAGTCCAAATGAACAGCATCAATACAGCAATACTGGCTGCAGTGAGCAGCAGATGCGTGACCAAGCGGGATTTTATACTTAAAAACAGAATATAACCGGCAATAGACAGAAGTAGAATAATCACTGCGCTGACATCAATCAGCCAGCTCCATGCTTTTCCTGAATTTTTACCTCGGTGCAAATCATTAATGAGAGAAACTGCAGATGCCGGCTTGGCAGTGACTTCAATTTCCCCTGTATCCAGCATAGTCCAAATATCAGTTGAGCCAGCTGGGCTTTCTAAACGGATCATGACTTCATTGTCCATAACTTCACTGCTTTGATAGCGCCCAGCAATACTTTGCTTGCTGCGGACATAATCAATAATTGAAGCGCTGGGGTTTTCCTGTGCTTTGATTTGCTGCAATAAAACTGCCGGCAGAGTCAAAGTCACAGGTTGTTGTTCTTTTTCTGGTTCAAACCAGTCTGGATTATTCAAAAACAGCCCGGTTAAAGAAAAGAAAAACAGAACGATAAAAGCAAAAGCTGAAAGCCAGCCATGCACATAACGTGCATGGCGGTAAAAATCACGGCGTTGATACACTATTAAAAACCTTAAGCAGAAAATGAAATTAATTGACTTTTTGGAAGTTCAATTTAACTGCTCCAATTTCTGTCTGTGCAGGCAGCGACTTGCTCACAGCACTGCCTTTAACATCCAGCTCCATCGTTTGATAGCTATGATCGCCATGCTCGCGTGAGGTTTCTATATGAACCAGATATTTACCCGCAGCCACCGCTTTGCCATGCTCATCTTTGCCGTCCCATGCCAATTTATACTGGCCTGGCTGGCGAGAAGGCTTAGCAACGGCATCCAGATTCGTCATTTGGCGGCCATAGCGGCGCCACCACACATAGTTTGAGTTAATCCATTTTTCATCTTTACCCCAAACTGCTAACGTGCGCACAATCTGTTTATTGGCATCCGTTACCCACACAGACACATACGGCGCGCGGTATTTTTCAACATTCAGCTTTGGAATATTCAGATCGATTACTGCCTGATAGCCCTTTGGCCAAGAAGCCGCGGAACCTGCTGCAACCATTAGCATATCAGCATGGTCATTGGCTTTAAGCAATGTATTCCAGCCAGCGCTTTGATACATTGCGCCATCGTTCATGGTCAGCTGCGCTTCAAAACCCGCTAAGGCATTGATCAACTCAATGCCTTCATCTGGAGTCATTGCTGCCAGCGCAGTTGCCAGCGCATCAGCATCAGCAGCGCAAGTGCCGACCACTACACATTGTTCAACCTGCTGCAGCGGCAAACCGGTTTTTGGATTCAGCAAATGCGACTGGCCAGCCAGTGTCCGGTAACCCTGCCCGCTAAATGCCACCGCATGATCCTGCAGTTTTAAAACTTGGGAAGGCACTGCTAAATCATGATGATTAAATGCATCCTGTACACCGACATTCCAGCCATCCTTTTGCGGCGCATTGCCCCAAACGCGGATATCACCGCCAATATCGACTAAGATACCTTCTAAACTTGGCACAGCTTTACGGGCAGCCACCATTGCGCGGTCAATAATATAACCCTTTGCATAAGCATCCGGCGCAAACTGCACCTTATCCTTGATTGTAACTGTGCTAGAGGATGTATCCAATTCGACACTGTCTGGCTTCATTTGATTGGTAATCGCAACACGAGCAGCCTCATCGACTTGCGAAACACCATTGGATTTTTCCCAAAGCGCAATCAGCTGGCCCAAACGCGCATCAAATGCACCACATGTTTTGCCGCGCCAAGCTTCACAAGCAGCAATCACCTCAAATAAATCCGCAGAGACTTGAGCCTGCTGACCTTTATTGAGTGCAGAAATCTCACTGTCGCTTCGCCAAACTGAAAGTTTTTGATCTAAATCTGCAATTTCAGTCTGGATTGCCTCCATCGCCTGTTTTGCATCCTGTTTAGAAACCCCTGTCATCACCACATCCAGTGATGTGCCCAAGACATAATCTCGATGAAAACGATGCGTTTGCTGCACATAGTTTTCACTGAGTTTTGGTGAAATATGCGCAGAAGCCGCGTAGGTCTGAAGCGGAGAGATCAGGGCAAAAGCCATCATCAATGGAGTGAGTTGGAAAATCTTGGATTGCTTTTTGGTTTGCTCAGCTGACTGCATGCTGATTCTCCTAAATATTTTTTAGAATATTATTGATATTGATAATGGTTATCAAGTAGATTACGGCATATTCTGATAAATAAATTATCTTGGAGCTTCATAAATGAAAAATTGGCTTAAAATTGCATTGGTCACGTCACTGCCTGTATTGGCTAACGCACATACCGTAAGTCCATTTATTTTACCTGATGCATTTGATACCACGTCATCCAATATTTCATTTCAAAGCGCTATTACTGTTGAAAAATTTTTTGTGGCTTCAAATAATTTTAATACTGCCTACAGCATTACTGGCCCAAATGGAAAATCTGAGCAAATTAAGCCTGCAGCAGCCCTAAAACGCTTTAGTGTTGCTGAATTTGATTTACCAGCTGAAGGCACTTACCGCATTCGCACTGTAGATGCCGCCGGCAATAGTATGAAATATGCCTTGGTAGATGGCCGCTGGCTACGCGTACGTCCCGTGCGGCCAGGTCAAATGCCCGCCCCAAAACAGCCGCAAGCTGCACAGCCAACCCAAATACCTGCTCCAGTAAATAATCAGCCGCCGCGTGTAATTGCCGCTGACCAAGTCCCAACAAATGCTCAAACTCTTGAAGTTGCGAACCATTTTATTGCCGAAAGTTTTGTGACTAAAGGCAAGCCTTCGCCTATTCCAGCCGTTAGCAATAAAGGATTTGAATTTAAGCTGCTAACGCATCCTAGTGAGCTTTATGCTGGTGAAACATTAAAAGTACAAGTTCTGAATAACGGCAAAGCTGTGCCCCATTTAGAAATTGAAGTATTTAAAGGCGCAGGAAGCTATGAACAAAATGCTAAGCGTGAACAGCCGCATGTAACCACTAACATCAAGGGCGAAGCTGAAATTAAATTTGAACAGTCAGGTATTTACTTGATTACTGCAGCTTACCCGGAGGCAGAAGCAGACAACACAAAAAAACCGAGCCCTGATAGCTATACTTACGGCTTGACTGTTGAAGTCTCTGAATAAGTGCTACATATAAGTGAAAATAAAAAAAAGCCGTCATGATAGACGGCTTTTTTATGCTAAGACTTACAGTGAAAATTTATATAAAACAATGCTAATTAACAATTTTTCACACAGGCTTTGCTCAACTGGTCCCAGCATACAATCAATATAAAATACATCAAAAAAAATTAGATCGTTAGAGCATACTCAGCTGATTTATTTAAGACACTAGAACAGCATAAAAGCACTTCAATCCTACTTATGCATAACTAACACAACTCTGCACACAGTTTCTGCTCAGATTTTATTACAGGTCAGATTTTCTTACGTGTTTCTGCTGCTTAACTCTTCAATCGCTTATACGCCAATAGCAGTTAAAACCATTTAAAATGACTCAGCCTCCAAACCTTATCTCACTTCAAAATAGTATTTTTCTGTCACAATCTTTAGCTTAATGTTTTTATAATAACGGATCAGCGGATCGCTGCTGTCTTTAGTCACTTTGTCAGAAAACTTATTTTCACTCATCAGCCGTGCATATGTTTTATAGCCGATTACTAAAGCTTTAGGCTCATTACCGCCCTTTTTAAACTCATCTATTTGCTTATTGATTTCTTTAACACTTAGATCCATCACAATTTCACAGTTGATTTTTCTTTGTTATATCATCTAAGTGTTACATTTTTGTGGCTGCTAAAAAAACCTCATATGAGGTTTTTTTAGCTTTTGTCTTATGTACCTAAGCCTATATGGTTTATTCATCAATTTAAAAAGATGATAAAGCTTAAGACACTACAATCCTAATTACTGCGTAGCAATTCAACACAGTAAGTATAAGATCACTTTAAGCATCTGAATCAATGCGGCTTAATGCTACAGAAGCCAGAATAGGCACACCAAAACAAGGTAAAAGCAATAAAATCCAAAATTCTACAACTGGATGATCAAATACAGTATTAATAAATACTGCGCCAATCACTAAAACCGCGAGCAAATAACCTAGAAATGTCACAAAAAATTTTGCAGGCATGCTGTTCACCTTAGTTTGCATTACTGTTAATTCAGTATATACCTGTATTTCAACCAATATCACAAAATTTAATAAACTTTTTACAAACAATGAAAAGCAAAAAATAAGTGAATTTGAGATAAGTTAAATGGGATGTAAAAATCTGTAAGGGAGTTTCTAATAATACTCTGCGGCCATGTGTTTCAGCCTTTGCGCAGAATATAAATCATCCGCAATTTGCCTGTATAATTTTTTTGCTAACCGGATGCTCAACAACTGTAACTCTTTCTTCACGATAATCCATGGTCACAGGCTGGCCTGGCTGTATCTTACGTACAATCTGCGCCTGAGTTATTGACTGAATCTGAGAATCACTTAAACCAATCTGACCAACCAACTGCTGTGCAGCATCTGGAAGACATCGCTGTGATGCGCGGTAAAGGCTCCATTCCTCTTTTACTGAGCCATTCGGCAACTGACAGTAGCCGGTTTGACCAGCCTCTTCATTTTTTATAATACTTTTACCGCCCATTTTGACGCAATATACACTGGCAGGGTTAGCTAAACCCAATTGATTTTCGGGCAACTTATCCGTATGCACAGTACTGCATGCGCTCATCAATACAGAACAAGAAGCGAAAAATGCTGTCATCCAATTTTTCATAGTTTAATTTCCTATATTTAAAAATAACAGTATGCAAAAATTGCATCAAAGCTCCTCAACAGAACAAAGTTCCATCAATTCATCGATATTAAACGGTTTATTGTAGAAGACCTTTTAATGTGACAGAGCAGTTCAGATACTTTAAATTATTGAACAAATATAAACCTCTCTTTTATAAAACCGCAACTGAAAAAACCACTTTACATTCGGTTCTTGTTGCAAAACAAAAGCCATAGACACATGATTTTTTATATAAAAACCCGCTCAAAAAAGCGGGTTTTATAACATTTTCTGTCTAAAGCAGATGCTGAAAATATGTTATTTCGCAGCCTCACTAGCGGCAGGCTCATCCATTGGCGCAGCGTCAATCATATCTGGGCTAACTTCAATATTTTGTACTGGAGTTTCTTCTGAAGCCGGTGCTGAAGCAGCATTTTCTGCAGGCGCCTGAGCAGCCTCCTCTTTTTTACCGCAAGCGCTCAAGCCCACTGCCGCTGCAGCAGCTAAAATAATCAGGCCGTATTTCAAGTTCATCATAAGATTGCCTATTGTTGGATTTTAAAATTTTGCCTAATTATAGACATTTTTTTGCCCGCTGAAATAATTATGTGTATGTATTTATTAAAACAAATAAATTCCATGTCACTTCTCCTAAAAAAGCCTGAGATCTGAGATGGATCACTGCTTTTCCAGATTTTCAACCTAATAATCTACCGCTTTTAAAAATCATCAAACAAGCGTTGCAAAAGCTCATACATGTATATGCACAAAAGATGATATGAAGGTACATCGCCTACAAATCATCCATTTTAAGCTTCAATTAAAGTTTTTTATTTCACTAAAAAAGCACCCGCAAGGATGCTTTTTTAGGAGACTTAATTCTCTCACTGGTTTTTTTAAAATTTCTGGTTAAGGGTATGAATTATTTTTTCTCAATTTTAAGCAGGGCTAATCACATAAAAATACAAAATGAGAAAAACCAACAGCGCTATAGCGAGTACTAGATAAGTTCCAAGTGTATTAAAACTCTTAATAAACTTTAAAATTTCCATAATGACTACCGTAATCAACAAAAAATGCAAATAATGGCTATTTAATAATGGCTCTTATTTGCATTTATAAAATGCGACACTCCAAAAGTTAATCCATATTTATAATAACAAAACTCCCCCCAGCCTGTGTTTTAGTGCCTAAAACCAAGCGAAATTCTGCAACGATAAATCTGGCTTCTGAATCAACTTCAAGTATCAGAATGATGACATTTTTGCAAATTTTTGATGAATATGTCACATATTTTTGTAATTTTTCTTTACTATTTGACGATTAACCGACCAATGACAGTACACAAAAAACTACAAAAAAATAAAAGCCTAATTTTTTTAGGCTTTTATGATCATTTTCTCGTTATTGTGCAGCTATTACTTTAACAATAATAGTCTGACTATCTTCGTGCTCTTCTGCTAAATAAAGGCGCTTCAGTTCTTTACTCTTGACTTTAAATTTATGATTCTGATGTGTAATTTCAGATGGAATGGAATCAAAATATTGATTGTCTGCTTCTAACTCTTCCTGAAAAAGCGGTGTACCAAGCTGATAATCCATACTTTTTAATACGACATACTTTACGGTTGTTTTCATTGTTTCAGCCTATTTAACTATGCACTTTATTTTTAGTTTTACCACTGTTTTACACTACTTGAAACCACTAATTTTTTATTTTTGCACATCAATTGTCCAATCAGCCAGATTCATTTATAAGCCTGTAAAAATTGTATAAAATATCAGCACTTTCAATATTTGATTTGATATTTTCAAGCAGTGTAAAAAATACAGTCTACTAAATACCTTTAGAGCAATTATTCAAAATGAATCGACATAATTCCGACTATTTAAATATGATTAAAAAATGCTGTCTAGCTTTAGAACAAAATAAGCTGACGATTGCATTTATAGAAAGTGCAAGTTCTGGTTATTTAGCCAGCCAGTTTTCTATTTATAAAAATAGCGGTGCAGATATACTGCTAGGCGGCTTGGTCAGTTATGATCCCAGCATTAAAATTTCAATTTTACATGTCGATCCTGAACTCATCAAAGCTCATACTGCTGAATCAGCAGAAGTGACGCAAGCAATGGCACGTCAAGGCAAAAAGCTTTTTTCAAAAGCAGATATTGTAGTGGCCTGTACGGGCCTGCTTAAGCCCGGCGGCAGTGCGACCCCACAAAAGCCTGAAGGTACATTTTATATTTGTATTCTATTTCAGCACCATAGCACGCATTTGAAATATTTTTTACAAGGCTCCCCTTTGGACCGGCTTGATCAGTTAACGGCGCTCACTGCCTGCGAAGTATTAAAGCTTATTGAAACAGCACTTTTGACCAGCATCTTATCTGACTGAATCAGTTATTCCCCTAGGCTTCAAATTTGAGCTTTAATCTTAGGCCAACGATAGTTAAAGGATATTGAACGTTTTTGCGTTATATTAAATTTAAACCTTCTTATTGCGAGGGCTTAGAATGATGAACTTTAAACCTATTTTACTGTGCATGCCTATCTGCATTATCAGTCTAGCAGCTTGGGCTACTGTCGGCGGCTCTCAAACGATTGAAGTCCTTGGACTTGATAAAAAAGACCAAAAGATTTATCTATTGCGCCACTTTGAAGATGGGCGCGGACGTTTGCCTCAACTTTATTATTACCAACTGAATGCACAGAAACCGCAGCGGCTGGTCAGTGTTCGGTCTCTCTATATCGATCCTAAAACAAAACAAATAAATTATGATCAGGACAGTACGCAATTTAATCAAGCAATTGAGAAAATCAAAAAGCGTTTAGTTCAACTGACACCGATTTACCACAATAATGTCAGCATTCAATTGCTTACTTCTATTAATGGCACAGAACCAGCTTGGTATGATCCACAACAAAGAATTGATAAATGGACTTATCAATATCTGATCAAAAGCGCCTCTTATAAAAGCAGTATACAAAATGCCGTCAGCTATAAGGAAGGACTCACAATCACTCAAGCCTACAAAGTGCCTTATCAGCCTTTTATGCTCACTACCGTACAATATCTTGGCATTCCATTTGAAACAGGCTACAGCATTGAAGACCCTGTATTGCTCGGTAAATAATTTAACTCAATTATTTTAATTTATGACTTTAAAATAATAAAAAAGCCTCTTGCGAGGCTTTTTTCTGTTCAGCTTGAATCTGAATCTAATACTAAAAAATTAAGCCGCTGAACGTTCTGCAATAGGCACCACTTTACGCAGTTCTGGACCTGTATAATCCGCGCTTGGGCGAATAATGCGGTTGTCCGCACGCTGTTCCATTACATGCGCTGCCCAGCCGGTTACACGCGACATCACAAAGATTGGCGTGAACAGCTTGGTTGCGATATCCATGAAGTGATAAGCAGATGCATGGAAGAAGTCTGCGTTACAGAATAATTTCTTCTCGCGCCACATCACTTCTTCACAGCGTACTGATACTGGATAAAGCACCGTATCACCAACGTCTTTCGCTAAACGCTCAGACCAGATTTTGATGATGCCATTACGCGGATCATTGTCTTTGTAGATTGCATGACCAAAGCCCATGATCTTTTCTTTACGTTCCAATTTGCCCAGCATTTCACGCTCCGCTTCTTCTGGTGACGTCCAGTTTTCAATCATTTCCATCGCAGCTTCGTTTGCGCCACCGTGGAGCGGACCGCGCAGTGAACCAATCGCGCCGGTGATGCATGAATGCATGTCAGACAATGTTGATGCACAGACACGCGCTGTGAACGTTGAGGCGTTAAATTCATGCTCTGCATACAGAATTAACGATACATTCATCAC
>JASLHF010000229.1 GCA_030152275.1 Acinetobacter sp. | reverse complement strand
TAAGTTTTCCTTGGCCGGCGTCCAAATGAAGTTTTCCATGAAAGCCAAAGATGGGCGTTTTACACTAGCACAGGCAACGGAAACGACTCTACTCGGGGACTGGATTATCAAAACTCCTTCTTCCAGACATGCTTTTGTTCCACTGAATGAATATTCTATGATGACCCTTGCCAAAATGGTCGGAATAGATGTCCCTGAGATTCGGTTGGTGGATATGGCACTCTTACAAGACCTTCCACCATTAAATTTACCCCAAGAGCAATATGCTTTTGCAATTAAGAGATTCGATAGACAGAGTACTGCTAACACTACAGAGCTTATTCATATTGAAGATTTTGCTCAAATCTTTGGTGCATACCCACATCAGAAATACAGCACCACAAATTATGAACAGATAGGCAAGATCATTTACCAGTATTCAGATAACAAAATTTTTGATATTCAGCAATTTGCCAGCCGTTTACTCATAAATATTTTACTTGCCAATGGAGATGCACACTTAAAGAACTGGAGTATGATTTATCACGATAAAAGAACACCAAGATTATCTCCCGCATACGATATATTGATGACAAGTGTATATATTGAAAATGAGCGTCACTTCGCATTGAATCTTGCCAAAAATAAAGATTGGTATTTAGCTGAGATGAAACACTTTGAACAATGGGCAGAAAAAGTCGGTGTTCCATGGCGTGTAATTGAAAAACAACTTCACGAGATCATGGACAAAGCACGGTCAGTATGGCCAGCGCTATTACTAGATTTACCAATGGGTTCTGCCCATAAAGAAAAACTAAGAGAACATTGGAAAAAATTGCATCCAGACTTTCAAATACTTGCAAATGATTAGAACCCGTAAATACGGTGAGTCTGATAACTGCTATGGTAGCTTATCGTTTTTGACTGGGAAAATCTTGATGGTAGTCATCTCAATTACGCCGCAACGATTGGTTCCTTGCAATAGATTCCATTAGATTGTAAATGTCTAATTAGACTTCTTTAATCTAATAGAATCTAATCAACCAATAAAGCACCTTTTCACCGATCAACCGACACATTTTATAACTCCATTATTTTGTGGCTTAATAGCCATATCTAAAAATAAGACGTAAGCATCCGCTGAACCCCACTTTTTCTAACCCATTAATATCGCGATAGTGTCCACTAAATTTTAAGTGGACACCTATTTATGGATTTAAGATTCAGAAAACCTGACAAAGTTGTTACGTTATGATGTGCGAGACTTCGTAAAGAACGACTTTATCTGGAAATGACTCAGGCAGACGTCGCTACACGTGCTGGTATTTACCCCACTCTTAAAGATATGAATGACATGCATTTAGTTACTGCCTTGATCGATACTGTACTAACCCTTTTCCGTAATCGTGACTTTCGTATGGTATGGCCCAGTTAAAGAGATAGGTTATGGAATTTTCACTTTTAACTTTATTGATTTATCTGTTATTAAATTGCTGATTCTATGACATAAAAAAATATATACTCATATGCATATTGATAAATTTAACTCATAACGTTGATTTTAAAATTAACTTTAACTATCTACGCAGGATAAAAAGTGAATCCATTAATTCCAAATCCATCGGTAGTTGCTTTGGGGGAAGTATTGAACTCAGCAACCCATATGATTCGAGAAATCACACAATATAAGCAGGCGATTGCCCAACTTGAAGTACAGCGCAAACAAATGCATGAACAGGCGAAAATTGTACATCATCAAATTGAAGCACAATTGAAACAGGAACTAAAACGCCTAGATCATCTGTCTCAGGCCTTTGCTAAAACTTTAAAACAGAACAAACTGATGATTCAGCAACATCAGGAGCGTGAAAAAGATGTGCAAAAGCAATGCATGATAATTTTAGAAATGATTGCTCAAGCACCAGATACTGAGACTAAACAAATGTTACAAGCTATGTGGATGGAATTAATTAAACAAATCAATTTGAATCGTGAAGAATCAGCACGACTACAAGCTCAACTGATGGATGCAAATCAGCAATTTGGTATTTCTGTTTCACATCGTGACTTGTCTTTCAAAGATGTCAACTAACATCCTATTTAAAGAGAGAAAAATATGTGGCAAGTTGCCCTAGGCGCAGTGGTTTTAGGTGGTGCTGTATTGGCATTATTGGATCGGGAAACTAGAGATCAGCATGAACGCTTTCAACGCAAAGAACGTCAGTTACGTCTCGAAACTGCTGAACAACGTGCACGTATTCAGAAAGCAATGCAACGCAGTGCAGCATATCTGGAATACAAACAATATATTGAAATGCACTATAACTCTGTACAGACCGCAAATCAGGCATTTGAACTTTATACATCTGCTAAAAATTTAATAAATCAGCTATATACACAACTTAAGTTTTCTGGCGAGCAAATACAACAACTCAAGCATCAGCGAAACCAATTACAAAGAGTAGAACGTGAAGTTGTGCATCAACAATTGCAGTCCCAGTATTTAATACATAAAGAATTGAAGCAGTCTATCCAGGACTATAAAGTACAGAAAGATAACTATTATTTGGAAATTAAAAAACTGAATGAAGAGACTGCACAACTTAAGCAATATATTCGATTAAATACAGGTAAAATGGGGCAAGAATGGTATGCACGTTTAGAACAACGTCGCCTGACATCTTCCTAAAAGAAGCCAGAAAGTTGTTATGGTTGGTAACATGTTTATTAAATTTACAGAATTAGGTCGACCTCACCCAAGTTATCTATTAAATTTGAGTAGCTCAGAGAGTTTCCATCTTTAAATTCTTTATGCAACAAAGCCTATTACTGATTAAGGTGTCAACCGGCTTTATGAAACAAAGCCGGTTGACACCTTAATTTAGTAAATATTACTTTTAAAAACAACCTAACTTTTATGCTTTTATAGAATTTCTAAAATAGAAAAATTTTCTAAAGGGTGTTCATAGTCATCAGCATACTCATTTAACTTTTTTCCCAAGAATGGTTTAATCACAGGAGCATTTTCAGAAACACATAAATATTTTCGATCATTTACATTCATTACTCCACCTAAACCACTGGGTATAATAAAAAAGTGTTTTTGGTCTGTACCGTCTGTTAGGGTAAAACAAACACCTTCTTTTATATTATCTGGCTTGATAGAGCTGATATTTTTAAGTAAATCTGAAGTTTTATGAATAAGTGATTTTAACTCATTACATCTAATTTTTTGAGCATCAACTAGATATTGTGCCTCCTCTTTAAATGTATCATATCGGCTTTGCATTGCACCGATATGATAATTAGCTTCCTTTTGTGCCTCAATAATAGATTTTTCAGCAACCAAAAGCATATTAGTTAACTCTTCATAATGCTTTTTGATTAACCTTTCTTTAGTATTAACTAACATTTTTAAGTACCAATTTTCTCGTTGGAAAAATAAAACCTCGTCCCTGCTTTAAACACCAAGAGCTTGTAGAGTTTGGAAAACCGCAGTTAAAATTACATCTGCCTTCCAATACGATTCGTAAAGGTATAGTGTCTATATGCTCAGATAAGATACTATTCATAAAATCAGGTTCAATAGCAATTTTATCTAATTCAAAAAAATTAGTTCCTAAATCATTTCTTAGATAACAGAGACTAGCCTCTCCATTTGGAAATATTCTTAAATAATCACCAAATCCTTCTAAACAATTCTCTTTTTGAAAACAACTTTCGCAAATTGGAGGTCTATTGACTGTGCTTTGTAATTTATATTCGATTAATCCTCCATTTACAGTAGAATAGCGAATCCTTTCCCTACCATGTTTAAAATTTTGATCTTCCAAAAGAGATATTTCTCTATTAAAAATATATTTCTTCAAAACATCTTGAGGAGAAATATAATAATGAAGATAGTCAATTGCTGAGTCTGCAGTCCAATATAAATCCAATAATTTTAATCTTAATTTATATTTATCTATATATTGAATTTGCTGAGACAAATCATCAGTATAACCTTTCATCAGGACACGATTTATGGAAATATTAAGATTACATAAGCTTGCTTCAGCTAGACCATCCAATAATTTGTGTAACTTTCCGCCCCCAGTTACCTTTTTATAGATCTCTTCATCCATTGAATGCCAACTAACTCTTAATAAATCTAATTCAGCATCTTTCAAAAGTTTTGCATATTTTTTTAAATAGGCACCATTCGATGTCATAGAGACTGAAAAACCTTTTTCTTTAAAAATCCTTACCACATCAATAATATTATTGTCACCACTTTTCCAAATCAAAGGTTCAAGTGCTGCAATTTCAACATTCCGACTTTTACTATTTTCTAGCCACCAATCAGACAAATTATTTATTTTATCAAAAGACAAATATTGATGATTCATATTGCTTCCTGAATAATTTTAACAACTTGATCTATAGTCTTAGTAGAAGTATCAATAATCATCATATCTTTCATTTTATTAAAATTACTTGAAACATGTTTAAGATGCACATAATCATGATCCATGTCATTTACAAAATTATATTGCTCCTCTCGTATCTTTAACCTAGCCAATCTAGTTTCTTCATTCACTGTTAAATAGATAGTAAGATCAGGAATCAATAAATCATATTTATTCATTATCACTTTGGGCTCAATATAATTACCTTGATAAGCAATGGTTGAATGGACATATCTATCGCATATGATCGTTTTTTCTTTCAATTCTTCTTTCAGTACAGATTTAAGTTGTATAAGATCATCTAAATAATAAGAGAATTTATCTTCACAATTTTTTTCAGCATGTTTCTTAAAATATGGCGTCTGTATACATTCAGCCCCTATAATTTCTGCTAATTTTTTAGATATTGTACTTTTACCAACACCATCTATCCCCTCAATCGTAATAAATTTTTTCATAACCCCTCTCTGTACTTATTACTGACTTATATAATCGCTAATTAATTTTGCTAGCTTTAAAACTGGTTATTTCAAATTATCCTGAGGTACATATAGTACTTCCTTGCCATTAATACTGAGCTTAGAATCACTTTTATCAAAACGAACTTTCTAATATCACTTAAACAAATAACAAAGTGTTTTGACAGCATGCCTTTACAGTAAAGCTCTGAATATGGCAGATACAAACATTTTTCACATCTTTGGTTCCAAAAGAATTATTCATTCCGAATGCAAGGTATATGTTTAAGTTATCTGAATTACTTATATGGTATACAAAAGCATAGCCTTGGCTGCATTTGTGCTTTGCAATTTAAAACCACACTTTCAGATCTAAGCTCGCAAGATAAAAGGCAAACCATTGCCTAAAATACTCCCTTGCCTATCGATCCTCCATTCGTTAGTCACATGTAAGACTCTAGTTTCTATTTCATCGGTGTAAAATTCTGTTAAATAATAAAATTGTTGATTTGTTGATCCCACCCAATTACGCACGTTTTCGGTTAATACTTGTTGGTATTCTCCATCCACAAGAACATCTGTTGCTTGAAGCAATTTAGATGCTCCTTTAAAGCGAGCATCATCCAATTCTTGTAACTGATAACCACTAAACACCATCACTGATAAACCCATTGCCTGACAAGCTTTAGCAATATGAGCCAAGCCTTCTGCCTGTAAAAATGGTTCACCACCAAGCATAGTCACACCTTCAATGCCATATTGTTTTTGGTTTTCAGCAATACGTTCAATAATAGTTTGTGAATCACATACATCAGCAGGTTGAATTTTTAAAAACTGACCGTTACAACAGCCAACACAACGTTTTAAACAACCTTGCACCCAAATGGCGGTTCTTAACCCGGGGCCTTCTGCTTGGGTTACATCTATAACTTTTGCAACATTCAACCATGCCATGTGCTGATCCTTATTTATTGTTTTACTTACACAATATTAAAATCAAAAACCTTACCCGCCTGAATCACCTCAATGTTACGGTTTTTCAATTGCTCAGGATGTTGTACTTCGGCAAATAAAAAATCTGCCAAGGGGTCAAATAAATTTTTGGTCAGCACATTGAGTACACCACGCCCGCCATGTTGTTTATTGACCTGATTGACCAAAGTTTGCAAAGCTTTATCTTCATCTTCAAAACGGAATGCCTGAATTTGCCATTTTTCTTTTAAACGCTGTTCAAGAGGTTGCAATTTGGCACGCGCGATATTTTTTAAAATCTCATCATTGTCCATAAAATTAAACGGAATAATATTGGCTTCACCAATACGTCCCAATAATTCAGGGCGTTTTAACTCAGTTTTAAAATGATGCTGTACCGCAGATTGAAATTGTGCCGATACCTGTTCAGGGGTACTTGGTTCAATCTCGCTTGCGCCAATATTTGAGGTAAACACAATAAAAGTATCCGCAAAAGAAATGGTTTCACCTTTACCATCAGTTAAACGGCCATCTTCCAAAATTTGTAAAAACTTATCCAAAATACGCGGGTGCGCTTTTTCAATTTCATCAAATAACAATAACGAAAACGGACGATTTTTAACTGCATTGGTTAATTGTCCGCCTTGTTCATAACCGACATAACCTGGAGGTGCCCCCACTAAGCGTTGATCAGCATGTTCATGGTTAAATTCTGACATATCAAAACGGATGCAGGCATCTTCATCACCAAATAAAAACTGTGCTAGAGATTTCGCTAATTCGGTTTTACCCACCCCTGTTGGCCCAACGAAGAACAATGCACCTTTCGGTGTTCGGGCTTTGGCAGAATGTTGTAAACCCGATAAACCTGTATAAGCACGAATTAAAATTTTATTCACAGCATCAATGGCTTGATCTTGTCCTTTTACCCGTAGTTTAAGAGTCTCTTTAGTGCCTTTTAACTTGCTATGGTTCAACTGTTCCCAAGGGGATTGACGCTTACCAAAACGATATAAAGACACCAAATTTTGCAAGTTTAAGGTGTCTTGTTGCTGACGAGATAAACGTGCTAAATGATATATATCTCGAATGGTAAAACCATCTGTAAGCGTGACAAAATCAGTCATGGCTTGCGATTGTGGTAATAGATCTTCTTGTACCTGAAACATCATTTTTAATGCTGAAATCGCACGTTCACGCTCATGTAAATTGGGTAAATCAATATTAATTTCAGCAAATAATGGATTATTCAGATATAAACTTGGTGGCAGATTACTTAATCCTGAACATAAAAACACCAATAAACTTTGCGGTTTATCAATTTCACTCGCGCTTAAATTGACTTGAGCATCACGTATACTCTTAGAAATTTGCTGTAACCATGCACGTTCAGCATCACTTAAACTATTAATTTGACCAAACATATAATTTGACCAATCCACAACAAAAGCGACACGATGCTGAGATTCAAACATCACTTTTTGTGCAACTGCAAAAAAATCTTTAGGTGTCAGTTCGGTTTGACCAGCATTGCTATTGGTCGCCTGAGTTGATGAGCTATCATCCTCTCCCATGTCATAATCATCAGCATCACCAAATACCGAGGATTGAAAACCTGTAGCCTGTAAATCATTCCATTGATGTGCCGTAACACCGGAAACTCCACCAACACGTGAATAGAACACCACATGTTGGAAGCCTTTTGCTTTTAAGCTATCACTAATAATTTGATTAATCGGCTGTAATTGTCCATTTTTGGCAAAAGCTAAATCAATAATATTACCTGATACTACCAAGGCGCGGCGCAACATGCTTTGACGCTCAAAATTTTCTAACCATGTTTGAATATGTTCTGTATTCATTATTATCCTGTGTTAAATAAGCTGATTTCGATTATGTTTCAAGTCGCAGATTAGCATTTGAAATACTTTAACCACGTTGGTGTTGATGTGGAGTTAAAGGTTTCATTTCCTGACTTTCATCATCAGGGTTTGACCAGATCACACGTTCATCACTGAGTTCTACGCCATAGACTTCCGATAGTCGTGGCAAGACTTTTTGCATATCTTCTTTACAGGTTTGACCACGATAATTATCAAACTCGTAACGGACTTTACCATCTAGCTCAATTTTAAATTTTGCCTGATTGCCAGATGGCCGTTGTGCCTGAATAATTACAATGTCCTGATCCTTTTCTTTTACCCGCTTTGGTTTTAATACACTAAATCCTGCATTTTGTAAGGATTGATAAACCGCTTTTACCATTTCACGACGAATACTTTCATCTTCTAAGGCCTGATCTGTTTTTTGTGCCATGCTCTTCACTTGGTCAAAACTAACAGCAGGATTATCCATAAGTTTAACCAGATCCGTTTGCAACTGTTCTGTTTCCGCTAGAGGCAGTTGCCCCTCTTTAACATCATCAGCGAGTTGTTGTAATAACGTTTGTGTTGCTGCCTGTTCAATTTTTTGTTGTTGGCTTACTCGCTGACTTTTTGCCTGTTGTTCATAATGCTGTTGAATTTTATCCATCTCTTGATTGATTTGTTCAACCGTGTAATGAATTCCCTCAGCAAAAACCTTTTGGCGTAATGTACTTAATTCATTTAAAGCTAAATTTCGGGCAAGTTTATCCGTCCATTTCTGCCAATTGCTTTGCCATGCTTGTTCTAACGCTGTATGTTCCTGGCGGCGTTTTTCTGCCAATTGACGTTGTTTTTCTAAGGCTTCGAGGCGCTGATTTTCAATTTCAATCTGCTGATTGGCGCGTGCAAGAGTCCTTAAGCCATAGATATGTTGTCCGATCGTTAGACTAACCTCACGTGCAGCAAAAGCATCGGTTCGTAATAAGCTTTGCATTTGCGTAAGTTGTTTTTTTATTTGGGCAACTTCAGTTTCTACATAGGCAGTTAAACCTTGTTCATCTAGCTGATTTAAATTGTTTTGATAACGTTCTAGATATTGTGTGGTTGTTTCACGTACTCGTGCCTGAGCAATTTCACGTTCACGTTGTAATCTGTAGCGTCTTTCATGAATTGCGCTCATATTAAAATCCTATCTATATTTAATTTTTTATATCATTGATTTACATAATTTAAAGCTGGTTTCTGTTGATATTCTGACCTAGAGCAGATATCTAATGCCTTAGCTAGATTTCTCATGTTTACATCTCGGCTAAACAGTTCACAATTGTTTAAACGATAAAAAAACGCTACGGAGAGTATTTTTTCATCAGCAATCAATTTATTAGTTGTTTTTGTTTTCGCGATCAATGTAATAAATTCATCATGGCTATCTTCAATGTGCTCTGAGGTTAAATTTAAATGTTCAATACTGCGGATTGCGCGTCTTGCTTTTTGTGCCTCTTCACTGAATTCGTCACCATCTTTCCCTTTTTTTAATCCATCCAATTCATGTAATACAACTTTAGGAATCACCACGAAATAATCTCGCGACAAATGAGTTAATTCATCACTGTGATCCATTAAATAACTGGTATCTAAAATCGCAATTTTTTTGCCATTTTCACGTACAGGTGCAAAGCTTTGTGCAATACATTCTTTTAAATCCACTAAATGTTGTTGTTGCTTTTGGATCTTTTCGCAAAGATCTAAAAGTTCACTGTGCTTTTCTCGGAGCTCTTCATAAGCATCTAACCACTCATCGATTAAAGCGAGAGCTTTTATATTGATCTTGTGTAAAGAGTTGGAATTAATCCCCTGATTTGGATTAAGTACATCAGGATTAATCTGACTTTTTAACGATTTGTGTATCTGTATCAGATCAGCAAAGTTTTGATCGAGCGTTGTTCCAGCTTTTTGACCTTTTTCAAAAGCATCATCTAGTAATTTTGCAAAAAATTGATGTTCTACCCATTGTGGTGCAAGTTCTAAATGTGAAAAAGTACTACGAAAATCTTTTAATTCACTGAAACTTGTAATTTGTTGAATTTTGTCTAACCATGCACTAGCACGTAAACCTGTATTATTCATTTTTTTCATAGCTTCATGCAGGCTCACCGCTTCTTTCATAGTTAAATTTGGTGCCTGTTGAATCACCTCATGCTCTGATAAAAAGTAACGAGTAAATGCTAAAACCTCTAAAGTACTTTTTGTGTTCCAATGCATCACTTCTGTTTGAATCTTAGACCATACTTCCTCATCACGCACTTTAATGTTCAAAGCTACTAAACGTGGTTGTTTGGCATAAAAAATATGCGTATTACCTTTTAATACAATTGTCGCTGTTTGATCTTTATAAAAATATAGTGACTGAAATCCCTCAGGTAAGATTGTAGAAAATGGCAAAGTTAGTGTTTTTCCTTGTACTTTTGCCAATTTTGCCTGTGCTGATAAAATAATTTCTGGTTTATCATTCACCTTATTGGGACTTTTTTCAGAATAAACCCGAATCAAGGCATTATCATCTAACAAATTATTCTCTGCTAATGTCACATCTAATACTGACGACCATTCAAAGTCAGGCAAATAGTTTTCCAGCTGTTGAAATGTTTTAGATAAAATATGTTCCCAAACCACTTCAGGATTGGTTTGTTCAAGCCATGTGCTAAACACTTGTTGTATTTCTGAATTACCTTTCGCATCATAACCAAGATGCCCGTGATTATTCAGTGCTATACGTATCGGTAAGTTATGTACCAATGTTTTAGAAACATGACTATTTACCTCACTGATATTGGTATTAGGTTTTTTCCATTCAAATTGTTTTTCTGTTGCTTGTTCAAGCATGTCACGGATCATTTGATTGACATGTTCAATGTTTGCATCAAAAAGGGTTTGAGGTAGTACAAAAGGTGCTTGAGCATCATATGTTTTTAGTTTGAATGCTTGATCATTAATAAACTGATTTATTAATGGATAAAATTTACGCTCTAACTCAGTATTTTTATTTTCACTTGGCATTTCATTTTTATCATATAAATCTTTGCCTAATGTAGTAACTACCAAATCTTTTACCTGTGTGGCTGTCAAGTCAGTATCACAACGCTCTAACATTTCATTATCAATGAGGCTATACAGCGCTTTTTGAATTAAAAAGGGTTCAATTTTAAATCTTTCACACACTTGGCTTAAACTAAATTGTCCTAGCATATTTTTATATTTTAAGGCTAAGTTTAATATCATGCCCTCAAATACACTCGGTTGGCGTATTGCTTGGTAACTTACATGTGATTCCATCTGATAAACAGGTAGGGACACTTCAAAACTTTTAAGTAACTTAAACATATTATTCTCAGTAAAATTTAGTACAAATATTCATAATGTCTAGATAAAAGTATGGCTTAAGCCATGTGTGGCTTTGGTGTTTCGCAAGCTTGTATAAATTCTCTTGCTGTACAAACTTGACCTTCACGATCTAAACGATTGAATATGTCTTGATAAATTTTACGTTTGCTAGTGCCAGGTTGATCCATATTAGGCAAATTGACATCTCGAAGTTCCAACATATTGCGTGCCCCAAATACCATCAGTAAATTTTGTGCACGTGACATAGCGACGTTAATAAATTCAAAACGAGCGATATTGGCACGAGATGAACGTTTATGATCTTTTGGCTTACCATCATTACGCACTAAACTGATTAAAATGATAGGTTTTTCTTTACCTTGATAACGGATGACCGTGTTAATTTCGACATGAATGGCATCGAAGTCTAATTTACCACTATTGGCTTTACGAATTTCATCTCGAATGGTACGGCACTGTGATTGATAAAAAGACACCACACCAACTTTTTGCTTATTCTTACTGTGATAGCCCTGTTGTTTCATTTGTGCATTGATATTGACTAGAGTTTTAGCAATCAGTTTAGCTTCTGTTACATTGGTACTTTCATCATCTCTATAAGCCACGCCTTTTTCATCATTTGAAGTATCTACCCAAAGCAGATGTTTTTTTGCATCCACTAAAGTATTAAGCTTAGATTTTAAAACGATTTGATGCTCACGTGGCGCATCAGGGTTACCGCATGTGAGCTGCCCATCATAAAAATAGTTAATCATTTTCATAATGCTTGGATGCATACGAAACTGTGTGGTTAGGCGCTCACGTAACACATCAGGTGCTTTTTCAAATAATTCTTTAAATAGTGATGCCGTAACTAATTTTTCATAGCGTTTGAAATTATCTTTTGTGAGTAAATTCGAACGGTCTTGATTTTCATCTTCCACTTCTATTAAATCTTCAAACGTTTCCGTAGCATCTTGGCCTTCTTGGAACATTGGAGGTAATTGACGATGATCCCCCACTAAAATGGCTTTACGGGCACGCATAAGTGGCATTAACAGCTCAATTGGCGTGGCTTTAGATACCTCATCAATAATCACCACATCAAAGCCATCGATCCCAGCATCTTGCAAAGTACGTGGATTTTCATTACATGAAATCGCCACCAAATTACAGTTTTGCGTGTATTCTTGACTTATTAACTCCCAATCCAATTTTGGCTGCTGCGGATTATTAAGAGATTGCACCCAATCCTCAAATAGACCATGCCAATTTTGGTTTTGTACTTTGATCTCATCATATTGTTGCTGTAAATAGGAAACATGATTTTGAGTGGATTTGATTGCTTCTTTTAGGCTGATATTTTCAAAATTCTGCTGTTGTAAATGTTGCTGTTCAACGTGTTGCTGTTTTTGAAATTTAAGTTCGATAGTTTTGTATTGCTCAAGTAGGTTTTGAATCTCACGTTCAATTTGTTTGACCGCTGCATCATCAGGCACATGCATTTCAAATGCTTGCATTTGTGCGATTAAGCTTTGGCTTGCTTCAGTAATCTGCCGATTAAGATATTGCTCAAATTGTTTGAATTGCTCTAAACGTTCAGTTAATAATATTGCCGTAGATTGTGCTTGTGTAATGTTAAGGAATTGATCTCTATCCTTGAATAATTGATAACATTCATGGGTTAAACCACCACTTTGTTGCTTTAATTGATTTACTTCACGACGTTTTTGACGCCATAAATTAGAAATGTCTTCACTATCATCTACGTCCATTTGATTGGCAAGCTGTTCAATGTCTTGCAGTAGTTGTTGAACTTTTAACTGTGTATCAATACTAGTTAGCCCACCCTGACCTGCTTGTTGCAGGCGAGTAATATCCTGCTCCATCACCTCGAAACTACTATGAATCTTATGCCATACGTCTAATAATGCCATCAAAATTTGAGCTTGTGATTCTGGATAAAAGCGAAAATCTGAAAGTTGAAATGGCAATTTAACTTGGTAACTATCTAATTCAAATAAGCGATCTGCAATATTTTTCATCATGTCAGGTAAAAGAAGACCTTGAGGTGCAACACTTTGCCCTGATAACAAATCCTGCAACTGTTGTAATTCTGCTAGTTGTTGTTGATGCACTTGATACTCGAGTTGCTGTTGTTGAAAAGCTTTTTGAGCCTGTTGTTGTTGCTGACGCTTTTCACTACCTTGTTGTTTGATACTTTGACGTTCTTGCTCAAGCTTTTGTGCATCAAGTTGTAAAAACTCAGCTTGGTTTAACCATATTTTTAATGCATCGATTTGTTCTTGCTGTTGCTGCAATGGCATTAAAAAACGTACGTTAATATCATGACTCAAGGCCTCATAATGACGTGCTAATGCTTGCTCACCTGAAAATAGTTTACCTTCTTCGGTAATTTTATCCCTTCCACGCCCTTGTTTCGCCAGACGAACCGCACGTAATGAAGGGTGATTAGTAATACGAGATAGTGCATTATCAATAGCATCGTGCGACTGACTACTAAGCAAAATGGTTTTTCCCTGTTTTACTAATTGTAAAATAGCTTCGGCAATAACAGTGGTTTTACCTGTACCTGGAGGCCCTTGAATTAAACATAGGTCTGGCGCAGCAATCATTTTTTGTACTGCCCGTTTTTGTGCCTCGTTTAAGCTAGAGTTAAACCACTCGTTAATTTCAGAAAATGTATTAGGTACTTGTGCTTGCGTAATATCAAATAAAT
This sequence comes from Acinetobacter sp., assembly GCA_030152275.1. Taxonomy (GTDB): domain Bacteria; phylum Pseudomonadota; class Gammaproteobacteria; order Pseudomonadales; family Moraxellaceae; genus Acinetobacter. Next base: position 23,117 of record JASLHF010000229.1, on the reverse strand, counting down.
AACTTGATAAATATGGTGCATAGCAATTTTCATTCTGCTTTAAATTACGCAGGATTCTATCTTGACGATCCACTAATGACCAATCACCAATTAAAGCAAAAGATACAAAACCTGTGCTTGGTACTGCTTCAAGCATTTCTTTAATATCTTCTTTATATTGTTTAATGGCGTCTTCATCGGATTGATCAGGTGCTAAATTGGTAACTTTGTTTTTCCAATCTTCTGTTGGTTCAATATTCAGCCATGCAAATACTGGTGCTGAAAAAGGTATTTCTTTTAAATCTATATGTTGAAAAACTTTCTTTACTTCATCCGGATTAAGTAAGCTAAAGGCATTTTTCCCACGTTTAAACTGTCCAAGTTCAAATTTTACTTTTTGTTTATTCTGTCGATTATCCTCCAAACTAGGTAGCTCAAATTTCCATGGGTCAGTTGAGGTATTTAAATCAAATAATTGTAGGTCTTTTCGTGCTAACACTTTACGTACAATCTCAAAATCTTGTTGACTATTGGCAATCGCAAGCAATTTAAAAATATGTTTTTTTTCATCATAATCAATTGTTAAATAACGTAAACCCACTGATTTTTGACGAATCAGCTCTTTTTTAAAGCCCAGAAATTTACGCCACTCTTCTAACCGCTCATTAGCTAAAACAGAAATTTTAGGTAATTCTTCTACAAGTTGTGATGTTAATACATTTTGGATGCCTCGAGGTGGATATTCCCCATCTTCCAAAAAGTGGTATTCACATTCTAATTCGTGCTCATAGTTAGTAGGTTGTTCGCTATTGTGACTGATGATCACACTTTCTGGGATAAAATAAGGCGTGGAAGAACGCGTCCCCCAATAACCAATTACTACTAATGAACTATGTTCATCTAAACAAGCACTTAAAGCAGGATGATGAGGAATACGAATGGCTAAATTGATGCGTTGGGCAGATTTATCCTGTAAAGATAGATTTGCCACATAACATACAGTTGGCATAGATGGAAAAAAGAGATTTAAAAAATGTGTGCTTTTGTCTGTGGCAATATTTTCGAATAAAGATGCAAGACTTGGTTTGGCTTTTAAAATGTGTGTAATATTTTGTTCAAGTCTAGTTTCGCGGTCTGAAAGTTTCCAAAAAAGTGTTGCCATATTTTATTGTCTCGTAACGGAAGTATCATTAAAAGTTGTTTGAGTTCATCAAAATAATTTTATCAAGTGAGAAACATTATAAATATATAAGCTTGAAAACTAAAATAATAATAACCTAAATTGTGGATAAGAAATTGAATTGAAAAGTAGGAAATCTTGAGCTATCAGTCATAAAGTGGCTCATGACTAAACGCCAGTCGCGAATTGGCATATTCCACTTTTAGATGCCGCATCAATTGCAAAGTAAATTACTTCTCGTACAGAATTATTGTTGGTAAGACTTTACGTTATTTGATCGTCTGACGTATCAAGCTTTTAAAGACTCGATTACATTAGTGGAATAGATGCTGAATGGACTGCCATCTCTCTCGTAGACAAATTTTGTCTATTCTTGGACTGCTACCACTCTCCTAGACAAATATCGTCTATTCTTTTTGCATAGGAGAGAACCTTATGAGTGGACAACGATCTACTCCAAAATTTAAAGGTAGTACAGCCTGTATGCAACAACCCTGATGAACATGAACTACTCGAGGCAAAGAAAGAAATCCTTCGCCTTAAAAGTCAGCTTAAATTGAAGAGGAACTGGACATCCTAAAGGCCACAAGGTACTTTGCAGGCCTACACGAGTTAAGTAAGTTTATTATTGAATACAGCCATCAATTTAAGATTAAACGATGTGCAGGGTTCTTAAGATCGCTTGTGATGGCTATTACGCCTAGTTACATGAACCTGAATCAAGTAGAACTATTGAAGATAAGCGGTTATACAGCTCATCCATTCTTCTTATGATGCCATTATGGCATCTATCGTTATCATCGCATCGTTGGATCTTAAAGAGCTAGGAGAAAGCTGTGGATCCAATTGAACTGCTCCCACTACCAATCAATGATTTACCACATAGTAAAATACCTTTAAAAAGATAAGATATATGTTGGTTATTATTGTTGATTACTACATTTAAATTAGTGACCAAAAATCAAAGTACCCCACTCTACCTTAAATTACACCACACAAAATAAAAACCCTATATAACTGTTATATATAGGGTTTATTAGAATACCAATTATGTTATTTAGTGTATTTTATGTCGGTAAACCTTGCCAAGGTTGGGGTCGGGAGTTCGAGTCTCCTTTCCCGCTCCAAATTCAAAAAGCCCTAATCGAAAGATTGGGGCTTTTTTATTTATAAATCAAAAAACTATCAATACTATTTTTGTTAGTGAGATTCATAGTGACTCATTGAAGCAATCTAGCTGTAAATTCTTTTAAGTATCCCACACAATATAATATTCTGAGTTCCACATCATATCTTACTGTATAAAATTCAAAAATTTGAGAGTGATAATATATCTTATTACAAGATCATTCCTATTTTTATGAAAGCCTTATCCATAAAACTGACTTTTTGTGTACAAAAAAAAGCCAAAGATGATATAAATATATATGCCATGGAATGAGGCAAAATAATGAATAAAACTGACTATTATCAAACTATTTTTGACAAAGCAGGCGATGCAATCTTTTTGCACGATATCAATAGTGCCGAAATTTTAGACGCCAATGAAGCCGCAGAACAACTCACTGGGTTTGAAAAAGCTGACTTGATCAATATGGGGGTTGAAAATATCAGCGCGATTAATCAAGGTTATGATGTTAGACATGCACTTAAATTAATCAAACGATCCGCACACGCAGGCGTAGCCAAATTTGAATGGATTATTCAGGCTAAAAATGGGGATCAAATTCCCATTTCAGTTTGTCTTAAAATTATTCATATTGATAATCAAGCAAAAGTTTTGGCATTGGTTCGAGATATTAGTGAGATTAAGCAATACCAACATCAACTTCAATGTCAAGATGATTATCTCAAATCATTACTTGAGAATTCGGCTGATGGTATTGTCATTTTAGATCCACAAGCAAAATTGCTCTATGCCAGTCCTTCTTTATTTAAAATCACAGGATATCGTAATCGCCTAGCCTTAAATAAAAATGTCTTAAGTATTATTCACCCTGATGATCGTACAAAAATTCGTCATTTCTTGTTTCGAGAAGGCTTAACCTTAAATCATCAAACAAAGACATTTCACTATCAAATTTTACACCATAATGGACAATGGCAGCATCATGAAGCCACCTGTCGCAATATGTTGAATGACCCTAATATTCGAGGATTTTTGATTAATTATCGAGATATTACAGATCGTGTAGAAGCTGAAAATATTGCACGTACTCGTGAAAAACAACTTGGCCACATGTCACGTTGCAAAACGATGGGGGAACTTTCTACCGCATTAGCACATGAACTCAACCAGCCATTAGCCGCACTGAACAATTATATTGCTGGCAGTATGATTCGCATTCAAAAAGGTCTCATGACATCTGAAGATACTTTAGTTGCATTGAATTCAGCGCAACAACAAATTCATCGAGTCAGTAATATTATTCAAAGTATGCGCAGCTTTTTAAAAAAAGGTGAAGCCAATTTTAAGCAACATCAGTTAAACCATATTTTACAATCAATTAGACCTTTAATTGAGTTAAAAGCGGAACAAGGTTTGTGTAAAATTCATTATGAACTTTCTGTTTCACCTATTTATATTAATGCAGATGAAACATTATTTAGCCAGGTCTTGATCAATTTAGTCTTTAATGCAGTAGATGCCTTGCAACAAAATCCTCTACAACACAGAGAAATTTTTATTCGTACATGGCTACACCAAGATTCAGCAAGAATTGCCATCTCTGACAATGGACCTGGTTTACAAGGTCTAAATCCTGACCAAATTTTTGAATCATTTTATTCGAGTAAAATCGACAGTATGGGCATTGGATTAACCCTTTCTCGAAGTATTGTTGACAATCATCAAGGTTATTTATGGGTCTGCGAAGGAGCGCCAGGGGCCATATTTAATATTTCTATTAAAGCACAGGAGCGTGAAAAAAATGCCGATAGCCAAACCAATCGAGCCAATCGTCTATGTTATTGATGATGATCCTGATGTATGTAACTCATTGACATGGTTGCTTGAATCTGTACAACTTGAGGTCCAGACATTTCAAAGCGCAATAGATTTTTTAGAATATCAACGTCCTGAGCGCCCTGCTTGCCTCATTTCTGATATTCGTATGAGAGGAATGAGCGGTTTACAATTACAAGAACAACTCAACCAGCAAAAAGTAATACTTCCTATTATTTTCATGACAGGACATGGAGATATTCCAATGTCTGTAACCGCACTCAAAAATGGCGCTTTTGATTTTTTGGAGAAACCCTTCAATCCGCAACATATGCTCAACCAAGTGCAAGCATGTTTACAACGTGCAGAGATTGACTTCCATGAGCAGATCAACCGACAAGAACAATTACAAAAAATCCAATCTCTATCACCACGTGAACATGAAATTATTCATCTACTGGTTGATGGTTTACCCAGTAAAAAAATTGCTCAACTGTTAAATATTAGTCATAAAACAGTTGAAATCCACCGTGCACATATTCGTCAAAAATTAGGTACAGAATCAATTGCTCAAATCGTACATATGGTCTTAAACTGCAAAGGAAAATATTCTCCAGCTTCTTAAGTTGGAGAATAGAATCTGTAATAAATAAAAAATTTGCTCAGAAAAAGCGATCAAAATGGATTTGTTTGGGTGAAATTCCTGCTATGTGAGCCATTTGTTCAATCGATTGCACCATCGGTGGAGGGCCAGCACAATAAATTTCATGTTCACCTAATTGCTGCCCAAGCACATCTTGAATCACATCATGGATAAAGCCTTGTCGAATCCCTACAATATTTTCGGAAGATGTTGCAGGAACATAAGTCAAACGATCACCCAAAGCTGTCCACTCACGCAGTAAGGGCTCTGACAATAAGTCACGCTTTTCACGCCCGCCATGAAAAAACCACACTTTATGCTCTTGTAAATGAGGATTGACAGCAACACCTCTGGCAATTGCCAGCATTGGTGCTAAACCAGAACCACCAGCGATACAAATAATAGGTCGCGGCTGTTCTTGTAAATGGGCTAAACCATAAGGACCATCAATTTGAATCTGTGCATTTTGACGTTGGGTTTCATCAAACAGTAAATTGGTCATTTTCCCATTGGGTACACGGCGAATTTGGAACACCCAAATTCCATCAGCATTCGGTAAATTCGCCATTGAATAAGCACGCAGCAATTCGCCATTGATCAATAGCAAAGCATATTGACCAGGAATAAATTCAGCTGCTTGATCACTTTGTAAATGAATTTCTAAAATATCATGTGTCACGGGTAATGCTTTAAGTAAGCGCATATTTTGCTTACTTGGAATTATTTTAGGTACACACTGTTCATCTAAACGGAGCTTAATTTTACAATTTGTTTTAGGTTTACATTGGCAAGCTAAAATTCGCCCTTTACGCAGATCTCGCTCAGATAAGCCAGGTGCCTCTGCCCAAAGCTGTTCGACCTCACCTTCAATTAATTCAACTTTGCAAGTTCCACAACCTCCAGCATTACATTCATAGGGTAAACCCAAACCGTGGCGCAAACCTGCACGTAAAATGACATCCTCTGTATCACAGCTAAATTGCCCATGCCCTTCTATTTCAATTTTATACATGGCATTTACTCGACTAAAAATACTTGATCATTGACCACGATACTTTTATAAGTTTTCAGTGGAATGCTGCATGGTGCGCCGCATGGTTCACCTGTTTTGATATCAAATGCACCTGCGTGAAATGGGCATTCAACTTCACATCCATCAACATCCCCATCAGCGAGTGATGCATCGCCATGAGTACACGTATCATCAGTCACATAAAACTCACCATCATCCAAATGAAACACAGCAAGTGGCGGATAACCGTGGATGTTAATCTGTAGACCACAATTCTGTTCAACATCTGAGGTATGACATAAAAATAGTTCAACAACATTTGTTAAAGGAATATTCATTGGCATAACTCCTCAATTGGAGAAGAAGAAGCTTCTGGTCCTAAAATATGATATCCGCCATCTGCATGCATGACGCTGCCAGTCAGTAATTTGGCTTTTGGACTACATAATAAACTTAGCGCTTGGGCAACCTCTTTAGCATCCGCAATACGGCCTATCACATGAAAACCGCCTGCAACATTGTCAGCTTTCGTACGATCATGACCTGACATCATTTGAATTGGGACTGACCACGTCCACCCAAGTGACAAAGCATGTACCCGAATTTGATCTTGTGCAAAATCTAAAGCCATACTTTTAGTTAATTGCTCTAATGCTGCTTTAGAAGCTGGATAAACCCAGCGTTCTTTTTGAGCAATTCTTGCACTGACACTGCTGATATTAATCACAGCCCCATCATCACTTATTTTGAGTAAATCTCGACACATCTGTGCTAAGCGTGCATGTCCAAAAACTGTGACATCAAACGTTTTATGCCAATCCAAACGGGTAGAAGCAGAACCATGGTCTTCGTATAAGCATGCCAAATTAATTAAAATATCGAGTTTGTCTAAATCATTCACCAAAGATTGAATACTTTCATCTTGTGCTAAATCAACATAATGAAAGCTAGCATGGTTTTGTAATGCTATATGTTCGCCTTGTTCTTGATTGATATCCGCAATAATGACATTTGCACCCAATTGAGTCAGTTCATGAACCACAGCCGCACCAATAAAAGTCGCACCACCTGTAATTAATACTGTTTTTCCTTGTAATTCACTCATGCAACCTCCCTGTTCACTTGTGGTAAACGATTAAATTGCCCTTTACAAAATAACAGCGGTTCATGATTACTGAATCGACAATGTTCAATTTCACCAATAAAAATTTGATGATCACCTGCCTTTATCCGCTGATCTTTTCTACATACAAACTGCACTAAACAATCATTGAGCACGGGTGCTTTATGAGACTGATGCCATTCTCCAAATTGAAATTTATTAGCTTGAGGCTTTGCAAAATTTTGGCAAAGATCTTGTTGATGCGCTCCTAAAATGTTTATTGCAAAATACTCAGCTTGATCAAAACATTCCAAACTTGGCGAATGATTGACAAGACTCCACAAAACTAATGCAGGCTCTAAAGATACTGAGCTAAAAGAGTTAATAGTTAATCCAACAGGCTCATTGTGCTGATCAAAACACGTAACAATAGCAACACCAGTAGCGAAACCTCCAAAAGCTTGTCGTAGTAACTTTGCTTCTGCGAGGTTTACATCCTGCCATAAAATATTAGGCTGCTTCATACTTAAACTCCTTACGTGACAGGTATTCTTTAGCACCCTCTTCGCCATCTACTGCCGGCCAAAATCCTTTAGGATTATTAAAGTTACCCATAAAATCATCTGCAATGATTTTATTTTTTGATGCAGCCCCAAGTACTTCAAACAAACTTTCACTAGGCGGATTTAATAACATATTGGTAAATTCAGTGGTATAACGCCCAGATTTTTCCCAGAAAGAATTGAAGACATCTGTCATCCATTCAACTGTATATGCAGCATCACCATGAGCTAAAATTGCAGCTAAATAATGCTCTACCATTCTTGTTGCATTGTTTGCACCTTGACCAGCGATTGGATCGTTGACCATCACGGTATCGCCAATACCCCAAATTTGACTACCATCATCCAAGATTGCTACAGGATCACGAACTTCAGGGCGGAAGGCTCCTTTCAACCATGCATTTGGATCACTGAGCTCCATATTGTCAACCATACGGAAGCTTTGGTCTGGAGTTACTATCGAAACTGCTTTCTTCATTGCAGCGACCATTTCCTCACCTGATGTTACTTCGTCAAAAATATCCATCGCTCCGCCTTCTACACATTCAAATAAAAAGCTGCGGCATGCTCCATGTGTATGGCTATAAAATGGCATACTGAAATATTCACCAGCACCTGCAACAAAGTTAAAGTGCAAAGTCTGTTTTGGCTGATTTTGCCAACTGTCAGGACCGCATAAATCATCACCGACAACTAAAGCTGCAGCCAATTTACGTGGTGGTTTTTGATGGACTGAGCGAGTTTCATTACGTTTAAATAGACTAGTAATACTGCCTTTGCCCGCAGCCAAAATGGTTAAATCATTGTCTTTGGCTATTTCTTTTAAATCATCAGGTGATACATTTTGTACCACTACGCGTCCGCCACGACGTGGATATTCTTCTAACCAGCGGTGATATTTTGTACGCTGATCCATGGCGATACCACGATTTTCATGTAAAAAGCCTGTGAGTGGTAACGCAATTTCACCATTTGGCGCACGAAAATCAACATGAATGGCTTCACCATATTGGGCTTTACCTTCCCAAAAGTTAAGTCCTAATTTACGTTCAAATGCCAATGTATCTGCAAAGAACATTGTCGTACTCATCATTCGGCCATGTAAAAGCTCTTCAGCCTGACGATCTACATATAATGTGACATCATATTGTTTTTCTAACAGTGAAAATGCCAATAATAAACCTGCTTGACCACCACCAATAATTGCAATTTTTCTCATCTTATTCTTCCTTTAATTTGACGTTAAAACACTATTGATTCAATCGTTGAAAACCTTCCGTATACGGACTATTTAAAGTTAAGTTCAACTCTACTCGATCAAAGCGCCATATTCCTGCTGCATCTGGACTCAGGGTGCACTGATAGTAACCGCCGAGCCAATGATCATGTTCTTGGTTGCCCTGTGCTAATGTAGATAATTCCCATAAAACCCAACGGGCTGTTGCGGTTTTTGCATCAGGAGCAATCTGTAAGTCAGCTTGTCCCATGACATGCAAACTCCATAACACCTGTTGCGCAGCAATGTCAGACAATGCTTGGATAATTTTGTCTTTGCCGATATATTCACCAAAACCTTTGGCAGACCACACAGCATTCTTATGAAACAATTGTTGCATGATGATTGGGTTATTCTTTTGATCAGCCGCTGTTGCATAGCGACCGATCAGATTACGAATAGCCTCACCAGCTTCAAGCACATTCAAACGTTGTTCTAGATGTTCTAAGCGAGCAATATCCATCGCAAACTCCTTAAACGTTTACGACATCACCTGTTTCATACACAAAACGTTGTTCTGCAAAAGCATATGGCACACCCACAGAGCCTTTATAGAGTTCAATGTGGGGCGCTACCTCTGCAAAGCTCAAACTAAGCCAATATAATTTGTGCAGTTCTTCTGGCAGTTGTCCAAGTGGGTACTCATCAAGTGCTGCCAATAGTTCACGCATTTTGGGTAAGATTGCATCATAGAATTTTTGTAATTCAGCTGCCGTAGATGCTAAACGTGCCTGATGGCGTTGCTTACTCGTTCCTAATGCCCAAGTTGACACAAAGGGTTCCAAATCAACAAAGTTTGCAGGCAATTGTGAAATAAGTTGAGTCATGTGCTTGCTCCTTAAGCTTTATTTAAATACTGTTCGAGTACGTGATAACCATGACGAATTAAAATTTCTTCGTCTTGTAAATGCATGACTTTTTTCGCTTTAGACTCTAGTGCTGACTGTGTATCCTCCATAGTAGCCGTATCTTCTAACCATGCATTACGCTGTAAAACTTGTGCAAATTCTTGTGCCCAACGTTCAGAATAAGTCTTGGCTTTTGGTAAGTAATAACGTCCTTCCCAACGAGTTTCATTATGACTCACTGGCCAAAATTGATGAGTAAACCAAACGCCTTCTGTAACATGCACCAGAATATTCGGGAAGATCACAGACAACTCAAAAGAGAAATCATCACGGTCATTTGGATTAACAGACTTAGGTAATTGTTGACGTTGATAGTGATTAACCAATGATGCGCCAGTAATTTCCCCAGACAATTGTGCAGCTGGTTTTGGATGAGCATTTTTGGTCAAACACACAGCACAGGTTCGATGATCACCAAACAATTGCACTTCTTGTAAACCAGATGCAAAGACATTCGGGAATGAACCTGCATGAATAGTCGCCACGTGATAAGCTTCTGCAAAAGCATCATGTGCAACTTTCCAATTACAATTCAGGACAGTGTTGTAAGCAAAGCATTCTTCCATTTCATGAAAAGGATAACCGCCTAGATGAGTACCCATTCCGCCAAGAAATTCCTCTACGGATTGTGTCCCTTCATTATCTAAATTGACAAAAATAAAACCATCCCAAACTTCCGTGCGAATTGATGCAAGACCGTTATGTCCTTTGTCAAAACATGATGTAAACTTCTCTTCTTCAGGCACACTCACTAAGTCACCTTTAGCATCATAGACCCAACCATGAAAACGGCAGGTTACAACGGCTGCTTTATTTGACCCAAAAGTTTCATTACCAGTTTCCACCACAACTTTATTGCCACGATGCGAACAAATATTATGAAAACCTCGAATTTCACCATCTTTGCCATGCATCAAAATTACAGAGGTTTTAGCAAAGTCTAAGCGTTTAACTTTGTAATCCCCTTTTTTAGGAATTTCTTCGACACGCCCAACTTTGAGCCAAACTTTAGAAAAAACTTTTTCAATTTCTTCCTGATAGATTTCAGGAGATATGCACGGTTCTGTTGGAATCGGTTCAATACCAAGCTCAGGGTACAAATCGCCCCAACGTAATTTTGCTTCACTGTTCATATTGAGTTTCCTTCTCACGATTAATAAAACTTTCAGTTCATTCAATAAAATAATTTATAGGGAATAATGTTCACGAACTAACTCAGCCAACCCAAGTCGCTCTAAAATTGGCATTGGACATAAGAATGTGGCACGGACCATACCGGGTAATCTGCTGATTTCTATTGAACCTGTAATAGTGCAACGGTTCATAACTTCGTCATAACTCAAACCAGTCGTTTTAGCTGCACGAGACAATGCATTTTCTGTAGCATCATTCAAATTTTTACCTGTGCCCATAAAAGTAATAGGTGCACTTTCTTCAATTTGTTGTTGTCCCCAACGATCTGCCAAAGCCTGTATTTTTTTCTTTTGTTCAGCTGTGAATGGGCGTGCCATCGGTGGCAGGTCATCCCAAGCCTGCAACAAAATAGGACCGTCAATAGTTAAGTTTTTTATCACTTGAACGCTTAATTCAGTTTCACCAGATACATCTGTTGCATGCCCTGCAATCTCACCATTGCCTTGTTGCGCATGCATATCTCCCATATACACACCTGCCCCTTTCACTTTGACAGGACAGATTAAAATACAGCCAGGGCGAATTGAATTAGTGTCCATATGCCCATCTGTTTTTGCTTGCAATAATTCTTCTTCAGTCATGCCAAATTTATGTGGTGCATTAATTAAATACTGACCAAAGTCATGACAATTATGCGAATCAGGCAAATCTCGTGAAGGGGTTGTACCAATATTCCCGAGGAATGGACGCATATGTGCTGCAACCCCCGGCATATCTGCGCGGGCTAAAGATAATATTGAATGTTGTGCGGCATGTTCAGGCAAAGCGGACATTTCGTTGGCATTGCCTGCTAATTTATTGGCGATATCCTGACTCACCGTTAAACTGACTTGATTTTCCTGATCAAGAACAATCACATAACCATGAGAAAATGCAAATGCGCTAACCTCTGCATTACAGTTTTTGCATCGAATTGCATCATCACCAATCCCTTCCACATAACTTGCAGGCTGTTCCGTACCGCAAGCGTTACAATATTTCGCAACAAATGGGTCACCATGATAACGTCCCTCTACAAAATTCATCACACCTGAAGACGTTGCAATTGAAGTTACATTCATTTTTTTAATTTTTAATGCAACCGCATCACCAATCTCCGCACCCTCAATATAAACAGGAAGCGTTACTTCATGCCCACCTTGAAATGCAGGAGTAATCATCGGCCCCCAACAACCTGGTGGAGTTCCTGTTTTAAGCGTACCCCCATCTTTCAATGGGCCAAGCATTTTTTGGCTTGGGCCGACTATTCCACCTGAATATTCATTTACTACCATATAATCCACAGCAGGTGTGTCAGCATGGATTGCATAATCCTGATGTTCTAATTTCATGATCTTCCCTCATCTTATGAATATTTTTTGGATTTAAATAACGTGTTTAAAATGGAAAACTCACATCGATGGCCAGCTTGTCACCTTCAGGGCGATTTTCAACTGAAAATTCTTTTTGATATTTCGCACTAATACTTGCGCCATTCTGTGCTTGATAGCGGAGCTGTGGTCCAGCACTAAAAGCGCTTGCTTTAAAATCACCTAGAATGGCACCTTGACCGGAGTCACCAGTGAGCTGTTGATAGGCATAACCTCCTACGCCCACTGCCCAAGGACCAAAATGTTTCCCCACTAAGTAATCAACATGCAATGCCTGACCAGTTTTATAATTGGTATCTTTATTTTCAAAGTTATAGTCGTACATCCATTTGGTCGAAATTTCATAACCTTTTGGATTTAAATATGTGGTTGAGGCAATCGGTTGTAAAGTCACATAATTACGCCCGATATTAGCTAAACGATCTTTATTGTATGAACCAATAGGTACATAAATATCTAAACCTGTAGCGACATGCCAATTCCCTTTATGCCAACCGAGTAAAAATGGATCAATAATCAAATCTCCCATTCCACGGCGCTCATCATGTCCACCACCTAAAGTAAGATCAGCATTGGCAGTGACTAAAAAAGCATGCATTCCCCAATTTGCACCCAATATTTTTTTATCACTAACATATACACCACGGAGTACTGTCGCCCATGTATCTAATTTAAAATCATTAAATACTGGATGATCATTTTTAAATTTATCCGCGCTATAAACTTGATTATAAACAACTACATACGTTCCTGGAGGTGGCATTGCACCCGCCATAAAACTTTCTGTTCCATCGGGATACGCTGCTCCCCCATTTTCAGCCGCATAACCCAAAGATGCTGTACAGCAAAAAATACTGCCTCCTAGCATTACAGCTTTAATTTTTCTAGTTGTTTTAATTTCCATTTAACTTATTCCTTGCCCAATAAAGATGTCTTTACTTAGAAATAATTTAAGCGTTGGAACAACAAGAAAATATTAGGAAGAATGGGTGTTATGCTAAGTAGCTTTTCTGAGATGGATAAGGGTTTTTATTTTGCAGTATGAGTACTTCTTATTATTTTAATAGGGGATAATACTTATAGTTGTCGAAACATGTGATGATACGTAGCAATTTATTAGTAAGATCCTTGTTTCGGAAGCGGGTTATTTCAAAAGATCAAAATTTACTGCTGGAGAAAAGCTTATTTGGCTAGCAAGTTTTTTCCATAGATAAATAAGTATAATGTGTACTGATAAAATGGAAGATTTCCTTTGATAATCATCATTTCGATTCTTGCACACCACACTATGGGTACTTGAAAGTTGAAAACTTATATTTATACGTCTTACGCAAAAAGGGTAAACCGAAAACGTAACCGTGAATAAATAGCTCCCCCTAGCCTCATCACATAATTTTTTTACCGATTGGTAAGTTTTATTTGAATTAAGCATATACATATTGGTTATTATTGATGATTTATAAAAATAATATAGTGACCAAAAATAAAAATACACTACCCTGCTTTAAATTACACCCGATAAAATAAAAACACTATATAAATTCTATATATAGAATTTATATAAATACCATTTATGTCATTTAATGCAATAAATCTCAGTGACCTTGCCAAGGTTGGGGTCGGGAGTTCGAGTCTCCTTTCCCGCTCCAAATTCAAAAAGCCCTAATCGAAAGATTGGGGCTTTTTTATGCCTATGTTTCACATAACTATGTTTTACATGCCTTTATTTTACTGCGCTCGATACACGCACAAAAAAGCCCGCACAAATGCAGGCTTTTCCAGCTCAAATTTTTTATAGATCTAAAGTAATTTCTTTGCCTTTGGCGCGTGACACACAAATCATCATGCTTTGCTGAGCGGCTTTTTCATCATCATCTAAATATTGGTCAAAATGTTCTGCTTCACCCTGCAAAATTGCCGTTTCACAGGTACCGCAGACGCCTTCACGGCATAAGCATTCAACATCAATATCTAAAGATTCAATGGCTTGTAAAATAGTTTGATCCGCCATCACTTCAATACGCTGATTGGATTTCGCCAGAACCACAGTAAATGATTCAGCATTTTCAGGTGCACTTGATGCAAACTGTTCCCAATGAATATATTCATCACGATAACGGTGTTGATTACAGGTATTAATTACCGCCTCAATCATCGGTTTCGGTCCGCAGACATACACATGCGTGCCTTTGGGCTGACTGCCAATCAGGGCATTTAAATCTAAATGGCTGCCTTCGCTATCGACATAACTGTGCACCTGCGCAGCATGTTGCCCCTGCTTTAAATCATCCAGCAGCGCGGCATGTTCTGGTGAACGGAATGCATAATGCAGTTCGTAATGTACGCCGCGCGCTGCCAGCTCATCCATTTGCGGTAAAAATGGCGTAATACCAATACCGCCAGCAATCAGAATGTGTTTTTCGCCGGTTTGCGCCAATTCAAATAGGTTTTTCGGTGAAGAAATTTCAAGTTTAAAGTCTTGCACACACTGATCATGCATAAAGACCGAACCGCCTTTTCCGTCCACATCTTTGCGCACGCACACTTGGTAAGCGGATAAATCGTGGGCATTGCTCATCAAAGAATACGCATTGGACAGCTTGTCATTCATTTTGACAATGATATGGCTGCCGCCGGTAAATGCTGGAAAATTTTCACCATCTTGGCGTTTAAAGGTAAAACGCTTGATCAGTGGGGTAAGCTGTTCGACTGCTGTCACAACAGCGGGAAACATTTGATAACTTTCAGTCATCTTTAAATCCTGATTTTTAGCATAAAACACTGCATGCACAGTCTTTAATTTTGAAAAACACATTTCCCAAAATCTTGAATGACGCGCCTTGAATGCCATTCAAGCTTTGGAAAATTTAGCGCAATAAATTGAATTTTTTATATGAAATAAAAAATTAAACCGCTAAACATAAATATTTAATGGTCATAAATTCTTCTAGACCGTATTTAGAACCTTCACGTCCCAGACCCGACTGTTTCACGCCGCCAAATGGCACAACTTCATTGGAAATAGCCGTCGAGTTCATGCCGACCATGCCGTATTCCAGCTGTTCTGACACTTTGAAAATACGAGAAATATTTTCGGTGTAGATATACGCGGCCAGACCGTAAATGGTGGCATTGGCTTGTTGAATCACTTCTTCATCCGTTTCAAAGCTGATCAGCGGCGCAACAGGGCCAAAGATTTCTTCGTCCACGATTTCCATGCTTTGATCCACACCGGTTAAAATGGTCGGTTCAAAGAAGCTGTGGCCAAGCGTATGACGCTTGCCGCCGCATGCCACTTGCGCGCCTTTGCTGCAGGCATCGGCAATAAGTTTTTCAGCTTTGATCACGGCTTTTTCATTAATCAGTGGACCAATTTGCGTGCCCACATCCAGACCATTGCCGATTTTTAAGGCTTGTACAGCAGCAACAAATTTTTCAGTAAATGCAGCATAGACATTTTGATGCACATAAATACGGTTGGCGCAGACACAGGTTTGTCCTGCATTACGGTATTTTGCCAACATCGCACCTTGAACCGCTTTATCTAAATCTGCATCTTCAAATACGATTAATGGTGCATTACCGCCTAACTCTAAAGCCAGTTTTTTAATAGTTGGCGCGCATTGCTGCATCAGTAAACGACCAACAGGTGTTGAACCTGTAAAGGTCAATTTTTTCACTTTTTCATGCGTGGTGAAAATCGAACCAATCGCTTCTGATTTACCCGTGATGACATTGATCACGCCCGCAGGAATACCCGCTTTTTCTGCCAATTTTGCAATGGCTAATGCGCAATACGGTGTTTCATTGGCAGGTTTAATCACGATGGTACAGCCCGCTGCCAATGCAGGCGCGGCTTTACGGGTGATCATAGCCAATGGGAAATTCCACGGTGTAATCGCTGCGACCACACCTACAGGTTCTTTGGTCACTAAAAAGCGTTGACCGGCATTGGTGGTTGGAATCACATCACCATAAACCCGCTTGCCCTCTTCAGCAAACCATTGAATAAATGAAGCCGCATATTTCACTTCACCCAAAGCTTCCGCCAATGGTTTACCTTGTTCAATCGTCATGATTTGAGCAAGTTCATGGGCATGTTCTAGCGTGAGTTTATGCCAGACCAATAATAAATCGGCGCGTGCTTGAGCGGTTAAAGCTTTCCAAGACTGCAAAGCGTCATAGGCGCATTCAACTGCTTTTTGCGCTTCGGCCTGTCCCATATTTGGGATTGAACCAATTTCTTCATCTGTAGCAGGGTTGGTGACAATCACACGGTCTTGATCATCGGCATTGACCCACTGCCCTGCAATAAAAGCAGATTGCTGGAATAACGCGTTTTCTTGTAATGCTGACATGGTTTGATCCTACAATTAGCGTCTTGGGCTGGGAAATAAGAATGGGCTTATTCCCAACCCAAAAGTGTTGTTCATCCAATTATTGATGATGTTTGGCTACAAGACTTTGGAAATAAGCAATCCCGTGCTCACTGATACCTGAACGTTGCTGGTCAGTCATGATACGGCCTTGACCGCGGTAGCCGCGTGATTTCAAACCACGCTGTACGCTTTCCACCAGATTTAAATCTTCTGGACGGAACACGTGTTTGTACCATTCGATCAAATCTTTTTGGTCTTGGGTCAATTCTTCATTTAAGAAATAAATGTCGTAGTGCTGTAATGTGGTTTCTTCATCCACTGGGAATTCATAAATTGCCGTCATGAAATCGCCACCTGGCGGTACGTTGAACATGGTGCTTGGCCACGTCCAGAAACCGCTGAAAGATGGATCAACAATCGATGGATCTAATTTGAATGATTTTTCCGAAGAACGCGCATAACCAAACTGTAAAGTCCAGTTTTCATGAATGGTGTGCCAGTATTTATCTACTTGCACTGAATCAGAGAAACCAGGATGCGCCGGACCGCAGTGGTAGCATTCCATATAGTTATCTACGATCAATTTCCAGTTGGCTGCGGTATCTGTGACGAAACGTGCTGCCAGCTTCAGGTCTTTGACGACTTTACATGCTTCATCTAATTTTTCCGCAAAGCCCGGCAATTGGTCTGCAACACATGTGGCTTCAGGGTCCATATTGATGAAAATGAAACCGGCATGTTCTTCAACTTTTAAAGACACCAAATTTGAACCTTCTTTGTCAAAGTTGGCCACATTTTCACAGTTACGCGCCAATGCCAATGAACCGTCGAGTTTGAATGTCCATGCATGGTACGGGCAGGTAATCACGTTTTTAGATTTTCCGGCACCGGTTAATAACTCATGGCCGCGGTGCGGACACACGTTATAGAACGCGCGTAATACACTGTCTTTACCACGAATCACAATGATATTTTCACCGATGATTTTACGGGTGAAATATTGGTTCGGATTGGCAACTTCGCTGCAATGCCCTACACAAATCCAGCTTTTCGCATAGATATCGGTAGCTTCTTTTTCGAAGACTTGTTTAGACGTATAGAACGCTTTTGGAATAGTCCAAGCATTGTCCGGATCCTGACAAAAATCTTCAGGTAATGTATCCACTGCGTCTACAGTAGGAATTTTCTTAAGTGAATTCATCGCATTCTCCTCACTAAAATTGAATGTTGTTTTCTTAAAAATTAGGCTGTAAAAATTTCAGCAATGCTTCATACACAGCAGCGACCTCAGGACAATCGCGCAATAAAGGCAAGCAATTTCCCTTTAAGCCCATGCCTGTATGGACTTCTACGGGTGTATTGCGCTGCTGTAATTGCTCCAGCAAGGCCGCGTTTTCCGCTTGGCATCGGTCATATTGCGTCAATGCCATAAAGCTGTTTGGCAGTGCTTTGTTTAACTCAGGCACTGCACGCAGCGCCTGTTGTGCTGACACGCCTGTCCACATTTGCATTAACTGTTGATCTTCAATTTGATAGACCAAACTTTGCGGCGCCGCCACCTGACTGTTGGATGAAAAAAAGGATGGAAAAATCAAAGCCAGTGCCTGCGGCTGTTGTGCAGCGGGCAACTGCTGCTGTACGTGCAGCGCAAGCGCAACGCCCGAACCATCAGCCACCATGCTGGCTTTTGCCGTGTTGATATTCCAAGCCGCAGCGTGCTGAAAAATGCTTTGATAGGCTTCAAGGCAGTCTTGCTGACCTTGCGACCAATCAAATTCCGGCACCAAACCGTATTCTGGCAAAAAGACTTTGACGTTTAGATCACGCGCTAGCTGGCGGGCAATGTATTCGTGCGAATCGGCGCTGCCGACGACATTGCCGCCGCCATGCAGATAGAAAATCCAAGACCAGCCGGCCTGCGGTGCATTCTCCTCGGGTGCAAACACCCGCAGGTCAATGGCGCGCGATGACAGCTGCAGCTGTATGTCCTGCACATACACTTCATCGGTACGCGGCAAAGTGTAGTGCTGCTGAAATGCGTCATAGGCAGCGCGCAGCGAATCAATATGCTGATCGGCAGGGCTATAGACGCCGCTCCAATAATCAAACATCTGCATTTCTTCGGTTAAAACCGGCTGATTATTTTCCATTACACAGATTTCCTTTCATGCTCAGAATTTAATTCTGGATTCAGTGCATTTGCATTCAGTGCTTGCTGAATCAGCGTGTCATTACTGTCCTGAATACGTTTCAGCGTTTCGCTTTTCTCACCTTTCTCAATCATATAAGACGGCAGTTTGGCGTAATCTTCACGCAGCCAGCGCACGAAGCCGTAGGTCTGCACCAAAATAATCACGATAAACGGCAAGGCTGTGACAATTGTGGCTGCTTTCATGGTGTCCAGCGGCGCTTTGGAGAAAATCATCGCCAAAGGCACCAAGGTCAGCATGACACACCAGAACAGGCGCACATTCTGTGACGGATCTTGTCCTTCTTGTAAGCCTTTAGAACAGGTTGCCGACACGGCATAACCCACCGCATCCATGTGCGCAGCCAAGAAAATCACCATGATGCCCAAGAACACCCACATCAGCACCTCACCGCCCGGCAAGAGGCTCAGCAGCTGCGCAATCGCCACTTCACCGCCCTGTGTGCTCAACACTTCAGGCACATTCACTACACCATTCATGAATTGGAAAATACTGTAGTTTTCCATAATGCCGAAGAATACCCACATGCCTGCGCTGCCGCCCAATACCATCGCAAGCAGTACTTCTTTAATAGTGCGGCCTTTGGATACGCGGGTCACAAACAGCGCGACACCCGGCGCATAAGACGTCCACCACAGCCAATAAAACACAGTCCATTCGCGGGTAAATTTGCCGTCGCCCAGCGGGTCGGTAAATAAGCTCATGCTGACAAAGTTGCTGAACATCAGGCCCATGCTGCTGATGGTATTGTTCAAAATAAATTGGCTTGGGCCAAAGAAGAAAACGTACAGCGCTAAGGCAAAAACCGCATAACACACCATCGAGCTGAGGCGCTGCATGCCTTTGTCCATGCCGACATAAGAACTGAGACCGAACAGCATTGAAACGAACAGCACAATCACCGCATTGGTCATAAAGGTGTTGGGAATACCAGTCAGCGCTGAGAGAATATTGGTAAAGGTGATGGCGGTGAGCACCAGTGAAATGGTCAATGCGCCGAACATGCACAGCAGGAACATTAAATCGATGCAGCGACCCACTACACCAGTGGCTTTAAAGCCGGTAATCGATTCGATAATCGATGCCAAACTTAAGCCTTTATTTTTACGCACATGAAAGCTGTAACACACCGAAATTGAAGCCAAGGCATAGATCGACCATGCGCTGATGGTCCAGTGGAACATGGTATAAGGCACGCTGTATTTCAGCGCTTCCGGGGTTTTGGCGGCAATATTCAGACCCGGCGTCTGGTAATAATACGCCCAGTCCAAAAAGCCCCAATATAGCGTTGATGAACCTAAACCCGCCAAAATAAACATGAAAATCCATGAAGACGTGCTGTATTCAGGCTTGCCCTCGCCTAATTTGATATGTCCATACTTACTGAAGGCTAAACCGGCCACAAAAATACAGGCAAAAAAACCAAACAGCAGCACCGGCGCAGAAAAAATCGACGTGCTCCAATAAAGAATCTTTTCTGCAAAGGCAATCGACTCTTTGGAAAACACCGAAAGCGCAATCACCGACAGGAACACAATAGACAGGCTGACTGTCGCCAGCACTTTGTCCATTTTGACCTTCTGGGGTTTACTATCCATATTCATAAATCCTTATCAATGGGGCCGGATCAAAACGATCCGCCCTATGAATAATTCGCGTTCCATGCGCTCAGCGCAGTTTTCCGCGTCATCCGTTATCACCATGCGGTCAACACTGATTGTTTTAGTTCCATGGACTAATACCTGTGCAAGCGCCTGTATCAGCTGTTAACTGATTGACTGCAAAGCGAAATGAAAAGGGTTTAAAAATCGATACCGGTTAACGATATATAAACGCATATAATGAAAGGGAAGCCTGCGGATCTGCATCTGCAGCGGGCATGCGCCTCTGTGAAAATCAGCTCCCTGCCTTTACTCCCTGTATGCCTTGTGGTAAAACCGCTAGGTCAACTCCATCAGCATTGATGGTTGCGATTGTGCAATCTTGCCACCAAAATCCATTTCGCTTCTTAGTACGTTCCTCAGGCGCTAAGATGCTTTTTTGGGCGTCAAAGATCAACAAGGTAATCATTAACCCAATGGACACGAATCGTGAATAATCTGCCTAACCTTTCAGACTTAAAGGTCTTTTGTGTCGTTGCGAAACGGAAAAGTTTTGTTGCTTCGGCAGATGAGCTGGGCGCCTCGCCGGCGTATGTCAGCAAACGGATTAATATTCTAGAAAACAATTTAAACTGCACTTTATTCCACCGCAGCACCCGGCATGTCAGCCTGACTGAAGACGGCAAACTGATTTTGGAGCGGGTATCCAATATTCTGAACGAGTTTGATGAACTCAGTGATCTGATCAACAACCCGCAAAATACCCCAACCGGCCGGATTGATATTGTCAGCAGCTTTGGTTTCGGACGCAGCCACATTGCGCCGATTTTATCCAAACTGATGACCATGTATCCCGAATTGGATATTCAGTTCAACACGGTTGACCATACGGTAGATTTGATTCAACACAGTTTGGATTTAGACATTTTTGTCGGCAATGATATTTCGCCCAACATGATCGCCAAAAAACTGCTGTCGAATTTCCGCATTCTGTGCGCCTCGCCGCGCTATCTGCAAATCAACAGCGAACCGGATGATTTAGATGAGCTGGCCAATCACAACTGTCTGGCGATTCAGGAACGCGATCAGTCGCGCCATGTATGGAAACTGCGCAGTCCGATGGAAGATTTATCCATTTCGATTCAGCCTAAATTCACCTCCAACAACAGTGAAATCATTAAACAGCTGGTGATAGACGATCAAGGCATTATGCTGTGTTCGGTCTGGGATGTGATGGATGAGCTGCAAAGCGGCCAGCTGCAGCATATTTTAACCAGCTACTGGCAAGATGCTGATATTTGGGCAGTTTACCCTTCTCGGCTGCGCAGTTCATCCAAATTAAAGACCTGCATTTTATTTATTCAGGCCCAGCTGCAAAACCGTTTGCAGTATTTAAATACCTTAATCCCCGGCAAACCGATTTTGCCGAAACCGGACAGCCTTGCGCTGCCGCCGGAAAAAGTCTTTCTCTAAGATCTGCCGCCCTCTGGCCGCATAGGGTAAAAAATAAGATGGTTGTGTCACTCCCGCCAAGACCCGCTGCCCTAAACATGGCGCTTTAAACATTCAGCCATAAAATCACAGCTCAAAAAGCCGGATTGCACCGGCCTAAAGGCTGCGTGCATGGATATGCGCCGCCACCCCACTCTGAAACTGAGACTAAAACTGAAGCACTCAAGCGCTTAAACACAGCGCTAAAGCGTTTATACAGCGGCAGTATTTTCTACACCTCACAGGACGGCATGCCAAAGCGCAAAGGCTTAAAAATAATAGCCAAGCGCGATATACAGCAGCTTATTCCAGTCTTTATTATCGCCTTCTGCCAAGGCCTTTGACGTGCCGCCAATCATAGCGTCATTGCGCGACCAGATATATTCGGCCTGTACGCCAAGCTGCTTGTAGTTAAACGCCACACCGGCAATGGCCCGGGTCGAGTCTTTATAGCCCGCCTGATCTTTAAAAAATTGGCTATAAGACAGATAAGGCTTAATGCCGGTCAAGGCTTTAAAATCCTGTTTAACGCTGTAGTTCAGCTCTGCCATCACGTATTTGCCGTCATTGGCAATGTTATAGGCATAATCAAAAGCGCCCAGTGTGGAACTGTCCGGCATCATTTGATCTTTGTTATTGATTTTTTGCTGCCCGCCCAGCAGCATCAGCTCCCAGTCTTGATAATGAGTGGTACTGAAAATATTCCAGTTGCGCTTATGCCCAGTTGCGCCGGTTTTTTGATTGTCCAAATCGGAATACCACCATGAAGCGCCAACTTCACTGGACAGTTCGGCAGGCGTATTCCAATGCAGGGTCTTGGCCACCCGCGCCACCCACATATTTTTTTCTTCAATATCGGTGCCGTGCGCTAAATCATCCGCCTCGACAAAGTTGCCGGTATAGCGGCTGGAGTCTTTTGAAGTGCCTTTGAAATTGCCGCCATCCGTCGGATAAAAACCCAGTGTCAGACTGTAATCCGGCTGTTTCAGCTGATACTTCAAGCCTAAATTGTGCACATCTTCATAGCCCAGGGTATTGAACAGCGTTTCATAATAACTGCTGCCCCAAAAGCGTCCAAAGCCGAAATCCACCGGCTGCAGTCCGGCACTCAGGGTTTGCCGGCTGTCAATTTTATAGCCAGCCCAAGCGCTGTGTAAAAAAACCGCGTCACACAGGCGGTCGTATTGATAGCAGCGCACATCGCTTTGCGCCAGCCAATTCGGGTTTTCATAGTTCAGCACCAGCTTTAAATCGGCCAGTTTCCA
>JASLHF010000199.1 GCA_030152275.1 Acinetobacter sp. | reverse complement strand
ATATTCATATGAACAAGCGCCAAGGCCTCCAGCCTTTACAGTTTGCCTCAGGATTTGAAACCTTGTGCCATTGGAGTGTATTTTCAGAGTGCTAAACTGCCCCCGTTACTGCGCTTGCTCCAATATCATGATTGGCGCTTCAACCGCTCAATGATTGGCTGGACAGCAAGCGGCCACCCAAAACTGCAGCAAAATGGAATACATTCATGGCGAATAAATTCGAGTTCAATATTCGTATCTATATGGAAGATACTGATGCAGGCGGCATCGTCTATCACGCTAACCATATTCGCTTTATGGAGCGTACCCGCACCGAATGGCTCCGCGCATCCGGCATTGGCCATTACTGGCATCAAAAAGATTACAATTTTGTCGTGCATAAAATAAATGTGAAATATTCACGTCCTATCCTTATGGATGACCTAATTACTGTTACTGCTAGTGTGGTTTCATGTAAATCAACATCATTTGTATTGCAACAAAATATTTATCGTGGTGAAATCATGCTTGCATCTGGAGAAGTCGAATTGGCTTGCATCAGTGTTGACGGCATGCGTCCAACACGGCTTCCTGAAGAGATCCGCAAACTGATTCTTAAAGAATTGGAACAAGATTAAAAAAATTAATTGGCTTAATGTAACTATGGCAACTCAACTAGAATCTACCCTTCACGTATCAGATTTAATTTTACAAGCAAGTCCTGTTGTACAGCTGGTAATGCTTTTGCTCTTATTAGCCTCGCTGTTCAGCTGGTATCTGATTGCCAAGTTGCATATGAGTTATAAAAGGGCCCAGGCCGATGATGAACATTTTCAAAAAATCTTCTGGTCTGGCGCCGAATTAAATACCCTATACAACAATGCTCAGCTCAACTCAAAACGTGTCGGCCTTGAAGATGTGTTCTATCAAGGCATGGGCGAATTTTTCAAACTCAAAAAACGCGGCGCGGCGCCCCAGCAGTCGATTGAAGGTACAGAACGTATTTTGCGTGTAGGTTTAAGCCGTGATCAAAGCGGTCTGGAAAATGGCTTAAGCGCGCTGGCCAGTATTGGTTCAGTTGCACCTTATGTCGGCCTGTTCGGCACCGTGTGGGGCATCATGAATGCTTTTATCGGCTTGGCAGATGTAGATCAAGTCACCCTTGCAACCGTTGCACCGGGTATTGCTGAGGCTTTGATTGCTACTGCTATTGGTCTATTTGCTGCGATTCCTGCCGTATTGGCTTTTAACCATTTCACTGCCAAAGGCGAAGCCGTATATAACGACCGCGCGCTTTTTGCCGAAGAGATGGTCGCGCTATTACAACGCCAGTCTACAGGTTCAGCTCAGGACAATGACTAATGGCTATTCAACGTTCTGGACGCTTTGAGCGCATAAAAAAACCATTAAAGAGCGACATGAATGTCGTACCTTATATTGACGTCATGCTGGTGCTGTTGGTGATTTTCATGGTGACTGCGCCGATGATTACCACCGGAGTCAAAGTTGACCTTCCACAGGCCAACGGCGCCCCAATGCAGGCAGAAGACCGCCCTGCGATTGTGACCCTCAAAGATGACGGCACCTTGCTGCTGGAAGATAAAACCCACAGCAATGACGTGCTGACACTGGATGAACTGAAAACAGTTTTGTCCGCTTCGCAGCAAGAAGCCGCTGAACAAAAAAAACAAATGAGCGTGCTCATTAACGGCAGTGAATCGCGTCCTTATGGTGAAGTCATGAAACTCATGTCTGCGCTGCAGGATGCAGGATTAACACAAGTAGGTTTACTCACTGAGCCATTAAAGTAATTTATGAAAGATTTTAAAAAGCCGCCTTTTAAACAAAAAGCTGTTGCGATTGGCTTCACCCTTGGGGTGCATGTCGTTGCGGTGGTGGGCTTGCTTTATTTGGGTATGAGTAAACCGCCTGAACCGCCGAAAAAAATCACCACGGTTTTAGTCAAACCGGAAGATTTAAAACCGCGCATACACGAAGAAACTGCTTTTGATGAAACTGCACATGAAAATGTTGCAGAGCAAGTGACCCAAACTGCAGAACCGAGTGTAGAGCCAGCGCCTGACATTCCAGCCTCCGCACCGCCTAAACCGGCAGAAACTCAACCAGCCGAACCGCCTAAAACTGATACTGCAAAAGCCGCGGCAGACGCAAAAGCTGCAGAACAGGCCGCAGCGGCCGCTGCACTGCTGGCTGAACAAAAGCGTCAAGCCAGTGAAACCGCTGCGTTAAAAGCACGGGCAGATGCGCAAGCCAAAGCGGCAGAAGCGGCTAAACTTAAAGCGCAACAAGATGCAAAAGCAGAAGCTGCCCGCCAACGCGCTGAAGATGCGGCTAAAGCAAAATCTGAAGCCGCAGCAAAAGCCAACGCTGATGCTGCAAAACGTAAAGCAGAAGCCGAGGCTCAAGCCAAGGCAGAAAAAGTACGTGCAGATGCTTTAAGAAAGGCTGAAGCGGACAAAGCGAAAGCAGCAGCAACTGCAAAAGCCAATGCTGAAGCTGCAAAACGCAAGGCCGATGCGGATGCTAAGGCAAAAGCGGATGCACAAGCCAAGGCCAATGCGGAAGCTGCTAAACGCAAAGCTGACGCGCAAGCCAAGGCCAATGCTGAAGCGGCTAAACGTAAGGCCGATGCAGATGCCAAAGCAAAAGCGGATGCTCAGGCGAAAGCAAAGGCAGACGCGCAAGCCAAAACCAATGCGGAAGCGGCTAAACGCAAAGCCGATGCAGATACCAAGGCCAAAGCTGACGCACAGGCGAAAGCAAAAGCAGATGCGCAAGCCAAAGCCAATGCTGAAGCGGCTAAACGTAAGGCCGATGCAGATGCAAAAGCTAAAGCGGATGCCAAGGCAAAAGCCGATGCTGAAGCTCGCGAACGTGCTGCTGAAGAAGCCAAAGCGTCATCGGCTAAAAAAGCAGCTGAAGAAGCCGCGCAGAAAAAAGCTGAATCGAAGAAAATTGCCTCAACTGCAAAAAAAGATTTTGAAAACAAAATCAAGCGTGCTTGGGACACTCCTTCAGACTCTGCAGGTAAAACAGCAACTGCTCGTGTACAACTTTTAGATAACGGTTCTGTTAAATCTGTCGTGGTAAATTCTAACGATCCCGATATGAAAGCCAGTATTGAGGCTGCCGTTCGTGCTGCCGCACCTTATCCAATGCCAAGCGATCCTGATGCTAGAGCAGAAGCGCGAAGCTTTACCTCAACATTTAGATCTGCAAATTAAAATAAACTCCCTCTGATTTGTCAGAGGGAGTTTTTATTGAACTGCATGAAACACATTTCTGCTGATTTACATGGCACCTTTTAAAAATCAAATGACTTCCCTTGAGATCTAAATCCAAGCAGTAATAATACCTTTTTCAATGATATAGAACCGTCAATACAGTCTGAAGCAACACATGCATATTTAAAAATCAGGCAAGCGCATTAAAAATTACAAGCTGAACTAAAATTATCACTTATGCAGGTTTATGAAATAACATTGTCGTCTAAGAGGTGTATAACCCCAATCTGTCAATTAATACACTATGCACGAGCGGCATTGCTTTTTGACCTTATTGACGATTATTTAGACATTATTTCACAGACAAATAACAGTTCGGTCATAATGTTGTGCTTTTAATATTTAAAAAACATGCCATTATGTGACTCATTCACAGCAACAAAAACTTATAGATTTAGAGTATTCAGCGAATGATGGAAATGACGCGAAAACATCTGCTCTGCTTAGCCGTTTTAACAGCATTAAGTCCCCTTACAATCAGTCAATCTTTTGCGCAATTGCATTTGGAAATTACCAAAGCGCCAGAAGAAGCGCCTAAAATCGCTATTGTGCCATTCAGCAACGACCAGTCGCTGTATCCAATTATTGAAAGCGATTTAAACCGCTCTGGAAAATTTACCAGCTCATCTAAAAATCTGCCGGCAACCGCTGCAATGAATGCGCCAAATGCTGAAGCATGGCAGACTGCGGGCGTTCCTTATGTCGTGACCGGTACGATTAAGCAAGCTGCGGACGGTTCTTCAGAAATTCACTACCAGCTGTACGATGTGCAGAAAAAGCAATACCTGCTGAATGAACTGCTGAATGTGCCGGCATCACGCACACGACAAGCCGCCCATATGATCAGTGATGCCATTTATGAAGCCTTAACTGGCATCAAAGGTGATTTCAGCGGCCGCATTGCTTATGTGCTGCGAAATCCAGCAACTCCAGAACAGCGCTATACCCTGCAAATTGCAGATACAGACGGTGAACAGCCGCGTACCGTACTGACTTCGCGCGATCCGATTTTATCCCCTGCTTGGACACCAGATGCTAAAAAATTGGCTTATGTATCTTTTGAAACCAAACGGCCAGCAATTTATCTGCAAGACTTAGCCAGCGGCGGCCGTGAAAAACTGGCCAGCTTCCGCGGTCTAAATGGCGCGCCAAGTTTCTCGCCAGACGGCAAAACTATGCTGTTTACCGCATCTATGCATGGCAATCCAGAAATCTATCAAATGGATTTGGACACCCGCCAGCTGCAGCGCATGACCAATGACAGCGCTATTGATACCGAAGCGCGTTATGCCCCAGATGGAAAATCTTTTATTTTCACCTCTGACCGCGGCGGTTCACCTCAAATTTATCGTTATACCTTTGCCGACAGCAGCGTAAAGCGCCTGACCTTCCGCGGTGCCTTCAATGCGCGCGGCACATTAAGCGCTGATGGGAAAAAATTGGCGCTGGTACACCGTCCAAGCGGCAGCAGCTACAAAGTTGCGGTACAAAACATCGATTCAGGTGTGACCAATATTTTAACCCCAACCAGTCTGGATGAATCACCGAGCTTCTCGCCAAACGGCCAAATGGTGGTCTATGCAACTCGTGATGGCAGCCGCGGGGTGTTGTCCATTATGTCTTTGGACGGCCGTTTCCGTATGAACTTACCAAGTGAACAAGGCGAAGTGCGTGAACCCGCGTGGGCGCCAAAATAATTGCCGATATAAATCCAAACAATTGTTTAAGCATAAACTGTAAATTTAAGTCTGCTCAATGACAAACATTATGCAGGCTCAACATCTGTAAAATAGAACTAACCTTCATGGAGAGAAACATGAAAGCTGTAAAATTATTTGTTCTGCCTGTACTGGCTGCAGCCATTGTAATGACCGGCTGTGCAAACCGTAAACCTGCTGCCGCTGTAGACGCAACACAAAATCCGTCAAGCGCCACAACTGTCAGCACTGAAGGCTTAAGTGAAGATGCCGCGCTAAATGCGCAAAATCTTGCTGGTGCATCATCTAAAGGCGTTACTGCTGCCAACAAAGCCTTCTTGGCAAAACGCGTTGTGCATTTTGACTATGACAGCAGCGAACTGTCGAATGAAGACCTGCAAACCCTGCAAGCACATGCGCAATTTTTAGTTGCCAATGCAAATTCACGTGTCGCGCTGACAGGCCACACTGATGAACGCGGTACACGTGAATACAACATGGCGCTGGGTGAACGCCGCGCTAAAGCAGTTGAAAGCTTCTTAATCACTAGCGGTGTCAGCGCCAACCAGCTAGAAGCTGTCAGCTACGGCAAAGAAATGCCAATCAATGCCGGCCACGATGAAAATGCATGGAAAGAAAACCGCCGTGTTGAAATCAACTATGAAGCCGTTCCGCCATTGCTGAAATAATCCATCCAAACAAAAAAGCACTCTACTGAGTGCTTTTTTACTTTAAGGCTTTTTTTACTTTAAGGCTTAAGGCAGCTGCAACGGGTATTTGATAGCACCGACAGCATTTAGAATTTAAGCTTCAGAAGCTTTTTTTACAGTCTTTTCCGCCTCTGCTGCACTTTGCATCGATTCAATTAAGTCGTGCTTGTTAAACTTTTTATATTCAGGCTTAGCTTCATAGCCACTCCATGCCTGTTCAACGTTTTCTTTCGAAATACCGTCTAAATTCAATCCTTCACTCGGGGTTGGAGTCGCATCAAATTTTTGAGTCGTCATTGTTGTGCTCCTGCTCATTTTCACTCTTATCTGCCTTCAACATAGCATGTTCTGGCAGAGTTGCAAGGGCAAAATCAAGGCAAATAATGCAGTTTAATTTTTCTTTTCTGCCATTCTCATCTAAAATACTACATTATTCTATTCCGATCATTTTTGACCGCTTTTATTTTGGAGCATTCCAGTTATGTCACGTTTAAGCCTATCCCAATATTTACAACAACAAAGTGGAAATTTAACGCCTGCTCTAGCTCAAGTTATTGAAACAATTGGCAATACATGCAAAGACATCGACCTGCTTTTACAAAAAGGCGCTTTGGCTGGCGTACTGGGCAGCGCGCAGCATGAAAACGTTCAAGGTGAAGAACAAAAAAAATTAGATGTCATTTCAAATGATTATTTAATTGATGCACTAAAAGTCCATCCACACGTTGGCGGTTTAGCATCTGAAGAATTAGATGAATTTACCCCTGCGCAAGAAAATGGCGACTATCTTGTGTTATTTGACCCGCTTGACGGTTCAAGCAACATTGATATCAATATGTGTGTCGGTACAATTTTCTCAATTCTTCCTGCAAAAAATGCAGTCACTCAAGCCGAAGACTTCATGCAAGCGGGTGTTAACCAAGCAGCAGCCGGTTATGTACTGTATGGTCCATCAACCATGATGGCGCTGACTGTGGGTGCTGGTGTTGTATTCTTTACTTTTGACCCAGAAAGCAAAGAATTTTTGTTAACTAAAGATGCCATTGCTGTTGCAGCTGATACCAAAGAATATGCCATCAATGCATCGAACCAACGTCATTGGGAAGAGCCGGTGAAACGTTATGTGGACGAACTGTTAGCAGGTAAAACAGGCCCGCGTGAAAAAGACTTTAATATGCGCTGGGTTGCATGCATGGTGGGCGACATTCACCGCATCCTCTGCCGCAGCGGTATCTTCATGTATCCATATGACTTTAAAGATCCGAAAAAAGCTGGCCGCCTGCGTTTAATGTATGAAGCCAACCCAATGAGCATGCTAATGGAACAAGCTGGCGGCGCATCTACTACAGGCCGCGTGCGTATCTTAGACATTCAGCCAAGCGAACTTCACCAGCGCGTGCCAGTGATTATTGGCTCTAAAAACGAAGTTGATCTTGTGACCAGCTACCACAACTAATATTTCTAAAACAGCGGTCAGCCCGTCTTGACCGCTGTGGACTTTATCTCCCATGCCGACTATTTTTCTTGAATCCAAAGACAACCCCAAAATTAAACACCTGCGCGGTTTAATTGAACAAAACACCTACCGCAAAAAACAGGGCCAAACTGTTTTGGAAGGCACGCATTTATGCCTTGCCTGGCTTCATGAAAGCAAAAAAATCAACTCTATTTTCACCACAGAGCATGCGCTGGAACATGAGGATTTTACTAAAATCCTTGCCAAATACACGGGCGCAGTTTTTGTAATCAGTGAATCTTTATACAAAGACTTGAGCACCCTTGGCACTACACTGGCTTGCCTTGCAATTGTGGATATACCGACATCAAGCCAAGCGCTGCAGTTCGATCAAGACACCCTCATTTTGGAAAACGTTCAAGATCCGGGCAATGTAGGCACATTGCTTCGCTCAGCCGCAGCTGCCGGCATTGAACAAATCGTATGCACCAAAGGTTCTGCTTCCTTATGGTCGCCACGTGTGCTGCGCGCGGGTATGGGTGCACACTTCTCACTGTACACCTATGAAAACGCCGTGCTGGAAGACTTGCTGCCGCGTTTTGAAATACCCGTGTATGTTACCAGCTCTCACCGTTCGAACAGCTTATATTCAAAAGATTTAAGCAAAGCTTGCGTGTGGATTTTAGGCAATGAGGGGCAAGGCGTCAGCGACTATGCGCTGCAAAATGCTGAAGCTGTCGTTATTCCGCAGCCGGGTGGCCAAGAATCACTGAATGTGGCAATTGCCGGCTCAGTATGTTTCTTTGAAATGGTGCGCCAGCGTTTATAAAGCGTTTTTTTATTTTAATTGGGCTGGCTCAGTTAAAAAAATAGATTAAACTAGAAAAATAACAATTTAATTGTCAACCAAACCATCATTTTCAACGTTATATGGTTATGAATTTGGAAATGATGGTGGGTATCCAATGACAGGATTTTCCATCTCTATGGATTTAGCGCCAAAACAGTCAGATACGGCAAATGCAAGTGTTTTAAAGAGCACGGCTGAGTCGCGCCTGAAAAACTTCATGCATGAAGTGACTGGACGCGCATTAGTCATGATGGAAAGCGCAACTCAAAGCCAGCATGGTATAGCCATGGATTTGGTTCAAGAAGCTTTTATTTCATTGCATAAATCCTATCCAGAAAAATCTACAGAAGAATGGTATCCGCTGTTCTATACCATCCTTAACAATAAGCTGCAGGACTGGCGGCGCAAAGAAGCACGCCGCGCCCAACCCTTTTCGTTCTTCAAAAAAGTTAGTTTAGATGATGATGACTTTGAGATTAATGAAGTTGTAGATGAATCGACACCAAATCCGCTTGAATTTATTGACCGCGCTGTAACAGCAGAAGAAATTCAAGATGCAATTGCGCAGCTGCCGGTACGTCAACAGCAGGCATTCATGCTCCGGGCATGGGAAGGGTTTGACACCCACACCACCGCCGAGATTATGAACTGCACAGAAGGCAGTGTAAAAACACATTATCACCGTGCTATTCAAGGCTTACGCGCTTCTTTAGCACATTTGAATCCACAACTGGGAGGGTCATCCGAATGAAACAAGATGATTTCTTAAAGCAAGTAACTTCCAAACTCGATGGACTCGCGCAGCGCCATGAACACAAGGCAACTGTGATGAATAACGTTTTGGATAAAATCCATGAACGTGAAGCATCTCGTTATGGCCTGTGGAAAATGTCAGGCTTTGCTTTGGCCGCTGCCATAGCCGGTTTTGTCGTGCTGCCTAATTCAGTCACCAGCCTGAATGAAAAACCGCAAAGCCAAGTGGTTGCGACCCCTAAGCTATCACCGCAAATGGTCGAAGACTTGGAAATGTTAATGGTTTTAGGTGAGGACAAGGTTCCACATGGAAGCTAAAAAATTAGCATTAGCCTTTTGCGCGTTCAGTTTTCTGCAAACCAGCTTTGCCGGTTTTGAACGTTTTTGGATATTTTCCAAAGATGCCGGCACACAAGTCAATGAAAACTGGGATTCGCTTTCTGACTCAGAACAGGCTGCCCTCATCAAGCGCTATCAAACCTTAAAAGAAATTCCTGCAGAACAAAGCGTCAGCTTGCAGCAGCGTATGGATTGGTTTACTCAATTGCCGGAAGCTGAAAAGCAGAAAATGCGTGAAGTTTGGCAAAAAATGAGCACCCAGGAACGCCGAGAGCTGGCACACCGTCTGCAGAAAGCCTCACCGGAAGAACGCAGCGCCATCCGCGAAGAATATGTAAATAAATACCTAGATGCAGAAGTTACACATCACTGATCTTCAGCTATAAAAAACTGGGCCTTAGCGCTCAGTTTTTTTATTTCCAAATTTTTTATCATTAAAATTTTTGCAGTTTTATACGCTCTCCGTATCATTGCGCACTTTTTCTTTTCTCTCTTTACACCATTACATGGGTTAATTCAATTGTGACGAATACAACTGCAACGGATTAATACTTACTTTAAACCTCGGGTTAAAAAGCAAACTATTTCTGCATTCAAATTGGAGGTTAATATATGAAAACCACTCTCCGGCTTGCCTCAACACTTTTATACAATACACTTGCAATAAAAATGCCCCTAATTACTCAGAGGCATTTTTCATATTAAAACCGTCATAAAAACTTAGCCATGACGCTTCATGTATTTACGCATTCGGTACAAAGCCAGCAATGCCAGTACAGCAAAGCTAAAAGCACTGGAAGAACCGCCGCCGCCGCTAGCTGACGCATTGGTATTTTTCACAGAGTTATTCAAATTAATTGAAGCAGTATTAGATTCTGCACCTTCCGAATCATAAACCTTATAATTCACCTGATAAGAATTCTGACTGAATGCATTTTTGGCTGAAAATTCAATCTGACCGCCATAGCATGTATTCTGCTCATATCCAACTGGACATGGGCCGCTATATTCCGCTTTAAAGTTCAAACCAGCAGGCATAGAGGAAAAATAAATTGGGATATTTTTACCCTCTACATTTTGATGCCATAATTTTTTGCCCGCTGGCAGCTTAGATAAAGGGCCATCCCCATCATCGCTGTCATTTTCCAAAGGATTTACAGTGACCGTCAAATTACTGTCTGGACTAATGACATAGCTATCACTGACTGCAATCGGCGCAATATTTTTAATTTCGGCTTTCAGGACACCGCTAGATTCTAGCATGCTGCCTGTTTTTTCTTTTAAAGTGTATTGGCAATATGCATATTGACCTAAACTATCTCCGCCGCCTTCACGATAAATCAAAATCCGTTTTAAATCGGGATCCCATTTACAGACTAAATCTAAAGGCTGCCCCTGAAGCACAGGATTGCCGGCACTATCGACTGTCAATTCCGTGCCAATGCCCAGTGCTTTTACACTCACATCATAATTATCAGCATTTAATGCTTTATATCTGCGCTCTTCAGTATTTCCAACCATGACCTCTTCAGGTAAGGCCAAATTGAACGGTTCTATATAAAGTGCACGATAAATCAAATTGCCCTTTAATTTTGCTAAAAATTCTTCAGCTACTTTCAAATCCGCCTGATTGGCTATTTTATATTCTTTACGTGCAGGATCTTCAATATCTGCTTTAAGCTGATCAATGGATGCTTGCTGCTGATCCAGCATCACTTTTTGCGATACATTAGTTAAATTTTCAACATCTGCCGCATTAAATCTAAGCAATTCGACAGAGCCGATATCACAGGTATTCTCCGCAGCAATATTCAGTATTACAGAAGCGTCAAGACTGCGAGACATCCCCCGCTGATCATAATCAGAGCAGATGAGACTGCCTGTATCAATCAAGTCTGTTCCTGCACGCGGGTAATAAAGCGGCAAGAATTTGTTATATAGCGATGCCGGCATATAGCCAGTGAGCAGGGATGCCATGCTCATACCAGAAACGTCTATATTCTTATAATTAGCGGATGTTGTTAATGCATTTTCAGGCAACATGCAATTTTCATTCGACAATTCTAAAGCATTGTTCATTGCCGTAAATTGCAGTGTTGCTGGAGGAGTTGCATTGTTTATATAACGGCAAGATTTTCCTTTTCCATCTGCCGTGCCATTAAATGCGATAATATTGTAATAAAAATATTTAGTTGCATTAGAGTCATAGTAGAGTGTGCTAAATGCATTATTTTCAACAATAGTATTGCTGCTAAAAGTCAGATCAGAATAAGGACTTAAGCGGTCCAAGCCTTCAGATACCGCACGAATTACACTGCCGGTTGCCGCATTGGCAGTGTTTTTAGCGATAGTATTGGCATCAAAATCCACCGTATTGCTGCCGCAAAGATCTATAACGCTTTGGCTGTCGGCACTGCCGTTATTTACGATACTGCTTTGCGCAACACTGATTTGCGGTTTGCCGTCTTTTAAATTGCCTAGACAGCTCATTGCCATCACACTGCCTTTAGGCGATTGATTATTTTCGATGCGGCTGCTGCTAATGCTGATTTTTTTCTGTGAATCCAGCGCGACTAAATAAATTGCGCCCCCAGCTTTCGCTGCACTCGAATTTAAAATTGCACCTCGAGTCAGGGAAAAATTACCTCCTGCATATACTGCACCGCCATAATCAGCAGTCTTGCCGTTTTTCAGAGCAATATCTTCTAGAAGTAAATCAACACTGTTCTCGGCTGTATTAAAAATACGGGAACTGCCATCTTTCACTTCAATTACAGTTTTAATATCCTCAAATTGAGGATATTCATCAGTTAAGGCGCTTTTTACCTGATAATTCATACGGCTTTTGCCCAGAATCTTCATAATTGAAGCAGGCGCCAGCTCACCTTTAGTTAAAGTATAAGTGCCTTCTTCAAGCTGAATAACATCTGTTTGGCCAACGCCTGTGCGTCCAGCACTGCATCCGCCAAAGGCAGCATTTTTAGATGCTGCAATCACAGCTTCCCGTAATGAGCATTTTTCCGGGTTCTCACCCGACTCATCATCAAAAGTATTGACATAGATGGTCTTATCTTCTGCTGCCATCAATGACATTGCAGAAAGCACCATTATGCACAGCAATCCTTTTTTATACTGTTTCATGGCTCATCCCTTTTTTTATTTTTTATAGCGGCGTACGCCTATTAAACCCATCAGCGCCAACAGGCTGTAAATACCCAATGCTCCGCCAGACGTATTCACCGATTTACTTTCCATTGTATTGTCCGGCTCTTGATTAATCGTGACATGAATACTCAAATATTTACGCTCTTGCTGTTCATTAAAGCGTGTTGACGTCGTAATAACCTGAATATCAAAGTCATCAATACCGTGCCAATTGCCGT
This sequence comes from Acinetobacter sp., assembly GCA_030152275.1. GTDB lineage: Bacteria > Pseudomonadota > Gammaproteobacteria > Pseudomonadales > Moraxellaceae > Acinetobacter. Next base: position 20,270 of record JASLHF010000199.1, on the reverse strand, counting down.
TTGGCGTGTAGATTAAATTACCGTTTATATCTAGCTTAGTTATGCCTTTAGACACAGTGTCACGTTGTTTAATACGCAAACAGCCATCCTGCCAAGGCTTACCATCTGGGCTTAGACCCACGACCTGATCACACTGAGTGCTTGGCAAAAGATCACTATCGCCAATTGACTCTAAAATATTAAATTCAGCCACTTGCCCCGGTTTAATATCAGCTCCTAATTTCGAAATGGAATCTGGAATTCCAATTTCAATTGCGCCACGGTCACACCAAATGTTGTCACTGTCACGCTCAGTAGTGCGCTGATCAGTCACTTCACAAGTCACAAAATTATCAGTGCCATTCGCTTTGGTTTGACCTTTATTTAAAATTGGACTGGAAAAAATGTCAGCATAGGTCAATAAAATACGCGGACGCAAATACCCTAAAAATGCATTTTTAGGCGTCTTGTATGGACAAAACAATGATGTGCTGTCTTCAAGCAAATTTTTACACACTCCCTCATCACCGCCGGCCAGCAATGCAGGAGATGCAAGATAGGTATTTGAATTCGCAGTACTGCCAACAGGACAGTTCGAATCTGAAACTAGGTTATTAAATAAAATGCTTTTATCTGCTGCGTTTGGTGTTCCGCAGTCATTGACCGCGCCTGAATTGGTGTTGCCAATAATCACACTATTGGCAACATAGCTTTTGCCAGATGGCGCATCAAAATCAATACCGCCAGTATTTTTCATGATCGTTAAGTTATTCAGGCCAATTCCATCTTTTAAATTGACCGCAAAACCGCTATTCATATAAAAGGTGCTGTTGACAATGATATTCACACGCGCAGGAAAAATGTAGCCGCTGGTATCTGCAATACCGCTCGCGGAATACATCACAGCACCTTTAGATGTGCTGATATTATTTTTAAAAACAGAATTGGATATTTTAAAACTCGGCGACAACACATAAAGCGCACCGCCTTCACGCGCTTGATTGGACTCAAATATACTGTTTGAAATGACAACTGTGCTAATGACGCCGCCTGTTGCCGAATAGCCCACATTGTATAATGCGCCCCCTTGATCGGCATATCCGCCGGTAAAACGAACACCCTGCAGCGCAAGGCTTTCATTATTATAAATAATGCCGCCTTTGTCGGCGCAAACACTTTTTCCGCAGCCTTGAAATGTAACTTCTTTAATCGCCACGGCAGAGAGTGTGCTTGCACCATCATCAATATTTAAAATCTGGTCTTGGCCAGCCATTTGAATGATGGCATTTTGCGTTCCTTCTACAACATTTTCATTAATCGTTGTGTCGTATAAGGTCTTAATGCTCATTGAAGCTTTGATATCCAGCTTGTTATTCAGCTTATAGACTTTGTTTTTTTCCAGAGCAATGATTGCGGATGAATCTTTACCGCCACACCCCATATAGCCATCTTCCGGCCGGTCTTCATCTGCCATATTCAGATAGGTCACTGCTTCCCGAAGTGAACACTCTTTATCGTCTTTTACAACATCTTCTGTGGTCGTAATACTGATTTCCGCACTGTAGGCATGCCCGGCAAAACACAGCACACCAATGCCTATGCTCCGTTTGAGCATAACTCTCTCCTTATCTTTTTTTATTTCTTTTTATTCTTTAGCCGCATAATCCCTGCAGCATCGAATTATTCCGTGTACTTTGTCATAGCTTGAGTAATTACTCAAGAATTTTTATAGTTTATCGATATTCATCAATTAAGGCATAAATTTGACGTAAAGCCGCATTGCTCAGTTTGGTTTTTTCACCTTTTAACAGCTGAATCAGCTGTTCTAAAGTTTGCAATAAAATAGACGCCTGATGCGGCCCATGCTCTAACAGATAGTCTAAAATTTGTGGATCAATATGTATGCCGCGCCGTGACAGTACAGAACTGACTAGCGCTTGCCGGTCAGCATATAAACTGCCATTAGGCACCTTAACGCTGACAGCTTGAGTCAAACGTGATTGTAAGTCCGGCAGTTCCAGTTTCAATTCAATCGGTGCAAAACGTGAAGAAAAAACCAGCTGACCGCCGCCTTCATTATTATAGTTAATCAGGTGAAATACTGCCCGCTGCCAGTGCGGGACTCCGCTAATGGCTTCAATATCATCCAAAGCAACCAGATCATACTGATCTAAAGCGGTAATGGCTTCGGTCGGCGCATCTAAAAGTTCCAACAGCGAAACCTTAATTGCAGATTTTCCAATTTCTAAGTAAGAATCGCAAATTGCGGAAAGCAAATGACTTTTGCCTGTTCCCGCACCGCCATAAATATAAAAACGATTCATAAGGCCGGCATGCAGCTGACGCACTCCGTCAATAACATGGCCCCAGCCCGGCCCGGAAAAATCACTGATCCGGGCATCGAGCTGGGGTTCAATATCTAACTGCAATTGACGCATTTTTCTATAGTAGCCTTATTGATCTTTTGTATCCGACCTTTCGATCTTACTCGATTTTTCAGACTCTTGCAGTGGTTTTGTATTTGGTTCCTTAATTTCAATATCAACATCCAGCTGGTCTGTTTCAATTGAAATTGCACCGGTATCAGCATTTTGGACAATCACCGCATTGGTACTGTATAAATTGCTCTGTTCATACCATTCGCGCGCATGGCGCAATAGCACAACAATGATTGCCGCAACAGGCAAGGCGATCAGCATGCCTAAAAAACCCGCCAGCTGTGCGCCCGCCAATACAGCAAAAACCACAGCAACCGGTGAGAGGCCAATTTTATCCCCCAGCAGAAATGGCTGTAAAATATAGCCTTCCACAGCCTGACCAATCATAAATACGACCAGCACTAAAAACAGCTGCATCCAATCCAGTCCGAACTGGAATAATGTCGCAATGACAGCAGCAATAATGCCGACGGCAAAGCCAAGATAAGGAATAATGCTGGCCAAGCCGGCAATCATGCCAATAATCAGCCCAACTTCAATGCCGATGATCTGCAAGCCGACGGCATAAACCACGCCCAGTAAAAACATCACCAAAAATTGGCCTTTAACAAAAGCGCCTAAAACACTGTGGCATTCACTCACAATTTTCAAGGTGCTTTTTTCATAAGGACGAGGGATTAATCTGCGGAAGCTTTCCAGCATGCGCTCCCAGTCCAGCAAAAAATAAAAGGCAATAATCGGAATAAGAACAATGGTGCCGCCAATTTGAATAAAGTTCAGACCAGACTGCGCGACTTTCAGCACCAGCGCCTGAATACTGTCTGCGCTGTAATTGGTTTGGATATAATCCATGATGGCTGTAGACATTTGTTCGGTGTCAATTTCCATCGGCATAAGATTAAAGGTGTGTGACAGCCAAGGTAAAAAGGTGTAATTCACCCAATGAATACCGGCGGGAATGCTGGTTTTTGCATACATCAGCTGTTTCCAAACCAGCGGCACTAGATACCACATAGCCCATGTCAGCACAACACCAATGCCGATAAAAACAACACTGATGGATAGCCAGCGCGGCAATCCAATAATATGCAGCCGATCTACCAGCGGACTAAACAGATATGCAATCAGAAAAGCGCCAATAAATGGTAAAACTACGGGCTTCAGGAGGTAAATAACCCATAAAAAAAGTGCAATGCCAGCAAGAATAAAAATGCGGCGTAAGGTCTTATCACCCATGCAAATTCGCCTTTTTACAATTTAATCGTTATAGAAAAAAAATATTTAAGTAAAGATAGCATTTTAGCGCATAAATAGCATAAGTGTTTCGTATATTCAGGTATAATCGCCCCGCGAATGCGGAGACTTCATTATGAGCAACTCAACTTCTACCCCAAACACTGGTTTAAGCTATAAAGATGCAGGTGTCGATATTGAAGCGGGCGACGCGTTAGTCGATCGTATCAAATCTGTCGCGAAACGTACTGCACGCCCTGAAGTAATGGGCGGTCTAGGCGGCTTCGGCGCTCTTTGTAAAATTCCTAAAGGTTATGAAGAACCTGTTCTCGTATCTGGCACAGATGGTGTTGGTACAAAATTACGTTTAGCATTGAATTTGAACCGTCATGACACAATTGGTCAAGACTTGGTGGCAATGTGTGTAAACGACCTTCTTGTATGTGGTGCTGAACCACTATTCTTCCTCGACTACTATGCAACTGGTCACTTAAATGTAGACGTTGCTGCCAATGTTGTTACTGGTATTGGTGCAGGTTGTGAACTTGCAGGCTGTGCATTGGTTGGCGGTGAAACTGCTGAAATGCCGGGCATGTACGAAGGCGAAGACTATGACCTTGCAGGTTTCTGTGTAGGTGTTGTTGAGCAAAGTAAAATTATTGATGGCTCTAAAGTAAAAGCCGGTGACGTTCTGGTGGGTGTTGCATCTTCAGGCGCACACTCAAATGGCTATTCACTGCTTCGTAAAATTTTAGATGTGAAAAACGTAGATTTAACTCAAATCGTTGATGGTCGTCCGCTTGCTGATGCAGCAATGGAACCAACACGCATCTACGTGAAACCAATTCTTCAGTTATTAAAAGAAGTTGACGTTCACGCGATGGCACACATCACTGGCGGCGGCTTACCAGGTAATTTACCACGTGTACTTCCAAATGGCGCTCAAGCAGTTGTCAATGAAGCATCTTGGGAATGGCCAGAACTGTTCAAACTGCTTCAAAAAGAAGGCGGTGTTGAACAATTCGAAATGTACCGCACATTTAACTGTGGCGTAGGTATGGTACTTGTGGTTGATGCTGCTGATGCTGATAAAACTGTTGAGTTGTTAAACAGCCTTGGCGAAAAAGCGTTCACTATGGGTCATATCGCAGACAACGCTGAATCTGTTGCAGGTGCTGACGAAAAAATCCGCGTTGTGTTCGCATAAGCCACGTTCATGATTAAAATTGCTATTCTTGTTTCAGGCAGTGGCTCCAACTTGCAAGCCTTGATTGATGCCAATCTCTCAGGTCAAATTGTTGGGGTCATTTCCAATAAGCCTGAAGCCTTTGCATTACAACGTGCAGAAAAAGCAGGAATTGCAACCCAAGTTATTGAGCACAAACAATATCCTACTCGCGAAGCTTTTGATGATGTGATGCATCAACAATTGCTCGCTTGGGATGTGGATTTGGTGATTCTTGCTGGCTTTATGCGTATTTTAAGCGCAAATTTTGTGAAAAATTGGGAAGGGAAAATGATCAACATTCACCCTTCGCTTTTACCAAATTACAAAGGCATGCATACTCACCAGCGCGTACTCAATACTGGCGATGTATTTCACGGCTGTACCGTACATTATGTCACTGCTGAATTAGATGCAGGTCAGGCTTTGGCGCAAGGTGTGCTTAAAGTCAGCATGCATGATGATGCAGGCAGTTTAGCTAACCGCGTACATGTGCTTGAACATGTGATTTATCCGCAAGTCGCTGAATGGATTTGCAATGGCACGATTCAGCATACCGAAAATGGTGTGCTATATCGCGGTCAACCAATGCAAGACGCTGTGCAATTCTGTAAATTTTAATTGATGAATTGAATGATCATTTGCAAAATGGTCAGCCATAAAAAAACGCATCCTTGGATGCGTTTTTTATTGCCTATCAGAACGATGATTCACTATTTTGCATATTCTGAGAGCATCTTTTTAATGATTTCGACAGTTTCATTGGGCTTTTCTAAAGGGAACATATGACTACCTGGCACCACTTGAAACGGAATACCAAATTTCTTTTTAACCTGCTGCGGAAAACCGTGTTTCAAAAATGGGCCTTTTTCTGCTATCACCAATTGCACAGGCATCTGAGGCTTAGTATGCGGCAACCACCACAGTGATGGATTGGTGCGGAAAATATTCACCTCATCCATTTTTGAAATGGTTAATTCGACACCACCCCGTATCCGGTCTTGCGTCAGCGCATAGTCAATATAGGCCTGAAAACACGCTGGATCAAAGTCTTTGTAAAATCCTTTCGGGCGCAAAAGTTCTGCCGCCTGTTCACGGCTATCCCAATGATCACGCCGGCGCAGTGATAAAGAGGCTGGCGACATACTGTCCACTGCTTTCAGTTTCAGCAATTTTGCGATATGCAGCATTGCTGCCTCCTTGCCCATAATCATCGGCGGATCAAGCATGATGACTTGCTCAAACAGTTCCGGCCTCTGCAGCGCTGCCTGAAAGGTCAGCACAGCACCTAATGAATGTCCAAGCCCAATCACTTTCCGGCCTCGCGCCTGCCGCACAATGCTGTCGATCACTTGCTTTGTCAAGCTGGACCAATGATTGTCAATTGGATAACGCTTATCTGGCCCCAACAGTGGCACATCAATCACATCATAGTCATCGCTGAGTAAATCAAACAGCTTTTGGTAAACTTTTGAAGGTACACCATTTGCATGCGCAAAGTGGATTAGTGGCTTCATTGAATTTTCGCCGTATTTTCTGTTTGCATTTGCTGTGACAGCGATGTTGCAAATCCTTGACCAAAAGAAGATCCCATACGGCCTAGGACAGAATCAAATGGACTATATTCAATCGTGTAATTGACGACTTTATCGGTTTTCAATTCACGTTTTAATGTATTGATGCTGCCAACACGGTCTGCAATCCCCAACTTGACGGCCTGATCCCCAGTCCAGAATAAGCCTGAAAAAATTGCTGGGTCGGTAGATTTCAGCTTCTTGCCGCGGCCTTGCTTAACAGCATTAATGAAATGCTCATGCACATTGTCCAAGACACCCTGAACATGCGCTTTTTGTGCAGGATCAACCGGCTGGGTCATCGACAGAATGGCTTTATTTTCACCCGAAGTCATCGTGCGGTCTTCAACGCCAAGCTTTTGCATCAGGCCATTCACCCCATAGTTTGGCATGATCACACCAATTGAACCTACAAGGCTAGACGGATTGACAATAATTTCATCGGCTGCTGAGGCAATATAGTACGCGCCGGACGCGCCAGTATCACCAATCACAGCATAGATTTTTTTGTCACTGTGCTGTTTTTTCAGATACTGAATTTCCTGCCAAATTTCATCGGACTGAACCGGCGAACCGCCCGGCGAGTTAATGTTAAGCACTACGGCTTTGCTTTGTTTGCTTTCAAAGGCTTTTTTCAGCGAGCGGATCGTGTTCGTGCTATTAACACTTTGCTTATCGGCAGCAATCGTACCCACAATATCAACGACAGCCAAATGTGAACCTGAGGTCACACTGTCATCTGATGATGATGTGCTGCAGCTTTTGCCTAAAGCCACTAAAATAAAGAGGATATAAGCAAAAGTTAAAAATTTAAAAAAGATGCCCCAGCGGCGCGAACGGCGCTGCTCTTCTACGGATGCTAAGACTGCTTTTTCCAGCAGTTTCCATTCCTTGCCGTTTGGCTGCTGTATATTTTGTTGCGTATTTTGTGTTTCGTTTTGAGGTTTTGGTGGCCAATCGGACATAAAAAAATCCAACAAACAGTTAAAATGTACACCATTATATACACTGAAAGTGCAGGAACTGTCTAAACAAACTATTTTATCCTATAATTAATTTAATACTTACCTTTATTCACCTTGAATATCACGCAATGACTGAACAGAATTCACAAAATGCAACGTATCGTCTGCTGAAGTTCATTAGCAGTCAACCTATTCAATTTTCTCGTTTTATTGCCAGAGGATTGGCCGGTTTAGCCAATGCATTAAAGCTTTCTAAAACCTCAGAAGCCATTCGCCTGAACCTGAATATTGCATTGCCAGAACTGTCAGAAACTGAACGCGCCCGCATCAGCAAATTAGCCATCCGCAATGAACTGATGTCTTATTTTGAATTTTTCAGCATTTGGGGCGCCTCTAATCAGAAAAATCTGTCACGTATTGAGCATATTTATGGTGAACAGTATTTTCATGACGCCTTGGCGGAAAATAAAGGCTTGGTGCTCATTGTGCCGCATTTTGGCACATGGGAAATCATGAATGCGTGGTTTGCCCAATATACGCAAATGACCATTATGTACAAGCCGGTCAAAGATCCCAGTGCGGATTATTTTGTACGTCAGGCGCGCAGCCGTGAAAATGCGCTGCTGGTGCCAACAGATGAGTCAGGTGTGCGTCAAATTTTTAAAGCGCTGAAACAAGGCGGTACAACCGTGATTTTGCCGGATCATACTCCCAATATTGGCGGGGAAATGATTCCTTATTTTGGCTTGCCTTTGGCAACCAGCAACTTAAGCGCCAAACTGATTCAAAAAACCAAAGCCAAAGCACTGTTTCTATATGCCCTGCGCAATGAAAACGGCAATTTTGACATGCATATTGAACCTATGAATGATGCCATTTATCAAGGTACCGCTAACGAAGGTTCAGAGGTGATTTTTGAAGCGCTAGAAGCTTTAATCCGTAAGTATCCAGAGCATTATCACTGGAGCTATAAACGCTTTAAAGCCAGCCCTGAAACCGATTCCATCTATCACTTGAGCATGGCTGAAGCGCTGAAACTGACGCAATCCATCCGCGCCCGGCATGCAGCTGCCGTATTAGAAGCCAAAACTGATTCACAGTTAACTGAAGCCTCAGCCGCACTTTCCAAATAGCCGCAAGCCGGCCGCTGCCACATCTGGTCATCACGGGCAAAGCTGATCATCATTTGTGTTTTATCCAGTTTAAAGCGAATACTCCCCTCTGCAATCGTGGTGAGCAGCGGAATGTGCAGCTGCTGCAGCCGTGCTTGCGTTATAGGTGCTGGATGCCCATAACGGTTCTCTTTACCGGCAGATGCCACAGCAAGTTTAGGCTGCACCGCCTGCAAAAAATAATAGGCTGAACTGTTGCGGCTGCCGTGATGCCCCAGCACCAGCACATCTGCTTGCAGCTGCGGATAATCCTGCATTAACTGAAATTCGGTTTCCCAGCCAGCATCCCCCATCAGCAAAAAACTCGAATACGGCATAGCTTGAGCCACATGCACCAGCAGCACGCAGGAATTTTCATTTTTGCTGCGCCCAGCAGCCTGCAGCTGCTCCGCTCTTGGCGACAATACTTCAATGCTGACCTGTTCGCTCCACTGCCAGCGCTGGCCTTGAACACAAGGCTCAAAACTTGTCTGTACAGGTACATTTTGCGGTTTCTCGCTGCTGTATAGATGTTGAATTGGCAGGATAGACTGCAAAGAATAATAGGCGCCGCTGTGATCTTGATCTAAATGAGTTAAAACCAATTGATCCAGTCCTCGCAGCGCATGCACCGCTAAAAATGGCTGAATCACCTGCTTGCCGACGCTAAATTTCTGTTCATCATAATTACCGCCCATATCCACCATCATACTGTGCCGCCCCTCGCGTATAAGAATGGCTTGGCCCTGCCCTACATCTATAATATGCAATTCAAACTTTTGAGGATAAATACCGGGCATCAATAACGGCAGGAAAGCAGCGACTGACCAGCTTTTCGGCATCAGGCCGGGCGGCAGAAACAGAATGAGCAGCCCTAAAACCAGCAGGCACAGCATCCATCCGTTCAGCGCAGCCGGCTGCATGGCCGGATGAAATAGGCTGTCTATGCCCTGCAAAACCGCCAGCAGTCCAGATAACAGCAGATCATTCAATTGAAAAAGCAAAGAAGATAAAGCCGGCGCTGCCGCATAACAAAGCGCGGCTAAAATATCTAAAGGCACAACCACACAGCTGAGCCACGGTATAGCTATCAAATTGCTCAGCGGCGCAATCCATGCCAGCTGTTTAAAAAACAGAATCATCAGCGGGCTGAGCGCAACAAAAATTTTCCATTGTGACAGCGCCAGCAAACGCAATGTCAGCAAAAGCTTTTTTAGCGCATGTGTCTGCTGCTCTAGCTGACACTGTTCTCGCTGCAAAGTTTGATAAATGCGCAGCAAGATAAAGCATGCGCCATAAGATAGCCAAAATGCTGCTGATAAAATACTGAACGGATCCAGCAGCAACAGCACTGAGGCGCTCAGCATCAGCAGTTTCAGCGGCTGGATTTTTTGCTTCAGCAAAATGAATATACTTGCTAAAAGACACATCAGCACAGTCCGCAGTGCAGGCACCTCAAAACCGGCAAATAAGCTGTACAGTACAGCGCAAATCAAAAAGGGGAAAATTAGCCAATACTGACGCGGTAAAAATAAATACAGCTTGGGATAAAATACAGAGACAGCCCGCTGCATCAGCCAGCAGACCATTCCTGCAAAAATCAGCACATGCGGGCCGGAAATAGCCAGCAAATGACTGATACCAAATCGCTGGAAAAATTCTTTTACTGTCTGATCAAGCAGACTTTCATCACCCGTCAGCAAAGCTAAAATCAACCCTTTATTACGTATTGGCTGATGAACAATGAACAGGCGCAAATTCAGCCGCTGCTGTTCAATCCAAAGCGCCAGCCGATGTGTCCAGCGCTTATTCTGACGTACAGCATGCGCATAGCCCATTGCCTCAACCTGCTGCATATTCAGCGCTTCTATTTGTTTTACTTTAAATCCTGAGTGGAGCCCCTGCTGCACATACCATTTTTCTTGATCAAAAACGCCGGCGGCAGCATAGCCATGTGCCGGTTTAATGAAGCCATTGAGCCGATAATAATGCCCAAGCTCCAAGGCTGGCTGTCCAGCTTGAATCAGTGTCTGAGGAATAAAGGCTAAATAGCTGCGGTTTTGCTGTGGATCCGTCTGGTTTAGATTCAGCACCGTGACTTTTTGCTGTATTGACTGCTCTCCCCATTCGTTTAACTTCCCGGCATACACTACAATTTCGCGCGCTTGAGACGTGTGTTCAATTTGCGTCAAACGCTGATCAAGGCTTGAAGCGGCAAAACCAAATCCCAGCACAGCACCCAATGCTATGCTCAAAAAGAGTCCCAAACTCTGCCATTCGCGCCGAAAATGCGGGAAAAACCGCTGCAGCATATTATCCACCAGCAGCCAGCAGAGCAAAAAAATACAGGCGGCCTGTGCGCTGATCTGCATATGCAGCCATTTATTTCCCATACAGGAAATGCCTAAAATCCAGCCTAGACAGAACCATTGAAGCATCGTTTTTATTCTTCTTATTGCAGTGGTGCGCGCAATAATAAAGCCCGCAGGCGCGGGCTTCAATCTATAGCGGAATGTTCAAATGAATTAGCCTTTTTCTACCCAGAGTCCATCCTGCATATGCATCACAGCATCTGCAGACTGCGCCAGATATTCATCATGGGTAACAATCAGCATCGCCATATTAAATTCTTTACGCAGTTCTGACAGCAGTTCGAAAATTTTCACTGCGGTTTTACGGTCTAAATTGCCTGTCGGCTCATCCGCCATCATTAACTGAGGCTTAGTCACCAACGCGCGCGCTAAAGCGACACGCTGACGCTCGCCGCCGGAAAGCTCGCCTGGTTTATGGGTTATACGGTGTGACAGCCCTACACGCTCCAGCAAATATTCTGCCTGTTTCTGTACGTCTTTATAATTTGCGCCTTTACGCAGCATTAAAGGCATAGCAACATTTTCCAGCGCGCTGAACTCTGGAAGCAAATGGTGAAATTGATAGACAAAGCCCAAATGCGCATTGCGGATATACCCCCGCTCCGCTTCACCCAAAGTATCAAAACGCTCGCCATTAATAAAAACCTGCCCCGATGTCGGACGGTCTAAACCGCCCAAAACATGCAGCAAAGTGCTTTTTCCTGAACCGCTGGAGCCCACAATAGAAACAAACTCACCCGCTTTCACCTGCAGCGACAAACCGCGGATTACATCTATTGAGCTTTTACCTTCGGTAAAAGATTTTTTAATATTTTGCGCATCTAAAATAAGATTACTCATAGCGCAATGCCTCCGCTGGCTGAATTTTGGCTGCTCGGAATGCTGGGTAAATTGTAGCAACGAAACTCAAGCCCAAAGACAGGCTGACAATGACCAGCACATCCTGCCAGCGCAAATACGACGGCAGATAATTAATAAAGTACGCATCAAACATGTTCAGGCCCAAACTGGTATTCAGCCAGCCAACAAGCCCACTGATACTGGAGGCAGCAATAATCCCGAGAATCGCGCCAGACACTGTGCCAATCACACCAATAACAGTACCCTGCACCATAAAAATCCGGGTAATTGTCGCAGGCGAAGCGCCGAGTGTACGTAAAATGGCAATATCAGATTTTTTGTCTGTTACCACCATAACCAGCGACGATACAATATTAAAGGCGGCTACCAGCACAATCAGAAACAGCAGCAGGCTGACCATGGCTTTTTCCATCTGAATCGCGCTAAATAAATTGCCGTGTGTCGCAGTCCAGTCCGAAGCATAGAAGTTTGCCGGCAAATCACGCACAATCTCCTGTGATACTTGAGGGGCTGCAAAAATATCGTCCATTTTCATGCGGATACCCTGCGCGCCATCCGGCAAACGCAGCAATGTTGACGCATCATACAAATCGATATAGCCCATCATAGAATCAACTTCAGCGCCAATACTGAAGATACCGACAATTTTAAACCGTTTAAAGCGCGGTACAACACCTGCAGGTGACGGTGTCGCTTCAGGCAGCACCAATGTGATGCTGTCATTGAGTCCAAGACCCAGCGCATCCGTCAGCTGCTTGCCCAATACAATGCCAAATTCGCCTTTTTTCAAGCTATCCAGACTGCCGGCAACCATATGGTCTTGAATAATTGACACCTTCTTCTCATATTCAGGCACAATACCCGTGACCATTACCCCGGACACTTGCCCCTGCGCCGTCAGCATGCCTTGAAGCTGGGTAAATGGCGCAACGCCCTGAACATGTTCATGATGCTCAATTTTCTTTGCAAGTTCGGGCCAATTTGTTAAAATTTGTGTTGAGGAAACAGTGGCTTGAGGTATCATGCCCAAAACACGGTTTTTCAATTCTCGGTCAAAACCATTCATCACAGATAATACTGTGATCAGCACTGCGACACCCAAGGTGAGGCCGATCATCGAAACCAAAGCAATAAAAGAAATAAAGTGGTTACTGCGCCGTGCGCGAGTATATCTCAACCCTATATACAGCGAGATTGGTTTAAACATAACCATCTAGTCCGAGGTAATAATTATGGAAAATTTACAGCATCAAAGCGGATATACGGAACGCCGCGTCATGTCACGCATCGATGCTGCCTTGCGAATCAACTATCAGATTATTTCTGACGAAGTTGCGCTGAATGATCCTTACGATCCTAATTTTGTCTTGCCGCGCTATTTTCTACTACTTGCAGAATTAGATCAATTTGATCACGCGCTAAACTACGAATTAGAACAATTAGCTGAAAAAGATCAACAAATTGCTCGAATCTTATCCCTATTTAATCAAAAATTAAACCTGATCACAGGCTCTTTATATGATGCAATTGTACAAAGCATGCTGCCTGTACCAGAACATGTCAATTTTTCAGAAACTGGCTTAAGCTTTTTCAGCGACCAGCCCATCAAAGAAGGCACCTATGTGCATGTCACATTAAGCCATCCGGAAAACTTCTTTCATATCGCTGCAACGGCGCAGGTGGTATACAGCCGTGAAGAAGAAAACAATATGTTCCGTACTGGCGCATATTTTATTACGCTGCATCCGCAAGACCGCGTCAAACTGGCGGAATGCGTCCTGATGACTCAAAATAAAGACTAAAGCTTTAATTAGGCTTAATTTTTCTGGCGAGTTCACGGCTCGCCTTAAATTCTGGATAAAAATACACAAACAATCCGGACAGCAGCACTGCCGCGCCGGCAAAGACCATAATGGTCACTTTTTCGTCATTCAGCCAAGCGCCAATCGCCATGGCCAGCATGGGTGTCAATACTGTAGTTAAGGACAGTGTCGTCGCCTGAATATTTTTTACCAGTTTAAAATAACAAAACATCGCCACCAGTGAAGCCATCACCACAGCATAGCCCAGCCCCAGCAGCGACTTTGCTCCAGGCATAGCCGCCGGTGCAGACGACCAAATAAACGGCAGCATACACAGTGCGAACAAGGCTGACACTGCTATCGAGCCTGTTGCTTGCGCCATTGGCTCCAGCGGCGCATTAACTTTTTTAACCCAGAAAATAGATGAACAGTAAATAAATACGCTGATCAGCATGAGACCAATGCCTTGCGGCTTCACATGATGATCGCTGCCGCCCAAACAAATGACACATAGACCAATCACAGCGATACACATGCCAGCCCATTGCAGACGGTGCAGGCGGATATTAAATGCAAAGCGTCCGATCAGCCCAGTCATGATTGGCGCCAGGCCAAACATCAGCGCAATAATACCCGAACTTAAATAGGCTGTAGACAAATAGGTAAAAAACTGCGAGCCGATAAAGCTAAATGCCCCGGCTGTATAACTATGCAGTGCTGTAGGATTTAAAGGAAATGCAGCGCGCGCCAGCAGCATCAGCACAACCGCCATCGGAAGCGCCAAAAAGAACCGCAGCGCCAGCGCCCACAGGCTGTCCAGATCAGCCACGCTCCAGACGATCGCCAGCGGCGTGGTCGCCCAAATCAACACCAGCAGTGCATAAGTCGACATTAAATTCAGGTTGCTTGGCTTCATTTGTACTTAGCCCGCAGTCTTGCGCTTTTGCTTCATAATGGTTTGGTCCAGACTGCTGGAAAATTCACGCTTATCACGTTCGGACAGCGGCGGCGGCCCGCCAGTTTGCACGCCCGCCCCGCGCAGACTATCCATAAAATCGCGCAAATGCAGACGCGCCTTTACATTAGCAGAAGTATAAACTTCGCCGCGCGGATGAATTGCAACACCGCCTTTTTCAATGACTTGCGCCGCCAGCGGAATATCCTGCGTCATGACGATATCATTTTCTTTCATCCGGTCGATAATTTCTTTATCGGCCGCATCTGCACCGCTCATGACCTGGATAGAATTAATGCGCACAGACGGTGTAATTCCAACATTTTGATTAGCAACAAAAGTAACTTCCAGTTGATAACGGTCAGACGCGCGGATAATTACATCACGCAGAATTTTAGGCAGCGCATCGGCATCGACCCAAAGCTTAAATGGCAGCACTATGGCATCCCGTAAATTGAGAACTGTTATTTTAACAAATCTGCATGACAGAAATCCGCTATTGACGGTTTAATTTGCTAAGTGATTCTCAAAAGCTGATAAATATATATGAAAATAAGATCCAAGATTTAGTCCATCAAATCAAAATGCTGCAAAATATGTGAATTCAGCTTAAATTCAGTTTTCATACCTTTTTTTGAATAAAAAATGATAATTTTCCAGTACTGCACTTGAAAATTGCAAATAACCCTCGATTTAATAACTAAATACAACCCAACATCAATCGTGCGTGCATATGAAAAATCAAAACAGACCAGACACCATCACCATTGAAGATCAGAACTTCGGCAGCCACATAGAACACTGGAATTTATTGACAGAACAGCCCGGCTTAGAAGTTCCACAATGGTTGGGTCAGGCGCTGGATGCACCGGTTATGCCCATGGGCCTCTGTCCTGCAGAATGCGATATGGATGCCAACGTCTGGCTGATTCAAGGACCCAGCAAAGCGCCTGTACAGCTCGCGCAAGTGATTGAGGTTGAAAACAGTAAGCCTAAAGCTGTTAAAACTGCATTTCCATGTTTTGACAGTCCCTACAAAATTAAAGCCAGCATAGACCGTATTATCACCTGCAAGTCGAATGTGCAGGCGGTACTCAGCCTTAATTTAGGCAGCAACACCACAGTTTATGCCTTTGACAGCTTGTACAGCGTCAACTGCGGACAGTATGAAAAAGGGCAAGAATATTTAGTCCAGCTGAACGGCTGGGCGTATGAGCTTCAGGCAGTCAGCGATCATGAACAGCTGGTCGTCGATGACCCTGCTTCTATTAAGCATCACCGCGCGCTGAATGATATTTTGGCCGCCAATAACGGCATTGCGCCAGCTAATCTGCAGGAACAAATTGAAGCGTGGCAGCCCAAAACTGAAGATGACAAAGCGCCAGTGACTGTAGACTTTTCCAAAATGGTCGCCTACTTGTATGGTGAGAATATGGGACAAGAAGATGAAGCTTGGTTCCAAGGCAGCGTGGTCGGAAAATCCGCAATGCAGTTTATGAATCAAGACTACACGCTGTATGATGTAACTCTTATTCACGAAGAAAATCAGCCTGCTGTACTAATCCGGATAGCCAGCCGCAATCCGGCATACAAAAATTTTGAGATTGGGCAATTTATCCGCGGCAATATCTGGATTCAGGCCAATATTTATTCAAAAGCAGCTTAATTTAAATTCAAAACAACCGCTTCTATAGCCCAAATCGAGCTGGAAGCGGTTTTTTTTGCCTTTTAAATACGGAATATATGCAAGTTTATTTATATTGATTAAAACTTATCCATAAATTTATATAATTTTTCTAATTATAAATTCAAAATAAACCGCACTTATCCACAAATTTAAATTCATGTTTCACAATATTCAATGATTTATTTAATCATTCGCTTATTCCAAATAGCGCTAAAATATAGTACACAAGTTATTGAAAAATATAGAAATATATAATAAGAATAATTGCATTTTAAATAATTAAGAACATTTATGTTGATTTATCAAGATAGTACTTTATTTAATCAATTTTTTATGTTAAAAATGCAAATTACAAATAGCATTTAACGATAAATAGATCGGAAAATAATATCTATGAAAATCGTGCAAGAAGAAAACTTACAGCAAGTTGACCAGCCGCAACTGATTTCTCGATTTCAAATCGAACCGATGGCCTGTTTCTTTTTTATCCTAGGCATGATCATCTGCGCATATTTCCTGCATACTTGCATTCTCTAAAAAATTTTAATGCATAAAAAAGCCCATCATAAAGATGGGCTTTTTAGTTTCAGAATTTATGCATTGCGTTTCGCAAAATCATCCATAAAGTTAACCAATGCCTGTACGCCTTCCAAAGGCACTGCATTATAAATGCTGGCGCGCATACCGCCGACAGAACGGTGACCTGCAAGGTTTAACAAATGATTTTCTTCAGCTTCTTTCAAGAACTGTTTTTCCAGCTCTGGATTCGCTAAAGTAAACGGTACATTCATAATCGAACGGTTTTCTTTTGCAATTGGATTTGCATAAAAATCGCTAGAGTCGATATAGCCATAAAGAAGCTCAGCTTTTGCTAAGTTTGCTTTATAAATTGCATCTACACCGCCCTGTTCCAGCAGCCATTCAAATACTAAGCCGGACAAATACCATGCATAAGTTGATGGTGTATTCACCATTGAATCATTTTTGGCTTGTGCAGAATATTTTAAAATGCTTGGAATTTCTGGTTTCGCTTGATCGAGTAAATCTTCACGAACAATCACTAAAGTCAGGCCGGCAGGACCAATATTCTTTTGCGCGCCTGCATAAATCAAACCAAATTTAGATACATCTAAAGGTGCAGATAAAATACTTGATGAAAAATCTGCAACCAGCGGTTTGTCAGTCACAGGAATATTGGCAAATTGAATACCGCCAATCGTTTCATTGTCTGCATAATGCACATAAGCGGCATCATCAGACAAGTTCCAAGCGCTTTGATCCGTAATGGCTAATTTACCGTCTACAGTTGTGCCCGCCTCGATGACATTAATGTCGCCATAACGCTGCGCTTCTTTAGTCGCTTTCTCAGACCAGATACCGGTATGGATATAATCCGCTTTGCTGTTTTTACCCAACAGGTTTAATGGAATAGCGGAGAACTGCAAAGATGCACCGCCTTGCAGGAACAATACTTTGTAATTCTCAGGAATGTTCATCAGCTTGCGTAAATCCGCCTCAGCTTTGGCAGCAACTGCAACATAATCTTTGCTGCGGTGGCTCATTTCCATAATGGAAAGACCTTTGCCATGCCAATCCAGCATTTCAGCTTGGGCTTTTTCTAAAACGGCAGTAGGTAATGCAGCAGGGCCAGCACAGAAGTTGTACGCGCGCATGATTTTTCCTTTCAGAGTGAAACACAATAAAATGATGGCATTTAACCACAGATAGCCTTCGCTTGCAGTAATTAATCCTGAAAATATTCCAATGCTGTCGGTCATTTAAAGTCAAATCTTCAATAAAACTGTGCTTGCTGCTGCACAGAATAAAATCAAACCCGTTCATTTTATTCACAGTAAAATTTTGAAGATTTATTCATTTTCAGCCATAGCGCTGCAAACTTTTTATATACAGCTTCAGAACTTCATTCCAGCATATCTTAAAAGAGCCTCTATCCTCACTTGGCTATTTTGAGTATTGAGCAAAGAAAAATTGCCCTGCTGAGAAAATGAGGCCTGCAATTGCACAACAGCATCCTAATAAAAAACAGACACAAGAGTGTGCATAGCACTTAGCTCTCTAAGCATTTGCTGCAGCATTTACAGCGTATGAATTTATTTTGTAAGTCCTAAAGCATGAACTGCCGCGGATTGATTTCAGCACCATTTCCCCTGATACTGCAGAAAGTGAGCGTCCATTTTGCATAAAATGCAAATTTTGGCGCAGTTGAATAAGACGCAAACAATGGCGCCTATTTTTAAAATAATGAACATCTGTACAAGAACATATTGTCAAATGCTTGCTTTATAATTCTTTTTTTATAATTGCAGTGATGATGCGGAGAATCTATTTGATGTTACAGCATTCCTCAGTTGTGTTTAAATCATGTTTAGCGCGCGCTCTGAATAAATACATTGCGTCTAAAAAAACCAAGCTGACTCAAACAATAGATTCCGCATTGCACAGCGTGTTTTTTTCCGCTTCACTTTTGTGCAGCTCTGTGTGTTTAGCGCAAAGCATCAGTTTTCAGCAGGCGGAACAAAATCTACTGCAAGACTCTTACACCACAAAGGCCAATCAGGCCCTGCAGCAGGCATCACAGCTGGAATCTGAAGCAGTAAAAGGCTTGGGACTGCCGCGTGTTGACTTAAATGTACGCGCTTACGCCTTTCATAATGAACTGGAAGTTCCGCTTGGCGCACTAAAAAATAATTTAGAACAAACGCTGTCAGACGGAGTAAATAACAAAATTGATGAATGGCAGGCGTCTAACCCCAATTTAGGCGGTCTTGCAGACCCTTTAAAAAATGATTTGAATCAGGCCATTCATAACGGTGTTGGCCTAATACCGGACTCCTCTCAAGTCGATTTAAATGATCAGGTTGTGCGCCCCACTATTTCCATGATGATGCCGCTGTATACTGGCGGCCTCACCTCCAGCGCCAAAGAAGCGGCCCGATTAAAAGCGCAGCGCAGCCAGCTGAATACTAAACAGCAACAGGACGTGCAGCGTTTTGAACTGATTCAAGCCTATTTTAATGCCCAATTGCAAAAGCAGCTTCTGGCCAGCAGCCAGTTTAATTTGGAATCGATGCAAAAGCATTACAGCAATGCGTTGAAACTGGAACAGCAAGGCTTTATCAGTAAAGGGCAGCGCATGCAGTTTGAAGTGGCGCGCAATAATGCAGAGCGCAGCCGGCAAAATGCTGACGCGTCTTATAAATCCAGCCTGTTCCGTTTAAATAATCTGCTGCAAAGCAGTCAAATTACCCAGCTCAGCACACCGCTATTTGTCAATTCAACTCAAAATTTGGCCTTAAATACATTACTGCAAAGCTTTCCAGAGCATTCTGCTTTAATTCAAAAAATGCAGATGGATACGCAGCTTGCCAATACCAATGTAAAAGTTCAAAGCGCTGCAGCCAAACCTAATATTTTTGCATTTGGTGAATACAGCCTCGATTCAAAAAATAATTGGATTGTGGGTGTTGCTGCCCGCTATAACTTATTTTCAGGTATTGATAAGAATAAAAACGTACAGGCAGCCGAGCTGCAGCGCTATGCCTCTGAACTGATGACTGAGCGCACAAAACAGGAAATCGAAAGCACCATTTACAGCGCTTACAGTGAAGCCGTCACAGCACAGCAAAGCGACCAGCTGCTGCAGCGCAACATTGGCGCTGCACAGGAAAATCTGCGCATACAGGAACTATCCTTTAAAGAAGATATGGGCACTGCAGTCCAAGTTATAGATGCGCAAAACTCACTTAGCGGACTGAAAAGTGAAACTGCGCTAAATGCCTATAAATATGTTATGTCTTTGGCCACACTGCTGCAAAGTCACGGCTCTATTGAACAGTTTAATACATACATTAATCAGCCAAACACGCGCTACATTCGTTAATTTCAGATGGGGAACAGCATGAATTCAGATCCAAAAACGCCAAACTCGCCTGAAAATAATGTGTCTGACCTCGAGCAGGCACAGATCAGCAGCGCATCAAAGCCAGCTTCAGCGCAGCCCGATACAA
>JASLHF010000118.1 GCA_030152275.1 Acinetobacter sp. | reverse complement strand
GGCTGGCGCATGTGGAAAGCGCAGTGGAAAGCCAGCCAGCCGGCTGCGCTTTAAACAGCTGCGGCATGCAAATGCAGCGCCTGCTTTAAATAAATAGACAGACGAGAAAAACTTGAACATGAAGATGATGCGAAACAGCTTAATGGCAGGGCTGATGATGGCTGCCGGTTTGAGCGCAGCGCCGCTGCAGGCCAAAGAAGCGCCCAGCTGCGCTGCCGTACAGAAATACGGTATGAGTTTGAAATTCCAAAACCGTTCTGCAGAAGTGCAGGCGCTGCAGCTGCAGGCGTTTAATATTGCAGCGCATCGTTTGAAGGAAGCGTTGAAGGAACATCCAGAGGCAAAAAATCTCGCCATCGTCACTGACTTGGATGAAACGGTATTAGACAATACTGATGTGTTTGTGAATGATCTGAAGCGCTGTGAAGATTATACCCATTGGAAATCTTGGGATGCGTGGGAGCAGTCTGGACAGCCGAAGCTGATTCCGGGAAGTTTAGATTTTCTGAATTATGCCAATCAGCAGGGTGTGAAAATTTTTTATATTTCTGACCGTTCTGAGAAATACCGCGCATCAGCTATGCGCATGATGAAGCAGCTGAATTTGCCGCAAGTGCAAAGCGATCAAATTTTGCTGTACGGCACATCTAAAGAGCAGCGCCGTCAGGCAGTCAGTCAAGATTATGAAATCGTTCTGTTATTGGGCGATACCCTGCATGATTTTTCTGATGCATTCAGCAATCATCAAACTCCAGCAGAGCGGGCTGAAGCTGTTGCCAAGAATAAAGACAAATTTGGTGAGCGTTTTATCGTGTTGCCGAATGTCAGTTATGGCGCATGGTCAGAAGCGCAATAGGGCTTGAGCTTCGCTTTAATCATAAAAAAGCAAGAGCGGACGAAGCGCTCTTGCTGATGCAATCGTTTGCGGCTGATTCAGGGCCGGTCTATTGAGTGTCTTAAGTTTTTAACGGGAGCAACCGTTCACATTGCTGAATTGATTGCGCTTTGGTTATGTCTTGCCATTTATGCTTTTTTATCCCTTTCTTGTATGTCTCGGGTCAGCAGCAGGCTAAGCAAGCACAGGCAAGCGCCGGCGCAGATGACATAGTTCATAGCAGCCGGATGACTGCCTTGTGACAGCAGGCTGACCACCCAGCTCAGCAGCGCGCCCATAGCAAACTGCATAGAAACCGACAGTCCAGAGGCGGTGCCGGCCTGCTGTGGCAGCAGCTGCAGCAGATTGGCCATCGAGTTGGCGCCAATTGAACCGGTCACGCCGACAAAACCAGCCAGACCGATAATCAGCCAGACGGGTGAGGCCAAATCCAGCGCCGTGACAGCCGCCAAATAGACACCTGAGGCAGCAGAAATGCAGGCCATAATTTTCAGCAGCTGCAGCGCAGACGCATATTTTAAAGCGCGGGTATTTATGCTGGTAAAAATTAGGATAGACAGCAGGTTAAAGGCAAACAAATAGGCGTACTGCGCTGGACTAAAGCCATAATGCTGAATAAAAACAAAGGATGATGCGGTGATATAGGCAAACATGCCGCCGAATGAAAAACTGTTGGCCAGCATAAAACCCCAAGCTGGGCGTGAGCTGAGCACCTTTTGATAGTTGCTTAAAATACCTGCTGGCGCATGCGTGCTGGGCGGCGCCTGAATGGCGAATTTGCTCCAGACAAAACACAATAACGCATACAGCAGCAGAAAAATAAAAATCCCGCTCCAGTTGAAATGTGTGGCAATAAATGCGCCTAAAATCGGCGCGGCCAGTGTTGCGGTAATGGTGATGATATGCATCACGGACAAAATTTGGGGGATCTCTGCGTTGCTGAACAAGTCACGTACCAGCGCGCGGGACAGTACAGAGGCGCTGGCGCCGCCAATGGCCTGCAGCAGGCGCAGCAGCTGCAGCTGTTCAATTTGGCGGGCAAATACGCAGCCTAAAGTGGCCGCAATATAGATCAGCATGCCCAGCATCAGCAGCTTTTTACGTCCATAGCGGTCAGACAGCGGGCCATACACCAGCATGCCGGCGCTAAAGCCAATTAAAAAAAGCGTAATCGTTTTTTGCACAGCGCTGACAGGCGTCTGCAGATCCTGTGCAATCAGCGGAAGGCTGGGCAAGTACATATCAATTGACAGCGGCCCAAACGCGACCAGCGCGCTCAGCAGCACAATCAGAGATTTTGACGCGGGAGATTTTAATTCAGTCATGGGTTAAATTCGGGCGGTGTTCAAGTGCTGTGTGCGGTAGTCAGACGGCCGCAGGCCGGCATGGCGGTTAAAGAAACGGCTGAAATAGGCTGGATCTTTAAATCCCAGCTGATAGCAGACAGTATTGATGGTGGCATCAGAAAAAATCAGCAGCCGTTTGGCTTCCTGCATCTGCCGATCAAAAATCAATTTTTTCGAAGAAATATCAGCAACGCGGCGGCAAATATCATTTAGCCGGGTTTCTGTGACATTTAAAGCTTTGGCATATTCGCTTAATGGCCAGTGCTCTAAAAAATGATTTTCAATTAAGTCATTAAAGGCGCGGAACGTGGCTAAATCGCCGCTGCAGCTGTTGATGCGCGGCGCAGTGACATCGCCTAAGCGGATTAATTGAATAAAAATCAGTGACACCAAATTGCGCAGCGCCGGCTGGCGGTTGGCTTTATTCGACTGAAACTCCTTTTGAATATCAATAAAATAGCGTTCCAGCTGCAGCAGATCATCGGAGTTTTCTTTTTTAAGCCCGTCAAT
>JASLHF010000109.1 GCA_030152275.1 Acinetobacter sp. | reverse complement strand
CATCACTCAGTCTGGTGAGACCATTGTGCTTAAGCCAAAAGTTGCGCTTCAAGACGGCGAAATCATTGACTCAATGTTCATGAGTAAAAAAGCGCTGTGCGACTTCTATGAAAAAGAATTGGAAGACTGCCGTGAAGCCGGTATCCTGTTCTCTCTTCATGTAAAAGCAACCATGATGAAAGTATCACACCCGATCGTATTTGGTCACTGTGTGAAAATTTACTATAAAGAAGCGTTCGAAAAACACGGCAAACTGTTTGATGAGTTAGGTATTAACATCAACAACGGTATGGCTGGCCTTTACGAAAAAATCGAAACACTGCCGACTTCTTTACGCGAAGAAATCATTGAAGATCTTCACGCTTGCCAAGAACACCGTCCAGCGCTTGCAATGGTGGATTCTGCTAAAGGCATCACAAACTTCCACTCACCTAACGATGTCATTGTAGATGCTTCTATGCCTGCAATGATCCGTGGCGGCGGTAAAATGTGGGGTGCTGACGGCAAACCTTACGACTGTAAAGCGGTAATGCCTGAATCGACTTTCGCGCGTATTTACCAAGAAATGATCAATTTCTGTAAATGGAATGGCAACTTCGATCCACGTACTATGGGTACTGTGCCTAACGTTGGTTTGATGGCGCAAAAAGCGGAAGAATACGGCTCTCACGACAAAACTTTCGAAATCTCTGAAGCTGGCGTTGCCAACATCACAGATTTGGAAACTGGTGAAGTGCTAATGTCTCAAAACGTTGAGGAAGGCGATATCTGGCGTATGTGTCAGGTGAAAGACGCACCGATCCGTGACTGGGTAAAACTTGCTGTGACTCGTGCTCGCAACTCTGGCATGCCTGCAATCTTCTGGCTTGACCCGTACCGTCCACACGAAAACGAATTAATCAAGAAAGTTCAAACTTACTTGAAAGATCACGACACTGCTGGCCTAGACATTCAAATCATGTCTCAAGTACGTGCAATGCGTTACACACTTGAACGTGTTGCTCGCGGTCTGGATACCATTTCTGTGACTGGTAACATTTTACGTGACTACTTAACAGACTTGTTCCCAATTATGGAATTGGGTACTTCAGCTAAAATGCTGTCTATCGTGCCGTTAATGGCGGGTGGCGGCATGTACGAAACGGGTGCTGGCGGTTCTGCACCTAAACACGTACAACAATTGGTTGAAGAAAACCACTTACGTTGGGATTCTCTAGGTGAGTTCTTAGCATTGGCTGTTTCTTTAGAAGAAATGGGCATTAAAGAAGACAATGCTCAAGCAAAACTTCTTGCTAAGACACTTGATGCAGCAACTGGCAAACTTTTGGACAACGATAAGTCTCCTTCACGCCGTACTGGTGAATTAGATAACCGTGGCAGCCATTTCTACCTTGCTAAATTCTGGGCTGAAGCGCTTGCTGCTCAAGACGAAGATGCTGCTCTTAAAGCGAAATTCGCTCCACTTGCTAAAGCACTTGCTGACAACGAAGAAAAAATCATTGCTGAACTTGCTGAAGTTCAAGGTAAAGCTGCGGACATCGGCGGTTACTACGCAATTGATACTGCGAAAGTAAATGCTGTAATGCGTCCAAGCGCAACTTTAAATGCTGCGCTTGAAGCTGCTCAATAAGTAAATGCTTAACTAACAAAAGTTAGTGACGTAAAAAACCAGCGCTTAGGCGCTGGTTTTTTTATTAAAATAAATAGAAAGCATTTAGACATTACGATTAATTCCCTCCATTTCCAAAAAATTCTTTGCGGCTTCAGGTCTTAAGAAATACCATAGAACAAACATTGAAATCACAAAAAAGATTATGAAAAAAGAAAACAGAAGAGAATTCAGATCATTTGGCATAGCCGAACCATTTTTGTTATAAGCAAATCTAAGATATGTAACAACAATATACGGTGCACAACCTAAAACATTAATCAAAATATATAGAATCGTTCCCAAATAACCGTACAGTTTTATCCTCTTTTCCGAATATTTTTTCTTTAACTTATATTTCTGACTTACCTCATCTTTTTCCAAATATGCTTTCCCAATCTTATATAACCTTACTGCCCTATCTTTATCTCGACAAGACAAAATATATTTGAGTAAATCTATATCTTTATTTTTTATATTTAAATAGTTAGCTAATTTAGAAACCTTCAAGTGATATTTCAACTCATCAGAAAATTCAAGCATCGCATCTCCTGCTAGGAGGTTTTCTTGCTCATTAATATACTCATTCCTCTTCCTTCGCCTATGATCACTATATTCTCGCAAACCCGAAAAAAATCCTGATTTAGCAACAAAATAAATACTAGCAACCACAACAATAAGAAAAATGATTACACATATAAATTCCAATCCATAAGCACTTTCTAATATTTTTAATGCAACTTGATTCAAATTTAATTCAGCATTTAAATTAGCCGCCATACCCTATCCTTTTCTTTAATAAAACCCAGCCATTCCTAATCAAATCTTATTATTCATATCTAAAAAATATTAACTATTTATTAACCATATTATTTTCATACAGACAATAAAAAAACCCCAAGACTTAATAAGCTTGGGGTTTTTCAAGAATCCTAAGATTCTAAATCTTGGTCCCGAGGGTCGGACTCGAACCGACACGTCATCGCTGACAGTGGATTTTGAGTCCACCGCGTCTACCAATTTCACCACCTCGGGAGTGGATGAGGGCTATAATACGCTGTTTCTCAGCACTGTCAACATCATATGAAAGCAATTGATTATTTTTACATCACACAATATTTTTTCGCCTTAAAATTAAGCAAAAACAGTCCTAAAACTGAAAAACGCTTATACTAAGCCCAATTTAATCCCCGATTGTTTTATACATTTGCCATGCAACTTTCAGATTTCAGTTTTGATCTCCCCGATGAGCTGATCGCTCGCTATCCGCTAGAAACCCGCACTGCATCCCGTCTGCTGCACCTCGACACCCAAGGGCAGCATCACGACTATCACTTTACTGATATTTTAGACCTGCTTGAACCGGGCGACTTGCTGGTGCTGAATGACACCAAAGTGATGAAGGCCCGCCTCAAAGGCAAACGTGCAACCGGCGGCGCTGTAGAAGTGCTGGTCGAACGTATTCTTGACCCCAAAACAGCACATTGCCACATTAAAGCCAGCAATACTCCCAAAGCTGGCGCAGAACTGTTTATTGGCCCAGACGAAGTCAAAGTCACCGTACAAGGCCGCCATGAAAATTTATTTGTGGTCGAGTTTTCACAGTCTATTTTAGATGTTTTGGACAAATACGGCGCATTGCCGATTCCGCCTTACTTTAACCGTGAAGCAGAAAAAATCGATACTGAACGCTATCAAACCGTATTTAATGACCCAACAAAATTGGCTTCTGTAGCCGCCCCAACTGCAAGCCTGCATTTTGATGAAGACTTGCTGACAAAGCTTGAAGCCAAAGGCATCAACAAAACTTTTGTCACTTTGCATGTAGGCGCTGGCACTTTTCTGCCAGTACGCACCAATGATATTGAAAACCATATTATGCACAGCGAATGGTGTGACGTGTCGGAAGCATCTATGGCGCTGATCCGTGAAACCAAAGCCCGCGGCAATAAAGTCATTGCAGTCGGAACAACAGCAACACGCGCCACAGAAAGCGCTGCGCAAGCCAATGGCGGCGAACTAAAAGGCTGGACTGGCGACACCCAAATCTTCATCTATCCGGGCTATGAATTTAAAGTGGTTGACCGACTGATTACCAACTTCCATCTGCCGGAATCAACCCTGCTGATGCTGGTGTCTGCGCTGTCAAACCGCGATAATATTTTAAATGCTTACCGCCATGCAGTAGACAGCAAATACCGTTTCTTCAGTTATGGCGACGCCATGCTGATTGACAATATGAATGCCCAATAAAAAAGTGCCTTAAAGCGACGCCTATGCCGATTGATTCCGTTAAACGCTCCATTCACATTCGACGCAAAAAAAATGCAGCGGTTTTTCAGAATATTGACCGGCTGTGGCGCCTAGGGCGTGATGCACAAAGCCATCAGACTATTTTAGATGGCCTGCATCCGTGGAATGCGCCCATTACCCTGCGTTTTGAAAATCTGCTGCCCCGCATGCTGGGCATGGCCGGCATTGCGCTCATACTGCCGTCTTTTTTTCAGCTTTCGCATTTTTGGGTACAGCTGTGTCTGCTGGCCGGACTGCTCATGATTTTTTGGGCCTATATCAGCTATGAACAGAATGATGCTATTGAAGATGTCATCGCTTTTTTGGAACGCGAGAGCATTGCCAAAAAATACCAGCTGAATTTTGGACGCTGCCCTGCACTGCAAACTTCCCCTTTAAGTCCGTTACAGTTTATTGGCCAGCTCAAACGCGCCTTTCCGGTATTTAGCCAAGGTTCAGTATCCAATGAGATCAGCAATTTTGCGTCCAGTATGTGGCAAGATGAAAACGGCCGGCAATATCCGGTGCTGCTGTTTCAATATCACAGCATTGATGAAATCAAAGTGCGCGATCAGCATGGCAAAGATCTCAAGCTCAAAGAAGTGCACAAAGATTTATGGGGCATTTTTGTTTTTGACGTCGATATGCAAGGCATTGCTATCACCAGCATGAATACGCCGTTTTATTTTCCATACAGCTTTCCATGGCACAGCAGCGACATTCAAATTAATCAAAAGCTGAAATTTTATGGCAGCGACGAACTGCAGACAGCCAAATTAATGAGTCCAGGCTTTGTTTTGCGCGCAGCTGAATTTTTCAGCACACGCCAAGGCGACCTGATGTTTCATCCCAGCAGCCGCATCTTATGCTTTTTAGGCCCGCAGGATTTATTTAAACTATCCAGCAATGCAAAAAAAATAGAGGACATCTCAGCATTGCGCGGA
Source organism: Acinetobacter sp. (assembly GCA_030152275.1). Classification (GTDB taxonomy): domain Bacteria; phylum Pseudomonadota; class Gammaproteobacteria; order Pseudomonadales; family Moraxellaceae; genus Acinetobacter. The sequence goes on along the minus strand of JASLHF010000109.1, from coordinate 120 downwards.
CATTTAAGAACGTTTAAATTAAAAGCATTAGAAAATTTGCAGCGTGATTTGACGCATTTCTTAAAATAATTATTTATTCTATGGGCGCATTGTTTAAACGCCTTGCATAAAAAATGCTTC
>JASLHF010000108.1 GCA_030152275.1 Acinetobacter sp. | reverse complement strand
GCCACAGCGGCGCTTCTTCAGGGCCTTTGACCTGTGCATCTTCAAGCCCTGCCAGCGCCTGCGTATCCTGTGTGATCATGCGCCAAGCACGCGCTTCAATACAGGTTTTCCCCTGCGCCTGCATTTTTGCTTCAATTAACTCGATGGTTTTTCCCGGACGGATCATTTGCGTGACGATGCTAAATTCTCCGCCGGGGATCAGGCCTAAAATATCCAAGCTGATGCGGCCAATACGCAAATGGCTGCGCGGCGCAAACTGTTCAAGTTCCGCGCAGATCACACCGGTAGCCGGCGCCATATGCTGCTCATGCTCATTCCATGCGCCTTGAGCGAGTTGTGTAGAACGGTAATGCGCTGTCACGGTTCCTTGAATATCTGTTTCGCGCTGAATCAGTTGATAATATGCAGTCATGAACTTTCCTATTTGTTCAATTTTATTCATAAGATGCGAAGCATCACTATCCTTCAGATCTGGATAGGCTGATTATTTTGTACTCAAATTTAGTTGAAAATTCAATTTTTAGAGGCAAAACTGAACCCATAGGTTCAATTTCTTGCGCAATTCCGCCGGATCTTGCTGCTTATTCGGTCCGGTTTTGAAACGTAAATCCGGCCGCTGTTTTATTAGAATGAAGATTTAAACTCAATCCTTTTCAGTAAAACACCGCAGCGGTTGAACATTTTAAGGCAAGTCATTTTATGGCGAATCATTTTAAGACAATGCTGCAAATAGCAGTAAAGCCTTTAAGCAGGCAAAGCGTCATGCCTTGCGCGCATGAATTGCCGCCACGAGCCACACTGAATCCAGCGCATCGAAAGTCTTTTTCCACCAGAGGTACTGCAAGCGGTGTCTGCAGGCAAATAGCAATGCTCGTTAAAACTCAAGAAGCATGACCAGAAAAAACCTTGCGCAACTGTCTAGCTATACTGCATTTGTTCATCGGCGCCAGCGCTGGCGCAGTTCCGTTTTTGTTCAAGCGCTAGGGCTGACACGCTTTTTAGTTCAATGCGTATAATCCCTCGCGCCGAACAAGGCTGTCCCCACACGCACCATGGTCGAGCCAGCGGCTACCGCTGCAGCCATATCGCCAGACATGCCCATGCTGAGCGTATCCCAATCTTCTGGATGCCCGTGGCAGCCTTTCACCGCATCAAATAATGCGGCGGCATCTTTAAATGCTGCAGTATTTTCCGGTGCAGGAATCACCATCAGACCGCGCAACCGCAGATTTGGCAGCCGGCTGATTTGAACAACCAAATCTGCCACTTCATTCGGCTGGCAGCCGTCTTTAGAATCTTGAGCATCAATATTCACCTGCAGGCAGATATTTAACGGCGCTTGAGCATCTGTCCGCTGGCCAGACAGGCGTTCGGCAATAATCAAACGGTCAACACCATGCACCCAATCAAATTTTTCAGCCAAATGTTTGGTTTTATTGCGCTGCACATGCCCTATAAAATGCCATTCAATCTCTAAATCGGCCAAGGCCTCAATTTTATCCAAAGATTCCTGTAAATAATTTTCACCAAATGCGCGCTGTCCAGCGGCATGCATTTCCCGAAGCATTTCGCTCGGATGCGTCTTTGAAACCGCCAGCAGCTGGACAGAGTCCGCATCACGTCCGGCCTGCAGGCAAGCCTGCTGGATCTGATCAAGCACCTTATTTCGAGCTTCAGAAAGATTATTCATTGACAGGGTTCTCATTTCATTTATCTTTTTTTACTTTGCCCTTTAACTAACAGTTGGTTAAGCTGAGGGAAAGCCTTATTATTCTATCAAAATAATTAAGATTTAGATGTTCTCGGGGATATTATGGATATTACAGAATTATTGGCGTTTTCCGCTAAAAACGGCGCTTCGGATTTACACTTGTCTGCGGGCATGCCGCCGATGATCCGTGTTGACGGCGAAGTGCGCCGCATCAACCTGCCGGCGCTGGAGCATAAAGAAGTTCATAAACTGGTATATGACATTATGAACGATAAGCAGCGCCGCGATTATGAAGAAAAACTGGAAACTGACTTTTCCTTTGAAGTGCCCGGGGTAGCGCGTTTCCGTGTGAACGCATTCAACCAAAACCGTGGCGCTGGCGCGGTATTCCGTACCATTCCTTCAAAAGTGCTGTCGATGGAAGACCTCGGCATGGGGCAAATCTTTAAAGAGATTTGTGAATATCCGCGCGGCATCGTGCTGGTTACAGGCCCAACCGGTTCGGGTAAATCGACCACGCTGGCGGCGATGATGGACTTCATCAATGACAACCGCTATGACCATATTCTCACGGTCGAAGACCCGATCGAATTTGTGCATACCTCTAAAAAATGCCTGATTAACCAGCGAGAAGTGCACCGTGACACCCACGGCTTTAATGAAGCATTGCGTTCCGCGCTGCGTGAAGACCCGGATATTATTCTTGTCGGCGAGATGCGTGACCTCGAAACCATCCGTTTGGCGCTGACAGCAGCGGAAACAGGCCACTTGGTGTTTGGCACGCTGCACACCACTTCTGCGGCAAAAACCATTGACCGTGTAATTGACGTATTCCCTGCCGAAGAAAAAGACATGGTCCGCGCCATGCTGTCAGAATCGCTGCAGGCGGTGATTTCACAAACACTGCTGAAGAAAAATGGCGGCGGCCGTGTGGCTGCGCATGAAATTATGATTGGTATTCCTGCCATCCGTAACTTGATCCGTGAGAACAAAGTCGCGCAAATGTATTCTGCGATTCAAACCGGCGCTAACTACGGCATGACAACACTGGATCAGAGTCTGAAAACACTGGTGTCTAAAGGCGTGATCAGCCCGCAAACCGCGCGTACCGCGGCCAAGCAGCCTGAATCTTTCCTATAAGAACAATAAAAGCTGCAATTGAGGGAAATATATGGACTTTAATGGCTTGCTCGACTACATGGTCGAGAAAAAAGCGTCTGACTTATTTATCACCGCTGACGTTGAACCGTCTATTAAAATTAACGGCACAATTATGCCGATCGGTTCCACCAAACTGCCCGGCCCGACGGTGGGCCAGCTGCTGAACTCGATTATGTCTGACAAGCAGCGCAAAGAATTTGCCGAAACACGTGAATGCAACTTTGCAATCAGCAATACCAGCAAATCAGCGCGTTTCCGTGTCAGCGCATTTCAGCAGCGTGACCAGCCGGGCATGGTGCTGCGCCGCATTGAAACTATCATTCCAACCATGGACGAGCTGAAGTTACCGCCAATTCTCAAAGAATTGGCCATGACCAAACGCGGCATTATCATTTTCGTTGGCGCAACCGGTACGGGTAAATCCACTTCTTTGGCATCATTAATTGGCTTCCGCAATGAAAATTCGCACGGCCATATTATTACTATTGAAGATCCGATCGAATTTATTCACGAACATAAAGGCTGCATCATTACCCAGCGTGAAGTCGGCATTGATACCGATTCTTTTGAAATTGCGCTGAAAAACACCTTGCGTCAGGCGCCTGATGTGATTCTGATCGGTGAGATCCGTTCACGTGAAACTATGGATTACGCCATTGCCTTTGCTGAAACCGGCCACTTGGTATTTGCAACCCTGCACGCCAACAACGCCAACCAAGCCATTGACCGTATTATTCACTTCTTTGAAGCGGATCGTCACAGCCAGCTGTTCATGGACTTGTCATTGAACTTAAAAGCGATGGTCGCGCAGCAGCTGATTCCAACCATTGACGGCAATTCACGCCGGGCAGCTATTGAGATTCTAATCAACTCGCCATTAATTTCAGATCTGATCCGTAAAGGCGAAGTGCATGAAATTAAAGACCTGATGAAGCGTTCACGCGAGCTGGGCATGCAAACCTTTGACCAAGCGCTGTTTGACCTGTACAAAGCCAAACAGATCACCTATAAAGACGCGCTGAAACACGCTGACTCGCCGAACGACTTGCGTCTGCAAATCAAACTGGCAGAAGAAGGCGGTGACCGTCTGCTCAATGCCAGCACCAACATTACTTTTGACGGCCAGTCATAAGTTAAGGCGCATAAAAAAACAGGCTTCAAATGAAGCCTGTTTTTTATTGGACAAATAATGCAGCGATGTCTATAAAATGCAGCGCCGCCTTGCCATTATTTTTTACGGTATGCGTCCTGACAAGCAGGCGCATCGCAATAGCCATATAGGTTTAAAGAGTGGCCCGTCAGCTCAAAGCCATACTTTTTCGCCACTTCGTGCTGTTCGTGTTCAATAATATCGTTTGTAAATTCAACCACTTTATTGCAGTTTTGACACACGATATGGTCGTGATGATCTTCCTGCATAATTTCAAAAACAGAATGATTGTTTTCAAAATGGTGGCGCTGGATAATGCCGGCAGCTTCAAACTGAGTTAACACACGGTAAACAGTTGCTAAACCCACATCTTCACCCTGTTCGAGTAAAGTCTTATAAATATCTTCCGCACTTAAGTGATGTTGTCTTGAATTTTCTAATAATTCCAATATTTTAATTCGTGGAAGCGTAACTTTAAGTCCAGCTTTACGCAAATCTTGGTTTGAAATAGGCATGAAAAAAGGTCTCTCAACAAATTTAAAGTTGGAATATGCAACAAACTTTAGATGCAGTATGATCTATCCCTGGATCAAATGCATCATAATTAATTTGGGATAGTGTAGCAAAATGCAAAAAATCATGCTGACGTTATTCGTCACTTCATTGCTCGTAGGCTGTTCGACCTTGGGCGTTTATAAAGTTGATATTCCTCAAGGAACGCCTCTCACAAAAGCGCAAGCAGCGAAAATACAGACCGGCATGAGTTTCCAGCAAGTCCGCTTTTTACTTGGCAGCCCAACAGTGGCAGATCCGATGAACCCGCTGCGCTGGGACTACATCTATAACTATACCCCAGGAACTTATGCTAAAAAAGCCAAGATCCCTGCAGCCAGCGGTCAGCATTTGAAAGTTTATTTCAATCAGGAAGGCGTCGTTGAAAAAATTGAAGGCTTAGAAACTATCCCAGAATCTCAGCCAGGCCTGCCGGGTTCGAAAGAAACGATCCTTACCGCGCCCCCACTATAGACAGTTTAAAATAAAAAGAAACCCCTGCTTGAGGGGTTTTTTTTATGGTTTCAATTGCTTAAAGCGATTTCCCTTGCTGAAGCGCCCAACAGGGTGGTTTATTGCCCGATTACGCCGGATATCCTTAGGATTAATGGTCAGCGCGCGGTAAATTTCAACGCGGTCACCCGGATTCAGCGGCTGTGAAAGATCTTTCAGGCGCACCCCAAAGATCCCTAGCTGTAAAGGTTCAGGCAAGTCTGCCAATTGGCGGATACCGCTGTGCTCAACCGCCTGCAGTGCAGTCATGCCAGACTCAAAAGGAAGCGCAATATGAAACTGCTGTTCTGCAGCGGCATAAGCCACCCAAATTTGCATTGGCTGCGCCATTAGAAAAATTTCCCCAACACCGCAATGATGGCAGCGATAATCGCAACCGGAAGCACAATACGCACCGCTATGCGCCAAATATTATAAAACGCTTCATTGCTGAAATTCATCGATTTGCGCAAATGGCTGATTTTCATAATCCAGCCAGCGAATACCGCATAAATCAAGCAAATCACCAAACCCCAAAGCATCAGCAAAACATTAAAAAGATCCTGTATTTGAGGAATGCCCCAAACCAATACCGCTGCCAGCACAATCAGCCACTGAATAGCGAGCGCAAGCTGGCGCTGCTGCAGCTGTTCACGCGCCATATTCAACAAGAGGCCGCCAGCCATCACCGTACCAAAAGCCAATGCATAAGCAGGAACTGCTGATTTAACTGCAAAAAAGCCGAACGCAATTACAGCCAGCAGCTGTGCAAACCATATAGGCAATGCCTGTTTACTGGCAGAACTTTGAGTTGCCGCAGCCGCTAAACTGCTTTGCCAGTACAAACCCAAACCTAAACCGCTTGCTACCAGCGCAAGCACTGCTGCACTGCCCCATTCACTGAACTCGACTGGAGTAACTTGCCAGGCCGGCAGCTGTGTGCCTGCTATATTCGCCAGCACCAAAGATGCCAGCACGCCCAGCGCAGTTAAAATTACCGTAATATGGCGCGGTACAAATGACACGGCAAAAGCCGCGGCAGCCAAAACTGCAAACAGCAGATTCGGGGCAGCGGATGGCAGTGCAGAAAAATGCAGCAGCTGGCTTGAATTGGACAGCATGCCGCCAGTTAAAAATGGAATAAAGACCGCGCCCAGCCAGCCGGCAATCCGCCACTTCGCAGAGGCGTCAGCATCACGGGTTAAACTGGACAAAGCCTGCAGAGCAGTGGTTTTTGAGCGTTTCGCTAAGGCAATTTCTAAATAGCACACCGGCAATGCCAAAATCAGCATTGTGGCGAGCCAGAGCAGCCAAAAATCCATCTGACGGTCAATTTGAATACCGGTCATTGGCGCTAATGCAGCAATCACAATAAACGATAAGCAAAATGCCATCAGAGGCGTTAACCATTTTGACACAGCATTGTCCTGCATAATGCAATCCTTTTTAAAATCTAGCGCTATTTTGCCCTGCCCGGCAGGGAAAATCAAAAACAAAAAGCAAACCACCTTTCGGTGATTTGCTGCGCTAAGTAAGTACCAATTTTAATTTTTGTTATCCCGCTGACTCTTATTATGAGTAATAACGAGTTATGAGAAAAAGCGTGCGAACCAGTTTTTGCCTTTCTTCTGTTCTTTCTCTTTAATAATGCCCATCATATTTTCTTTTACAGCACCGACATAGTCTGCATCATCGTGCTGAATGTGATTAATCAACCATTTTGACAGCACTTCATGCAGTTCAGATTCAATCGCATGACCCATTTCAAAACGGTCTCGGTACGATTCAATTTTTTTGATAAATAAATCATGAACACGCTTGTGCGGAACGCGGTATTTATAGCCCGCTTCTTCCTGCAAAGATTCCTCAAAAGTAAAATGCGATTGAGTATAATCTATAATATTTTCAAGGATCTGTTTTACACGGTCACGATCATAATTGGCATCAATGCCATCAATTTCATTAATGTAGTCCAGAATCCGTCTGTGCTGATCGTCAATCACATCGATGCCAGTATTATATTCTGGAATCCATTTCATTTTCATTACGACCACCTAATCATATACAAGACATATCATTTAAAATTAATGATATAGAGAAATAAGGCAAATAAAAATGAAGTGATTCACTCGGATTTAAGCAAAAAACAGTTTATTTAAAGTAAACAATTGTTTTACATTTGTTTTTTAATAAAATCCCGACTATAAAGCTAAGATATTATTTAACCAGACATGTGATTTATTCTGTGATTTTTTTATCAATTATTATGAAAAAAGCGTGCATGTACAGACAGTTCGCGGATCAATACTGATCCGCTTTGGTTATACGCTTCAAGGAAGGATCATGCCGTTCACGTTCTAAGCGCGCAATCTTGGTTTTTCCTTGGCGGATTGGACGGCCATTTTGGAATAAAATTAACTCTCCCGGCTCAAAGGCGGTCCATATTTCATTTTGTGTCAGCGGTTCTGTCGTAATCACCGCCACTCGATCTTCTGGTGTAGTGACTTCGCTAAAATCAACCTCTACATCCAAGTCGACCAGCTGTGCCGGCTGAAAAGGATACTCGCGCACCAGCCAGTGCAGTTTGGTAATCGCATAGGCAAATAGCGCTTGACCATTCGAAAGACAGAAATTAAATGTGCCATGCTCGGCAATTTGAGGTGAGATTTCCAGCAGCAAATCAAATACCTGATCTAAAGAAGGCTCTGTATAGCCAAAACGTTTGACCAGCTGCTCGAGCAGATAACAAAATGCGCGCTCACTGTCCGTATTGCCGACCGGCGTAAAACGGCCCGCCAGCTCAGGATGAAAATCGTGCAGATCGCCGTTGTGGGCAAAAATCCACTGTCTGCCCCAAAGTTCGCGGCTAAAAGGATGCGAATTTTCCAGATTAATTTTACCTTGGGTTGCTTTGCGGATATGCGCAATGACATTACGCGACTTAATAGGATAGTTGCGGATCAGCTCTGCAATTGGCGATTCAACTGCAGACTGATTATCTGCGAACAGCCGGCAGGCTTTATCTTCAAAAAAAGCGATGCCGAATCCATCACAGTGGTCAGACGTTATGCCTGCGCGCTGCGAAAAGCCTCTAAATGAAAAGGTAATATCTGTCGGCGTTGCGCAATTCATCCCCAGCAGCTGGCACATAAGTCATCTTCATCTGTTTAATCAACCTCAAGGCTATTCTGCATGACTCCTTGACGCAATTCAAACTGGAAAATCTGCGTTTCATATCCATATTCACGCATTGGCGCGTAATTTTTTCTGAAAGATTAAATTTTTCGCCACAGCATTGACTTCTAAATGCACAAAATAATCTAAGCAGTTAAACGCCTGATCATAATATGCCTGCGATGACAGCTGCCCCTGCATATTCAAGTAAATCTGAAACAGTTTCGGCATCCGTTCATCTTGCGCAAAGCTGAACTGTGGATGAGCTGGCTCGTAGGCCTGATGCGGCTGTACCATACAGCGTTGAGCTGGTGTTAAATTTTTCATGCGCTGATGGTTACAGTATGCGCGCGCCTCATTGTCCTGCAGGCGGATACTGACACAGCCAATCAAATGTTTGGCGCGCATTTCCCACAGCACTTTCGGCGCCATATTCAGCCACAGCATTGACAGCGCTTTGCCATTACGCCAGCGCGGATGAACACAGGTGCGCCCGACTTCAACAATATTGTCCAGATGTCCCATGATGCCAGCAACATTAAATTCCTGCTGACTGTAGCTGTGCGCCAGCTCATGTCCCTGCAGGAGCTTAACCCTGCTGTACGCAATAATTTCATGGCTGAAACGGTCACGCAGCACCGCATGCTGGCAGCTGAAATCATACAGATCCTGATCTAAGCCTTTGGAGAAATGTATACCGAACTGCTGCGAAAACTGCGTTGCCCGGAACCGCTGTGCTTCCTGCAGCCCGTGCAAATCTTCGATCCATTCAAACTTATAAGCGCTGTTTTTACTATTTTTCTTGGGAAACGGAAAAACGAAATGTTGTCGGTATTGATTGAATTTATCCAGCATCTGCAGCGGCCTCGGTGTTTTTTTATACACTAGGCATACTGCATGACATTTTCATGACCGCATCACAGTAAGGCTGGCGACATATCATATACACATGAACGAACGCTGGATTGCGCCTTACCCGCTTAGGCTGTCAATAACCCATTTGAGCTTAAAACTACATCCATCCACCTGTTTCAAACCTTCGTGATAAAAAGCAAAAAGCCCCAATACATGGAGCTTTTTGCTTTAAATATTGAAGCTGAGCTGTTTCATGCCCTGCGGAAATACCATGTCGCTCTGCAGGCCATTAGCGCATCCAGCATCTGTATAAAATAGCTCTCGATTAAGCTTTTTTCTGCGCAGTGCGGTTGGTAATCAGTGTGCCGACACCATGATCAGTAAAAATTTCCAGCAGCGTGGCATGCGGCACACGGCCATCCACAATATGCGCACTGACCACACCGCCTTTAACAGCATCCAGCGCACAGCCGACTTTTGGAATCATGCCGCCATAGATCACGCCAGTTTCAATTAAGCGGTCCACTTCCTGCGTGCTTAAGCCAGTCAGCAGATTTTTATTTTCATCCAATACCCCGCTGATGTTGGTCAGCAAGATCAGCTTTTCTGCACCCAGCGCTTCTGCAACTTTGCCGGCCACTAAATCGGCATTAATATTGTAAGTATTGCCATCTTCATCTACACCCAAAGGGGCAATCACTGGAATAAAATCGCTTGATGTAAACATTTCCAGCACGTCAGTTTTTACACCAACAACTTCACCGACTAGACCCAAATCAATTTCCTGCACAGTGCCGTCTTCTGCAGTTTTTTGCATCAATAGCTTATGCGCGCGAATTAAATTGCCGTCTTTACCGGTTAAGCCAATTGCGCGGCCGCCGTGCTTGTTGATCAAATTAACAATGGATTTGTTAACACTGCCGCCCAGCACCATTTCAACCACTTCCATGGTCGCAGGATCAGTCACACGCATACCGTCAATTCGATCTGATTCACGGCCCAGCTGTTTTAAAAATGAATCAACTTGTGGGCCACCGCCATGCACCACAATCGGGTTCAGGCCTACGGTTTTCAGCAAGACAATGTCGCGCGCAAATGAGCTTTCCAGTTCTGGATCGGTCATGGCATTGCCGCCGTATTTCACCACCAGCGTTTTGCCGGAAAATCGTTGAATATACGGCAAAGCTTCTGTCAAAATTTGCGCTTTGTCGATGCCTGTATGCTGATGGGGCATGCGCCTCTCCTTATTGAGCATCTAAAATGTCTTGGGCAATATGCGGATACTGCTCCAACAACATGGAACTGAACAGGGTGCGGATTTCATTTAAGCGCGCTGGACTTTCTGCATCAAAGCGCACAGTAAAATACTCGCCTGTATTGGATGCTCGAATAATGCCAAATCCATCATCAAAATCAAGCCGTATGCCGTCAATTTTACTGATTTTTGCATCAATAAATTGAGATTGGTGCTCTACCGCGTTTAAAACAGTTTGCGGAATCGCATGGTAGGTGCTGATATAAAGATCTTCTGTGCCATTGCGCTGTGGATACGGCGCCAATGCCTGCGATAGGCTCAAGCCTTGGTGCTGTATATATTCGATGACCCGTAAAGCAGCATATAAGCCATCGTCATAGCCGCCGCCACGCCCGTCATTAAACACGTAATGGCCAGCATATTCCCCACCAAAAACCGCCTTCCCTTTAGATTGCGCCAAGTACTTGCGCAGGAAAGTGCTGCCGGTTCGAATCATGACGGCTTTCCCCCCACAGGCCTGTACAGTATTGCGCACCATGGTCGAACATTTCACATCACAGACGATTTCATGTCCCGGATGGGTTTTCAGGCACATTTCAGCAAACAGGCACAGCAAACGGTCGGCAGTCACAATACTGCCTTGCTCATCAATCAGCACCAAACGGTCACCGTCTCCATCCAAAGCGATACCAATATCCGCTTTTTGCGCCAAAACCGCCTGCCGGATTTTACGTAAATGAATTTCTTGCGAAGGATCAGGCGCATGGTCTGGAAAATTACCGTCTGCTTCACAGCGCAAAGCCGTCACCTGACAGCCCAGTTTGTTTAAAACCAGCGCAGCGCAGCGCCCTGCAGAGCCGTTCAGCCCATCCAGCACAACGTTAAGCGGACGCGCTAAATGAATGTCTGAGATTAAAAAATCCTGATATTTAAGGCAAAATTCGGGAAAAATTTGATGCTGAGGCGCAGAAAAATCCGCTGCCTGCTGGGGACCGCAATGCTGCTTAGCATCTGCGCCCACCTGCTGAATCATTTCCGGACAAGGCGGTTCACCCTGAATAATCCATTTTATGCCATTGTCTGATTTAGGATTATGGCTAGCTGTCACCATAATGCCATTGCCGCCGTAATCACGGGCAATATAATACAGCATCGGGCTAGAACAGCAGCCGATCAGCTGCACATGCAGGCCATACTGCATGCAAATATCTTGAATAATTTGTGCATATAGCGGACTGGACAAGCGTGCATCATAGCCAAGCGCCAACTGGGTCTGTCCGGCACGCAGAAACTGCTGCGCCAAACCGTGAGCTGCAGCGCGCACCATATCCTCATTCAGCACATCAACTTTACCGCGGATGTCATATGCGCGGAAAATCTGCAGCGGGAAATATTTCGACAGTGACCCCATATTAGATTCTTCTATTCTTAAATTGCTTTAACTCAGCTGGCCAAAAACTACACCTAAATGAATTAATAAAAATGCCTAAAAAAAACTGATCCAGTTTTAGCGTATTTCAGTTCAATAATCAAATGAAATACAATCAACTTCAAGTATTTCTTTCCTATATTTTTATTATTGTTTTGTTTAACTTACTGAATAATAAAACTGTGAAAATGGTTATATTCCTCAATAGAAAATCAAAATTTTCAATAATTTAATATCATTCCCCACCAAAATCTTTAAATTTAAAAAAATAATAAAAATAGCTAAAACCCGTGTAGACTCAGACTTAGCGCCAAAATCGCTTTCTCACACAGATCATTAAACACACAAATTTAATGGTTTTTTTGCTATATATTCTGCATTTTTAAACTAAACCACTATTAACTTCACATATTTTTATTTTTCAAAATTGATTATAAAAATATTCATTTATTTTCATAATATTATTCATGTTTTAAGAGATATTTCATTAACAATTGAACTCAGAATGCATAATTAGCAAAGCTTCATAGCCCGACTAAACAGCGCTATTAAACTTAATGCACTCAATCCATTGTAGGCTGAAGCGCCAAAATCAATATACACATATTTTTTACTGCATAAATCTTCAATATGATTTTTCCTGTTTAAAATTATTTTTTAAGTATGGGTTTATTAAAGAATTATTCATTATAAAACTGATTAGATTATTTTACATAAATTTTAATCATACAGCGATTTTATACAAGATATCTAAAGATGATGAAAATAGACCTGCTCCATGCGACTCGGTATTTTTACGTGGAAAATAAAGTTTGGAAGAAAAAATAGGAATCTTGTATTGCGTAAAATCACTATTTTTGAATATTCAGCAAAATTTCTGATAATAGGCCTTTCATTCTTTGGGTTCTTAAAATGTTCTAGAAGCAAACAAAAAGTATGTACTCGTCAATTTTGGCTCAGTTAGAATAAATTTTTATTGATCTTATTAATTGTAAATGGAATATGAGCGCATATTGCCCATATTTCTACGGCAACACCGTCAGGCATTTTATAAAAAAGGATCGCACTGAATGTGCAATCCTTTTTTACATCAAAGTGCGATCAGTTTTTGCCGGTATGGCCAAAACCGCCTGCACCGCGCTCAGTTGCTTCAAACTCGTTGACCACGTCAAACTCAGCCTGCACAACAGGAACCAATACATACTGCGCCAGACGCTCGCCAGGCTCTAAGCTGAATGCAGTCTGACTGCGGTTCCAAACTGATACCATCAATTCACCTTGATAGTCTGAATCAATCAAACCGACTAAATTACCTAAAACAATACCATGCTTATGGCCTAGGCCTGAACGCGGCAAAATCAAGCCAGCAAAATTGACGTCTTCAATATAAATCGCCAAGCCTGTTTTTACCAGAATGGTTTGACCCGGCTCAATGACCGTAGTCTGCTCTACGCACGCGCGCAGATCCAGGCCTGCAGAGCCTGCTGTTGCATAGCTTGGCATTGGCCATTCTGCGCCTAAACGTGCATCGAGTACTTTTACCTGAACTTTCATCGGTTATTCCTGTGATTTAAATTAAATGTCATTAACGCTTAATCAGCGCGCGTAAATTTTCTAAATAATGCTGCGCCTGCTGTTTCGGGTCGATATTGCCCGCCAGTTTTTTCTTGCGCCCCAGCCATTCCAGCTCATCTT
>JASLHF010000262.1 GCA_030152275.1 Acinetobacter sp. | reverse complement strand
AGAGAAATTTGAAGCAGGACTTTCGCTGCAAGGCTGGGAAGTGAAGTCTTTGCGCGCGGGCCGTATGACTTTAACTGAAAGCTATATTACCTTCAAAAATGGTGAAGCTTTTTTATTTGGCGCACAAGTGCAGCCGCTGTTGAGCGCCTCTACGCATATTGTTCCTGAAGCGCGCCGTACACGCAAACTGCTGCTGAGCAAGCGTGAAATTGACAAACTGCTGGGCGCTGTCAACCAAAAAGGCTATGCCTGCGTACCTTTGGCATGTTACTGGAAAGGCCGTTTAGCCAAACTGGAAATTGCGCTGGTAAAAGGCAAACAGCTGCATGATAAACGCGCGACTGAAAAAGACCGTGACTGGCAACGTGATAAAGCGCGGATTATGCATAAATAATCCTGTATGTAGATGCAAAATAAAAAAACCTCCGATGCGGAGGTTTTTTATCGATCAATAACAAATTATTTGTTTAGTTAAAAATAACTTAAGTGACAGATATCCCAGCATATTCTTTTATTTAAAATTGCTAAGACAGCAAAAAATGCCAAAAGAAAAAATAAATTTTGGGGCTTTTAAACTACTTATAGTTAAATACAGGAACCATTAAAAAAACCAATTATTGAAACTTATTCAGCAGCAGCCCTAAATATTCTCCAAACCAAAATGCCGTTTCCAAATCCCCTGCTGGCGGTGTCACTTCTATAGGTGCATTGTCGGACTGCGTCATCAGGCCTAAAAAACTTGACATGCGGTTCAAGTCTGCGCCGCTGCGTCCTGTCGGCATTAAGGGTAAACCCGACCACAGCATGCCGTGCTGCATGGCAAATAAATTGATCTGCTGTAATACAGCCAGCTTGTCGCCGCTTAAACCGCCGCCATTGGTAAAGCCGGCTGCTAATTTCCCCTGCCAGCTGCGCGCCAGCCAGCGCTTAGATGACTGCTCCATAAACAGCTTTAAACCAGAGGTTAAATTACCCATATAGGTTGGACAGCCGAAAATAATAGCATCCGACTGATCCAATTGTTCCCAGTCAATCTGTTCAATGTTCATGCTATGCACAGATGCACCGGTTTTTTCAGCGCCTTGCGCAATATAAGCTGCAACTTTAGCTGTATGGCCATAAGGGCTGTGATAAACAATCGAAATGGATTTTGCAGATGGCAGATTTAAAGACATAGTGATTAAAAGCCTACAGATTCAATCAAGTTTAGCATTTTCATGCCATAAACACGAATGTTGCCATACGTCCGGTTTTGGCTGCGCGCCGATAAGAAAAATACTCATCAGCCTGCTGGTATGAACACTGATCGCCGCCAGAAACTACGTTAACCCCATGTAAAGCCAGAATATAGCGTGCGATGGCATACAGGTCAGCATAGTATTTCCCGGCTTGAAGTCCGGCTTTAAAAGCACTGTCCAGTTCAGGATACTTACTGCAAAAGGCATCTTTTACTTCTGCGCCAATTTCAAAATTGTCTTGGCAAATGGCCGCACCCAGCCAGGCCCAAGCCGGCGGATTTTGCATTTTTGCAATGGTGTTTTCAATAATGCCGCCAGCCAATCCGCGCCAGCCGGCATGCAAATTTGCCACTTCTGTCCCTTCAGCATTGCCTAACACCACAGGCAGGCAGTCCGCAGTCATCATCATTAAGGCATGTCCGGCTGTCTGCGTAACCAAACCATCACCTTCCAATGCATCAAACGGCATTTCCGCATTGATGCTGCGGCAAATGGTGCTGTGAGTTTGCGTCATCCACGTGATTTTATTCACCCCAAATACCGAAAACTCCTGCAACAGCGCCATGCGGTGCTGCTGCACCCGCGCCGGATCATCATTAACATGCAAAGCCAAATTAAACCCTGCCAATTCCGCAACTGCTGACGGCAGCGCCTTTTCGTGATGTACACGGGTCTGACCTGCATAAATGCCTTTTGGCAGCCCTTGAACAAATTGCATGTCATTTTCCTTATGTCTGATAAAAGCGGATTACCGAAACGCTGAACAGCAGCTGAATCAATAAACTCCGCTTAAGATTGGCCGTGGCTTAATAGGCTTTGTTTTCTGTACGCAGCACGTCCACCAAATGAGTGAAATCTTCCGGCCACGGCGCTTCAAACAGCATATCTTCACCAGTTCGCGGGTGCACCAAGCCAAGTTTTGCCGCATGCAATGCCTGACGCTTAAAGCTGCGCAAAGTATCCGCAAGCAATTCAGATGCGCCAGCGGGAACACGCACGCGGTTCATATATACCGGATCGCCAACCAAGCCATGGCCAATATAGCTGAAATGCACACGAATCTGATGAGTACGCCCTGTTTCTAACCGCGCTTGAATACGGGTGAAATGCTGAAAACGCTCTTTAACATTGTAATGCGTAACCGCTTCTTTACCGCCCGGCAGAATCGCCATTTTGATACGCTCAACCGGATGGCGTTTAATCGGCTCATCAATAGTGCCGCCGGCAATAATGGCGCCATAAGCCACTAAGTCATAAATACGGTATACCGATTTTTTTGCCAGCTGTTTGCTCAGCGAGAACTGCGCTTCTAAATTTTTTGCCACAACCAAAAGGCCGGAGGTGTCTTTGTCAATCCGGTGCACCAGGCCCGCGCGGGTTAATTCAACCGATTTCGGATAATGATGCAGCAGCGCGTTAACCAAAGTTCCAGTTGCATTGCCGGCGCCCGGATGTACAACCATACCGACCGGTTTATTAATGACAATAATATCGTCATCTTCATACACGATATCTAAAGGAATGTCTTCCGGCAGGCTGCGGGTTTGCGCTTCCAGCTCAACTTCCAGTGTCAGCAGCTCATCTCCCTCAGATTTATACTTAGGTTTGACGCTGTTACCATTCACTAACAAATGGCCTTCTTTCAGCCACTGCTTAAGTTTTTCACGCGAAAAGTCAGGCCACACCTGCGCTGCAACTTGGTCAATACGCTGTCCAAAAAAGCTGTCATCCAATTGAAATTGCAACGATAAACGTGTTGCAGTTGTGTCTGAAGTGTGATTATCTGCATCCTCAGAATCTTCAAGCAAATTGAAGTCGGTTTCAGGGATATTGGAATTAGAAGATTGTGCTTGAGTCATTTGATCATTCAGGCAAAAGTGGTTTAATAGTGCAATTGTAGCTCATTG
>JASLHF010000261.1 GCA_030152275.1 Acinetobacter sp. | reverse complement strand
AGAGAAATTTGAAGCAGGACTTTCGCTGCAAGGCTGGGAAGTGAAGTCTTTGCGCGCGGGCCGTATGACTTTAACTGAAAGCTATATTACCTTCAAAAATGGTGAAGCTTTTTTATTTGGCGCACAAGTGCAGCCGCTGTTAAGCGCCTCTACGCATATTGTTCCTGAAGCGCGCCGCACACGCAAACTGCTGCTCAGCAAACGTGAAATTGATAAACTGCTGGGCGCTGTCAACCAAAAAGGCTATGCCTGTGTACCTTTGGCATGCTACTGGAAAGGCCGTTTGGCCAAACTGGAAATTGCGCTGGTAAAAGGCAAACAGCTGCACGATAAACGCGCGACTGAAAAAGACCGTGACTGGCAGCGCGATAAAGCGCGGATTATGCATAAATAATCCTGCATGTAGATGCAAAATAAAAAAACCTCCAATTCGGAGGTTTTTTATTAGATCCTACACATCCTCAAAGATCCATCTTCCACGCAATGTGCCTATTTTAGCTGAAGGATGGATAATACTTTTATCTGGATTTACAAGCTTGACCGAGCCTTGAGGTAAACCATAATAAAGTTCGATACTTCTCTGGATTTTTCTTACCCGCGCATCACTTCTTGCAGCACGTTGACGCATAGCACCATGGCGATCACTGGTTTTTTTCTGAGCAACACTTGTTGATGTTTCAACGGGATTAAATCCAGCCGCCTCATTATCTACCTCAATATCAACAACTTTTAATGCCTCTGGTTCATCGATTTCCAATAAGGCTTCAAATGCGTCAATTTCACCATTTTCTTCCCAATTACCAGTGAAGTACTCCCAAGAGTCATCCTCAAATGCGCCTGTCAACACATAAGCGAATTCTTTTTCCGAGCCGTCCTGATAACGATAATGAATTAAACCTGAAACTGTCTGTTCGTCTAAACTCAGCTCCAGCTCAATTTTTCCAGAAAAGTAATTTCTATATTCACTCGACTTTCCTTCAAACAATAAAAAAATGATGTCATCTTTAATAGTTAATTTGACTTCATTTGAACGGAAACTACCCCAATAAATTTCATTCATTAGCTACATCACCTCAGTTTCTTCGCTGTTAAATTTTTCTTTTGCAGCTTCAACAATTGCATTAAAAAACGGATGCGCTTGCTTTAATTTTTTTAATGCAACTTCAAAAGGCTCTAAAGCATCTTCCAAAGTATCATTTTCATAATTTTCAATAAATAATTGAGGATCAATTCCATCAACTATTAAATACCAGCTCCCTTCTTTAACATTATATTTAAATCCATTTTCTGCAATTTGAAGATATTTTTCATTACTTTCATTGGCAAAGGTTTTCCAATCTTTTGCCGTACATTTTATAAAATTGTCTCTCCATGGATAGAAATTAATAACCATACTTTCTGTATTATTCTTCAAAAAAGCTGTTAAAAACCATTCCGTCGAATCACCACCGATTTGTTCACTTTCACAACCTAAAAAATATCGCGCATAAAATTCTTGGTGCTTGAAATCATCCCCATTTTTTGCTCGCCAATTTTCAGGTGCAAATTGGATATAATTTTCACCATAAAAATTGAATTTCCCCTCCCATTTTTCATCAAGACTTTCAATAAAATTATTTATTTTTTCATCTACAGCAGTACATAATTTTTCAGTAATTTCACCATCTAAAAGCTTCTTTGCTTCTTCCAAATTCTGAATATTATTTACAATTAGCTCAACTGCTTGCATATTACTCATTTCATTCCCCTCATTTAATTTTTTAAAACGACTTTATATGATCGGCATACTGACTTAACAGCCAAAGGCTGCGATTACTTGAATTTTGACAACTTGCATATTGTTTAAATGCTTTGGCAATATCTCGCCATGAGAGACCATACAATCCCTCAGCATGATCTAAATAATGCGGTGGCAGCTTTCCATCTCTAGTTAAATACACCACTAGCCATGGTCGCTCACCTGCTTTCTTCTGTGCAATGTCTTTATAGCGCTGTAACTGTTTAACACCTTCATTTGCATTAATTTTTACTTCAATAAATATTAAAAACTCTGGCGCATCAATCTCTATATCCACTCTATTTTCTAAATTACCCAACGGGCAGCATTCTTCGATAGTTGAATAAAACTGCGGTTCGAAACCGCTAAAAGGTTTTGACAGCAATTGCAAAAGCTGCACTAATATTGTATTGCCTTGTCCATGATCACCATTGCAATCTAAAAACCATTTCAAAACCTTAGAATTGCGGACTTCATCACAGCCAAGACCCGAATTTTTCCATACATTCAGCATTAAGCCTTGCTGCTTAGCTTCAACAATAGGAACCAAGGCTTGCTTAAAAGCATCAAAAAAATGACTCAAATGCACAGCTTCAACACTGATAATTTTTTCAAGTGCAGGTTGTTCTAAATGAATCTTTTGCCACGATTGAAAAAAAACATCTAGATGCTGTACAAAGCCGCGTTCACCAACTGAAATGGCATCAGCTTCATTCAAGTGTGAATTAGGATTTAAAAACCGTTCATGATTATCCAACCTATTTTTATCAATAACCTCAAATTCCAATTTCTAGCCCCCTTCGCTATAGCTTTTTTTAAATTAATAATTTTGCTTGTTTTTGAATTAAATCAAATATTTCTAAAGCTGGATACAACTTTTTCAAAGCATTTCTTACAGGATCAAGTGAACGGCCAAAATCGTTGTTATCAAAATCCTGAGCGACTAATATCGGATCTAAAACATCGACAGGCAAATACCAATAATCTAAAGTTTCAGCGAGTTGAAATCCCATTTGAGCTAAAGCAGCATACTGCTGAAGAAGCTGATTTCGTGATTTTCTCCATTTTTTGCATGCCGAATATTGCAGTTCTTTATTTATACTATTCCTCAATATTTCTTTATTTAAATGAAATTGAATACTTATAAAACCATTGGAGTGATTAAAAAAATTAACCGTCGGCAGTCGATTGCCATTATTTTCAAAATGATCATCAAAATGTATTTGCTCTTTGGCATGATTTTGGATTGTTAACTTAAAATAGGCATAGCACTGGTCAATATTTAAATGTTTAGTTTTTATTGGCGCTTTACTCCATGCAACTGGTGCAAACCAAATTTCTTTATATTCAAAATATGCACACACATCCCAGCGTATTGTTTGCCATAGAACATGAGGTAATAGCCTACTTTCTTGCTGTAGAATAAGTTGTTCAATGGCTTGATATAAATCTTCGCTAAGTACGTTTTCTATCAAATCGCATGTGTCTACAAGAGCCGATAAATTTTGGAGCGCAGTATGCATTGCTGTGTTTTTAGCCATGATCGAACTCATCTAATTCCATTGGGTTATCAATCGGTTGCTTATCACTTGCCTTGATTAATCGATTCTTAATTTCATTTCTTAATTCATCAGGTCCAATGATTTGAATATATTCAGCCTTTTGCATAAACCAGTCCAAACGGCTGGTGGTCAATACACAACTAGCTCGCAGCTCATAATAACCTTCATCAATTTTAGTAATGGATTGAAAATCGCCAATTGGATTTAGTGCCAATTCATCCACTATTTTTTCTTCTATGACCAAAAATATATCGTAATTAACTCGATCAAAATATGCATCTTCAAATTCACGGTCTTCTATTAGCTCATCCAAATCATAGCCATCTACGTCAATTGTGAGTTTTTCTGGAATAATTTCCAGATACTCAAAGTTCATCAAGTTAAAAGTTCTTAGAGAGCTTTTATTCTGATGAATTTTACAGGCCATTAAATATGCTTTTTGCCCATAATGAATAATCCCTTGCGGCTTCAACACATAGTTTTTTGTCTGTTGCGTACCTTCTTTTTTATAACGCCCTTTAAGCCAAACATTAGCATCCAATAAAGCTGTAAAAACTAATTGTTGAATTTCAATGTGACGCTGCGTTTTTTGAATTTCACCATAACCATCAGGAACAAATCTAATACGTCTATTCCAATTGCTGAGTTCGGTATTTTTTTGGAGTTGAGATTCTGCAGATTGAAAAAAGCCTTCTACTTTCGAATATATTTCATTTGGCAGTTGATGCTGCAAATATTCATTTGCCATGACTAAAGTTAATGACAACTCTGAACTTAACGGTTCGATACATGCATCTTTCGACAATTGATATTTTTTAGGCTGGTTGCCTTTTCCATCCATTGTAAGCAATTCTCCGATACTTAACAGATCAGGCAATAAGTCTAAGTCACGTCGAATGGCTTTGATTAAAGATAAATCATCAATACAATCTGAATAATTCCTCATCACTTTTTGTTTTAAATCTATAACTGAAACAAATTGTTGAGGATACCGAGGCAAAACCTTATATAAGGTTAATAATCTTTTTAATGATTTTGATTGTGCTTTTTTCATTTTGGCTCATTCATATTCGTTATCTTAGAAATGAGCATATCAACTTTGTGGGACAAATAATGTCCCACAAAATATTTTTTATTATTCTTAGATTAGTATTTCAAATCAACAAAATTTCAAGCTGCCAAAACAGTTAGATTTAATTTCCTGATGACCTAAGGCCTGATTTTTCAGCGTTAAATTTGCAGCTCCGGCATTACTTAAATTGATTGAGCCGACATTTTTATAAATCCGCAAGCCAAAAGATACCCCAATCGAGCATCTCAGCAGAATAGACATGCAAGCTGTTAAAATATCTAAAATATTTACGCAGCTAGCAGCCACTCAACATAAATTTTGAAATACAAAAAACCGCAGCAGTACACATTATTGAAACTTATTCAGCAGCAACCCTAAATATTCACCAAACCAAAGTGCAGTTTCCAAATCTCCTGCTGGCGGTGTCACCTCTACCGGCGCATTATCTGATTGCGTCATCAGGCCTAAAAAACTTGACATGCGGTTCAAATCTGCGCCGCTGCGTCCGGTCGGCATCAAGGGTAAACCTGACCACAGCATGCCGTGCTGCATGGCAAATAAATTAATCTGCTGCAGTACAGCCAGTTTGTCGCCGCTTAAACCGCCGCCATTGGTAAAACCGGCAGCCAATTTACCCTGCCAGCTGCGCGCCAGCCAGCGCTTGGACGACTGCTCCATAAACAGCTTTAAGCCAGAGGTTAAATTCCCCATATAGGTTGGACAGCCAAAGATAATGGCATCCGACTGATCTAATTGCTCCCAGTCAATCTGTTCAATGTTCATGCTATACACAGTTGCACCGGTTTTTTCAGCGCCTTGCGCAATATAAGCTGCAACTTTCGCTGTATGGCCATAGGGACTGTGATAAACAATAGAGATTGATTTTGCAGATGGCAGGTTTAAAGACATAGTGAATAAAAGTCTACAGATTTAATCAAGTTTAACATTTTCATGCCATAAACACGAATGTTGCCATACGTCCGGTTTTGGCTGCGCGCCGATAAGAAAAGTACTCATCTGCCTGCTGATAGGAACACTGATCGCCGCCAGAAACTATGTTAACCCCATGTAAAGCTAGAATATAGCGTGCGATGGCATATAAGTCGGCATAGTATTTCCCGGCTTGAAGACCGGCTTTAAAAGCGCTGTCCAGTTCAGGATACTTACTGCAAAAGGCATCTTTTACTTCCGCGCCAATTTCAAAATTGTCTTGGCAAATGGCTGCGCCCAACCAAGCCCAAGCCGGCGGGTTTTGCATTTCTGCAATAGTGTTTTCAATAATGCCGCCAGCCAATCCACGCCAGCCGGCATGCAGATTGGCCACTTCTGTCCCTTCGGCATTGCCTAACACCACAGGCAGGCAGTCCGCAGTCATCATCATTAAGGCATGTCCGGCTGTCTGCGTAACCAAACCATCACCTTCCAATGCATCAAAAGGGATTTCAGCATTTATAGTGCGGCAAATGGTGCTGTGAGTTTGCGTCATCCACGTGATTTTATTCACCCCAAATGCCGAAAACTCCTGCAACAGCGCCATGCGGTGCTGCTGCACCCGCGCCGGATCATCATTAACATGCAAAGCCAAATTAAACCCTGCCAATTCAGCAACTGCTGACGGCAGCGCCTTTTCGTGATGTACGCGGGTCTGACCTGCATAAATGCCTTTTGGCAGCCCTTGAACAAATTGCATGTCATTTTCCTTATGTCTGATAAAAGCGGCTTACTGAAACGCTGAACAAGCTGAATCAATAAACTCCGCTTAAGATTGGCCGTGGCTTAATAGGCTTTGTTTTCTGTACGCAGCACGTCCACCAAATGAGTGAAATCTTCCGGCCATGGCGCTTCAAACAGCATGTCTTCACCAGTTCGCGGGTGCACCAAGCCAAGTTTTGCTGCATGCAGTGCCTGACGCTTAAAGCTGCGCAAAGTATCCGCAAGCAATTCAGATGCGCCAGCGGGAACACGCACGCGGTTCATATACACTGGATCGCCAACCAAGCCATGGCCAATATAGCTAAAATGCACACGAATCTGATGAGTACGCCCTGTTTCTAACCGCGCTTGAATACGAGTGAAATGCTGAAAACGCTCTTTGACATTGTAATGCGTAACTGCTTCTTTACCGCCCGGCAGAATCGCCATTTTGATGCGCTCAACCGGATGGCGTTTAATCGGCTCATCAATCGTACCGCCGGCAATAATGGCGCCATAAGCCACCAAGTCATAAATCCGGTATACCGATTTTTTTGCCAGCTGTTTGCTCAGCGAGAACTGCGCTTCTAAATTTTTTGCCACAACCAAAAGGCCGGATGTATCTTTGTCAATCCGGTGCACCAGGCCCGCGCGGGTTAATTCAACCGATTTCGGATAATGATGCAGCAGCGCATTGACCAATGTGCCTGTTGCATTACCGGCACCCGGATGTACAACCATCCCCACGGGTTTATTAATGACAATAATGTCGTCATCTTCATAGACAATATCTAAAGGAATGTCTTCAGGCAGGCTGCGGGTTTGCGCTTCCAGCTCAACTTCCAGCGTCAACAGCTCATCTCCCTCAGATTTATACTTAGGTTTGACGCTGTTACCATTCACTAACAAATGGCCTTCTTTCAGCCATTGTTTAAGTTTTTCACGCGAAAAGTCAGGCCACACCAGCGCAGCAACTTGGTCAATACGCTGTCCAAAAAAGCTGTCATCCAATTGAAATTGCAACGATAAACGTGTTGCAGTTGCGTCTGAAGTGTGATTATCTGCATCCTCAGAATCTTCAAGCAAATTGAAGTCGGTTTCAGGGATATTGGAATTAGAAGATTGTGCTTGAGTCATTTGATCATTCAGGCAAAAGTGGTTTAATAGTGCAATTGTAGCTCATTG
>JASLHF010000196.1 GCA_030152275.1 Acinetobacter sp. | reverse complement strand
AACTAATTTACGCTGCAACTCTTCTGAAGCTGTACCGGCATATTGCACTGTTTATTTAAGAGGAAATTACTATATTAAAGACAGTTCAGTTGAGCTGCCGACATTCTATAAGCAATTCCGTTTACCCTTAAATCAGACATTTAGTGCCTATCTGCCAATTCCTTCTCAGACTGATACAGAATGGGCATGGGTGACTGCAGATGGTGTGCTGGAAAAAGGTAATCTGCAGAAACCTATTTATTGGTCAACTGAAGATATCTATCAAGAAAGTATGATTCAGTTTGATTTCGATGCCGTGAGCTGGTGTGATGCATCCATGAATAATTTAGCGACAACCGATATTGTATCGTGCGGGATACCTCAATAATGAATAAAAAAACCGCACAATTGTGCGGTTTTTTATTCTCTATTTTAATTCCTTCCTTTTTGCGCCGTAACAGTACAGCCGATAGAGGCGCAAATAATGACGGCCAGCGCCAGCCACTGTGTCCACAGCAGCTGTTCGCCTAAAAATACAAAACTGGAAAGGGCCGCCACCGCCGGTTCAATGCTCATCAAGGTGCCGAAACTTAAACTGGATAAATTGCGCAGCGCCATCATTTCCAAACTGAACGGCAGCGCGCTGGCCAAAACTGCAAGCAAAATAAAATAAATCAGGCTTGAAGGTTCAAATGCCGTGGCCGGTATGCCGGTCAGCAGCGCAAAGGGCATCAAACACAGCATCCCGATCAGCATGCCCAGACAGACCGTATGATTGCCGGAAATACCCGAAGGCTTTTGCCCTGCGACAATGTACAGCGCCCAGCAGGCGCCAGCGCCGAGCGCCAGCAAAATTCCGGCGGAGTCTAAAGGCTGCGCAGCCTGATCAAAGGGAAACAGCAGCGCCAAGCCCAAAACAGCTAAGCCGACCCATAGGAAATCAAATTTTTGGCGTGCATGCAGCAGTGCGACGGTCAGCGGGCCGATAAATTCAAAAGATACCGCAATACCCAGCGGCAGGCGCTCAATGGACAGATAAAACAGGGCATTCATGCCAGCTAAAGCCAGTCCATAACTGATCACGGCTTTCCATTTGACTTGGGTCAATTGAAGCTGCCAGATTTTAAAAATGATGGCCAAGATGAGAGCGCCCAGCAGCAGGCGCATGGCTGAAACAGTGAGCGGCGGAAATTGCTGAAACAGGATTTTTGCAAGTGAACCGCTGCTTTGCATGCTGATCATGGCGGCCAGCAGCAAAAACAGCGCTTGCACATGGGGAGAAATTTTAAAATTTGTCATGTGCATTCTGTACTAAATTTAAAGCCAACGGGTAAAGCGGAAATGCAGGCAATAAAAAAGCCGCAGGCCAAAGCCTGCGGCCGTTCATTCAGGCGGATTAGAACAATACGCGTGAACGGATCGTGCCTTCAAGATTGTGCAGGGTTTCCAGCGCTTCGTGAGATGCAGTGGCGTCTACATCCATCACCAAGTAACCTACATCGCCTTTAGTCATTAAAGACTGGCCAGAAATGTTGATGCCGTGTTCTGCAAACAGGTTATTGATTTTTGACAGCACGCCCGGCACGTTTTTGTGAATGTGCAGCAGGCGGTGTTTGCCTTCGGTTAACGGCAGCGCGATTTCCGGGAAGTTTACAGCAGACAGCGTCATGCCTTTGTCTGAGTAAGCAACAAATTTTTCTGCGACTTCAAGACCGATGTTAGCTTGCGCTTCCATGGTCGAACCGCCCACGTGAGGTGTTAAAATCACGTTAGGGATATTGCGCAGTGCAGAAACAAACTCTTCACCATTGGCTTTCGGTTCTTTCGGGAACACGTCAACGGCAGCGCCTGCAAGGTGGCCTGATTTAAGCGCATCAGCCAAATCTTCAATGACAACGCACGTACCGCGGGCAGCATTAATGAAGATAGAGCCTTGTTTCATTTGAGCAAATTGGTCTTTGCCCATGAAGTTGCGGGTAGACGGTACGTCTGGCACATGAATTGACACAACGTCTGCATTGGCAAGCAATTCGCCCATTGTGCCGACTTGGCGCGCGTTACCCAAAGGCAGTTTAGTTACAGCATCAAAATAAATGACTTTCATGCCCATGCTTTCCGCTAAAACAGAAAGCTGAGAACCGATTGAACCGTATCCGACAATACCTAAAGTTTTGCCGCGGGTTTCAAATGAACCGACAGCAGATTTGTTCCAGCCGCCTGCATGTGTGTCTGTTGATTTTTCAGGCACGCGGCGAAGCAGAAGAATTGCTTCTGCAAGCACCAGCTCTGCTACCGAACGGGTGTTCGAATATGGCGCGTTAAATACTGGAATACCGCGAATCATTGCTGCATTCAAGTTCACTTGGTTGGTTCCGATACAGAAACAGCCCACAGCAATCAGTTTGTTCGCAGCTTCAAATACTTCTTCAGTCAGTTGAGTGCGCGAACGGATACCGATGAAATGCGCATCTTTAACCGCATCTTTCAGCGCATCGCCTTCAAGCGCTGTTTTGCGGTAATCGATGTTGGTATAACCAGCAGCATTTAACGTATCGATAGCGTTTTGGTGAACGCCTTCTAACAATAGGAAACGAATTTTATCTTTAGGCAGTGAAAGATGTTGGCTCATTACGGCTCCGCTACAAAGGCCAAATTTAGTGGGCATACTATAGCATAGGACGTAAGCGGATATACATTTCCTTTATGACTGGAACATCAGGTATTTTTGCAAGCAATATCAGTAAAAGTTGTAAAAATGGTTTAAATAAATGTTCATTTTCAAAGGTGTAATATCAAAAATGGCATTTTTTTAATGAAATGCTAAAAAATGGCTTATAATGTTGCGCCATACTTTTTTTTGTGCGCCGGCTGCTGAATATTGCGCCATAATTTGACGCTAAAATATCCAGTTTTTTGCTTAAAAAATATGCAAAACAGCTTATTCCTGCGCACTTGTTCACTTCTTGCAAGGTCTGAAAACGATGAATGCTCCAGTCGCTTTAACCCCAGAGTTATTGACCCAATTGACCGCCATTGTTGGCGAAAACCGCATTAAAACTGATGCAGACAGTTTAGAAAATTGGGGCCGTGACCATACTAAGCACTTTGACCCAAACCCATCGGTTATCGTTTTTCCTTCAAGTACAGAACAAGTTCAGCAAATTGTTAAATTGGCAAATCAATTTAATGTTGCGATTACACCAAGTGGCGGCCGTACTGGCCTATCTGCCGGGGCTGTAGCAGCTAACGGCGAAATCGTAGTCAGCATGGACAAAATGAACCAAATTTTGGAGTTCTTCCCTGCAGACCGAATGGTGCGCGTTCAGGCTGGGGTCGTGACTGAACAGCTGCAGAATTATGCTGAAGAGCAGGGCATGTATTATCCGGTTGATTTTGCCTCTTCAGGTTCATCACAAATTGGCGGCAATATCGGCACCAATGCCGGCGGCATCAAAGTGATTAAATACGGCATGACCCGCAATTGGGTGCTGGGTCTGACCGTGGTGACCGGCAAGGGCGACATCATCCGCTTAAACAAAGGCATGATTAAAAATGCCACCGGCTATGCCATGCAGCATTTGTTTATTGGCGCTGAAGGCACGCTTGGCTTAGTGACTGAAGCGGAAATCAAGCTGGAACGCCAGCCGCATGATTTGCAGGTAATGGTGCTGGGCGTACCGGATTTTGATGCGATTATGCCGGTGCTGCACGCTTTCCAAAAGAAAATTGACCTGACTGCCTTTGAGTTCTTTGGTGAACTGGCTATGCAGAAAGTGCTGGACCGCGGTCATGTGCAGCGCCCATTTGAAACACAATGCCCATTTTATGTTTTGCTTGAATTTGAAGCGCCGTATGAACCGATTATGGATGCGGCCATGGAAATTTTTGAGCACTGCATGGAGCAGGGCTGGGTGCTGGACGGCGTGATGAGCCAAAGCCTTGAACAGGTGCACAGCTTATGGCGTTTGCGTGAAGACATTTCAGAAACTATTGCGCCGTTTACCCCATACAAAAATGATATTTCTGTGCTGATTACTCATGTGCCGGCCTTTATTAAAGAAATTGACGCCATTGTGGCGCAGAACTATCCTGACTTTGAAATCTGCTGGTTCGGCCATATTGGTGACGGCAACCTGCATTTAAATATTTTAAAACCTGAAGATTTAAGTAAAGACGAATTCTTTGCTAAATGCCAAGTGGTCAATAAATATGTATTTGAAACCGTTAAAAAATATGACGGTTCAATTTCTGCAGAGCATGGCGTCGGCATGACCAAAAAACCGTATTTGGATTACACCCGTTCGGCAGAAGAGATTGAATACATGAAAGCTTTGAAAAAAGTATTTGATCCGAACGGTATTATGAACCCAAGCAAATTATTCGACCTGTAAGCTTATAGCAATGTTGATTAAAAGCGCATTTCTCGAAATGCGCTTTTTTTTCAGCTTGTTTTAAGAGAATTGAATTGGCGCCGATATCCCATGCAAATGTTTTGAAATTGGCTATCTTACCTTTGTATAGGCTTACGCTTTCGATTGGCATTTTGGGCTGGCGGGAATGCGGATAATTGGTCAAAGGCCGCCTGCGCCAGCTAAATAAAATTAACAAAGCTGTACTGTTTTTTTAAATTAAATCAAGGCATGCTGAAACAATTGCATAATAAGGGGTTTTGGAATGATGCCGCGTCTATTTATACTGTCTGCTGTATGTTTGGGGCTAATGTCAGGCTGCGCAACCACACAAAAAATCGTGCATAAAGTCGGCACTTCTGATACGCCATTGGCGCAGGTTTTAAAAGAGCGTACAGATTTGCGCAAAAATTTAGCGACTGTGGAAATCCGTCAGTATTTTAACAGTGTAGAATCGCCGTCTGCTGCTGAAGTCAAAGTGACAGAAACCGGTTTGCTGGATGATTCTGTCCGTTCTATCCGAACAGTTTACCGCTTTAAAAATGTGAATGGAGATTGGGAACGCAGCAGCGTGCAAAAGGAATATCAGTGCATGCGCGGAAAAAATACCAAGACTTTCCAAAGTGCAAAGTGTCCTTAATAAACATTTGATGTATTGTTGAAAATAGGCGGGAATGCCTCATAAAAAGCGTATCGGTGGATGCGCTTTTTATTGGGGGGATTTTAATTGTATGAATATTTGAAACATCATAAGTAATGAAATTGATAGATGAGCTTCCGCGTTTCTGCATTTAATCGATCATAAGGTAGATAATAATACAGAAAGTTTCATTCAATAGTTTCATTCAATAATTAAAGTCTAAACATTGGTTTATTGATGATAAAAAGAGAAAGGTAAGTTACTCTGAACAATTTAGCCATGCCTAAAATTATAAGGATGGATTGCAAAATTTAATTCAAAAGGCTGAAAAATAAAGCAGCTTACAAGCGCTGAAAACACTGCTAAAATGCCTGTACTGATGCGCATCAGCATTCAGCCGAGCGCGCTTGCCACTGCCGGTAAAAATGCCATCAATGCAGCATCGGCTGGTGCGTTGATTATTAAAAATACCTTGATTAGCGTCTTGTGAATACGGCGCGTATTCCGCGGTGCTCCCGCAATTTTAAATTTATTCATTTTTTACAGTGCTTGTCATTGGGCTGACCTGTCTCTCCTTTAAAATAGATTCGGCCCAATTGAGAGCGCACTCCCGATATATGTAGATAACAATGCAAAACGCAAATACTGCAAAGTTAAGCCGTGCCACTTTAATGTTTCCTTTGGCGCTGGTTTTATTCGAATTTTCGGTCTATATCGGCAACGATTTAGTCCAGCCGGCGATGCTTGCGATTACCAAAGATTTCGGTGTCAGCAGTTCATGGGCGCCGTCGTCAATGTCCTTTTATTTATTGGGCGGCGCCTGTGTAGCGGCGATATTAGGCCCGCTGTCAGACCGTTTAGGCCGTAAAAAAGTCCTGTTGGGCGGCGTAGCTTTTTTTACCCTGTGCTGCCTCGCCATTTTATTTACACACAATATTGAAAGCTTTTTAACGCTGCGGTTTTTACAGGGTTTTGGCTTGTCGGTGATTTCTGCGGTCGGTTATGCAGCCATTCAGGAAACATTTGAAGAGCGTGACGCCATTAAGGTGATGGCGCTGATGGCCAATATTTCTTTACTCGCGCCTTTATTAGGGCCGGTTTTAGGCGCTTTTCTCATTGACCATGTTTCATGGCATTGGGGTTTTATTGGTATAGCTGCATTGGCGTTTTTGAGCGGGTTTGGCCTGAATGCGAAAATGCCAGCGCAGCGCTTAAGTATTCCCAAACAGCCGATTGCCTACATTTGGCAGGATTATTTGCAGGTATTTAAAAACCGGCGTTTTCTAAGCCTGACCATTGGCCTGCCGCTGGTGGCGATGCCGCTCATGCTGTGGATTGCGCTGTCGCCCGTGATGCTGGTAGAGGAGCTGGGCCTCAGCAGCCTGCAATATGGCCTGACGCAGTTTCCTGTGCTGGGCGGTTTGATTGCCGGTAATATCGTGCTGATTAAAATAATTGACCGGCTGCCTTTGGGCAAAACCGTTTTGATCGGCTTGCCGCTGATGCTGGCCGGCACGCTGGTGGTGCTGTGCGGTCTGCTGCTGCCGCAGTATTTTCTGTATTGCGTGATTTTCGGCATGACCATGGTTAGTTTTGGCGAAGGCATCAGTTTTTCTGTCCTATACCGTTTTGCTTTAATGTCTTCGGATATTTCCAAAGGTACGGTGGCTGCAGCAGTATCGGTGCTGATGATGTTTATTTTCTTTTTTATTATAGAGCTGGCGCGCATGCTGTATGAGCATTTTCATTTGGCAGCCTTTGCCCTGTCATGTGTTGGATTGATTGCGCTGTGGTTTACGGTTCCTCGAACCGCACTGCTGCGGATTTTGAGGGAGCGCAAGCAGGCCGGTGAGTTTTAAGGCCTATTTTTCTATGGTTCTGTACACAGCATTTGGCAGATAAATAAAAAGCCCGGCAGTTTTTATTTCCGGGCTTTTTTTATTATGAAATATTCGCAGACTACAGCTTTGCGCGTATTATGCCGCGTTTTGCGCAGCGGCCTGTTTTTTCAATTTTGCATCAAAAACAAAAGGGCCAAAAGGCAAAATAGAGGCGGCTAAGCCCAGCAGGAACATTTTGATAGACCATTTTTGCTTTTCACAAACGGCGAACAGCACTGCTAAAAAGAGGATAAATAAAATGCCGTGTCCCATGCCGGCATATTTCACCAGAATGGGATTACCCATCACATACTTCACAGGCATAGCAATAAACAGTAAAAGCAGGAAGGAAATGCCTTCCAAAGCGCCAACAATGCGCAGAGTTTGAATATTCATCATCGCTAATCAAATAGAAAAATAATACATGAGTGTACAGAAATTATGCTGGAAGAATAACCTAATTTTTAATGAAATATTTAAATAACTCAAAGCTAAACTCATGAGGCAACTGGCTGCGCATTGCCTGTAAAGAGTGCCCGATCGCCTGCAGCATATAGACGAACCAAACAGATTCAGGCATACCGGCAGGCGTTTGAAGGCCTTATAGAAATTTTTAGCCACCTGCTTACAGCATAGGCATGGCGGATTTCAGCATGGTTTTTTGGACCTGTTGTTGAAAAGCCGCATTTAAAAGCAGGCACTGTATAAGCGCGAGTAGGCTGAGATCATGGGCGTGAAAGCGTGTTGGCTGGATGAGCCTGCATGGCGCAGGCATAACAAGCAGCCTGCAAGTATTCACTGCATATAAACAAAAAAGGAAAATAATGCTCTATCAGGGCTGAATCTTTCTAAGATTTTAGATTAAGAATCAGGTGCGCAGATCCTGTTTTCCGGTTGGCTGAACCATCGATTCAAAAGATACATGTGTCACGTAAAAACAGCCGCAAAATTGGAGGGAACACCTGTGCATAAAGCATGATTTATCCACAGGCACGCCGGTTTTTCCACAGTGCCGCCTCAACGGCTGTACTATGCAGCTTGCGGTTTGATTATTCAATTAAGCCGCAGGCGATGCGGTCTCCGCCGCCGCCCAGCGGTTTAGGCGTATCGGCATAATTGTCGCCGCCGGCATGAATCATCAGCGCGCGTCCTTGGACATCAGCTGTTTTTAATCGAGGCGCAATAAGCAGGGTGCGGGCTGTACCGTCATTGGATACATTCAGCACCGGCAAGTCGCCTAAGTGGCCATTCAGCGGGGTGCCGTGATGAGGCGCATGATTCGGATTGTAATGGCTGCCAGCGCCTAAAGCTGCGCCCATCTTGCCGTCTTTTTCTGCAGGCTGGCAGGAGGCTGTTTCATGAATATGGAAGCCGTGCGGGCCTGGCGGCAGA
>JASLHF010000059.1 GCA_030152275.1 Acinetobacter sp. | reverse complement strand
TCACCTGAACGCTACAAAGCTTCGCTGACAGACATTGCAAACGTATTAAGCCTATGCATCAGCCAAGAAGATGAAACCGCGCAGCATATCCGCAGCCAGCTGAACATTGGTGAAGACCTATTAACAGATACCCAGCTGCAGGTATTCAGCCGTCATCTGTATGGTCCAGATTTCGAAACGATGCATACAATCAGCGATTTAGTCACCGCTGAAATGGCACAAATCCGCAATGATATTGAATTCAATTATCAAAATATGACAGCGGAAAAAACTGAAGAACTGCAAAGCAAACTCATGCAGCTGGCGAATATTTTCAAAGTGCTGAATCTGAATGAAGCGCACAATGATTTGGCGCGTCAAGCAGGTCTGCTCAGCCAAAGCGAAATCTTAAAAGAAGAAAGCTTTGCGCAGCAGCTGATGAACGGCATTTTATCTGCGATGAACTCTATTGGCGTACTGGAACGTCACCACACTTCAAGCCGTTTGCAGCTTCGTGTTAATAATATGAATATTTCATTAGACCGTCTGGATGAAGCGCATGAAATGCTGTTGAATGAAACCAAGACATTGATTGATACAGCCAGCCAAGCTATTGTTCAGTATGTCAAAGAACATGATGCTGCGGAGTTGACTGCAGTGCCAGGCCAGCTTCAGGAAATTGGCGGCGCTATGCAATTCCTCAATGCAGAAACTGGTCAAGATGCATTGAATGCGGCATCTGCCTTTATGCAAAACCGCCTAGACAGCAATGGCGTCATTGAAGCGGAAGAAATTAACAGTGTGCTTGACACTCTGGCCAGTGCAGATATGCTGATTGACAATTTAAAGAACAAACAGCCTGTTCTGCATGCCATGTTTAAGGTAGCATTGGAAAGTAGCGAAAAACTGAAAAAAGCAGCCTAATGACAGCACTCTCACTTGCCTATATTTTTAAACAGCAGCAGCTGCTGGTAGATGACCAATATCAGCTGCCTCACGTAGAAATATTGGCAAGCGACTTACTGATTAGCACGGGTGATCAAGTGATTGCCCGTGATTTGCTTGAACATGAACCCATCCCTGCCGGCTTGCAGCTGGTCCCCATCCGTCAGCTTTTGCAGCTATGGAATATCCGCGAATTTGAACAGGCCAGCCGCGCGATTCAGCTCTTGGAATGGCGGCGCAACCATAAGTTTTGCAGCCACTGCGGCGAAAAAACTGAAGTCCATGCTTCAGAATACGCTATGGTCTGCCCAGCCTGCGGCTATCACCAATACCCGCGCGTCAATCCTTGCGTCATTACGGTCATTACCCGCGGCGAAGATGAAATTCTGCTGGCAAAAAATGCCCGCAATAAAAACAGTGAAATGTATGGCTTAATTGCAGGCTTTATTGAAGTTGGCGAAACACTTGAAGAAGCTGTGCGCCGTGAAACGCTTGAAGAAGTCGGACTGCAGCTGAAAAACATTCAATATTTAGCCAGTCAGCCCTGGCCCTTTCCCAGCAATCTGATGATTGCCTTTAAAGCTGAATATGCTGCGGGAGAGCTGACATTACAGGAAGAAGAAATTTCCGATGCGGCATTCTTTAAATTTGATGCCTTACCTGAAATTCCATTTAAAGGCAGTATCGCCCATGCCATGATTATGCATGCCATTCATGGCAGTCCTGTCGCAGATGATACACAAGCGTGGCTGTAAATATTAGTTCAGCTCATCAACATCCATCTTCATACACGACTCAGCTTTTGAGAGCCGCACTTTAAGCGTTAAGTTGCTAAGCTCAAAATTGTTTGGCGCTTATCCATATTGAATACATATATAGGTGATGAAACAGCGCTGCAAACTCATGACATTTTGTTCTTATGACTTATCATCAGCACTCATTTTACTGCATCCATTCTTTGGATCGCGTCAGCGGTGCCGGTTCAACTACCCGCTTTTAACATCGTATCTGGCCTAAATCATGCAAAGCCCCAGCCTGCTATGTAAATGATTTAAATTGAGTAATATAAAAAATCAAACAGCCGTCTCAGTATAAGCCAGCTGTTTGATGATGATTCAGAATTACTTATTTCAACGCATCTTCCAGCGCGCGCAAAATTTCTTGTTTGGTGCGGAAGAAGCGGCTGAATATACTGGATACAGAGCCAATCATGGTGATATGCCCCACTCGCGGTACAGAAATCAGCTGGCTGTAATTGCCCAGCTGTTTTAATTTAGCATCTAGGTCTAGGCTGTTGCTGTGACCCACTACATTGTCATTGGCTGCCGTAATCAAATAATGCTTGATGCGGTTTTGCTCAACGAAATAGTATGGCATAACCTGCTGATAGGGCAGGTTTTGATCAAATGCATCTGCACACAGCGGATCGCCTTTGTAATCAAAATGATAAGGCCCCGCCAAACCAATGATGGCACGGATATTTTCTTTGACCTGCAGCTGATACGGCTGTGGATTGTACAGCGCTGACATAGCATTGAACGCGCCGGCAGAATGCCCCATCAGCACAATATTGTCAGCAGCGACATTCAGTTTCTGCTGCGACTGGCTGATAAAATTCAAGGCAAGGCTTAAATCATCAATGTAGCTTGGGAAAATATGCTCCGGCGCCAAATGATAATTAATCACGGCCACATCAAAGCCTTCGTTGGCAAAAGCCTCCCCGATAAAGCCATAATCTTTTTTATCGCCATGCATCCAGGCGCCGCCATGCACAAATACAATCAGCGGACGCTGCTCACGGGGACGCTCTGTTCTATACACATCTAAACGCTGGCGCGCTTTCAAGCCATAAGCTACATTGCGCTGCACGCTGTAGCCTTGTTTAGGCGTCAGCCGGTTCAGCGCATAGCTGCCGAAATCATGAATACGGAAATTGCGATATACCGCCCCGGCCTGATCTTTAACACGGGATGCCGCACCGCTCAGCTGGCTGGACCAGCGTTGAAAATTAAGGCGCATTGGCTGGCTCTGCTGTGTCCGGATCAATTGCAACAGGCGTCTGTACTTCAGGTACTGCATTCACCATCGGTGTACTGAAGCTGGAAGCGCTTTGAACACCTTGCTGAGCTTGATCCGTATTATCCACCAAAGTCACAATTTTGGTGACATTGCCAACCTGCTGCAGCTGCTGATTCAGATCATTGATTTCCGCTGTGTTCAGGCGCCCCATCACATACAGCACGCCATCTTCAGTATGAATGTTAACTTTACTGTCAGACACCACTGGCGCTTTCATGATCAGGCCGCGGGTATTGGCTGTCACCGCAGTATCCTGCATGATCGTGCCGTAGCTGATTTGAGTGCCCACCGTAATAAAGTTATGAATAGATTTCACATCACTCATCGCCTTGACGTTTTCTTCCGCCAGCTGTTTCAAATGTTCATCCGGCACCTGCCCAGTCAGCAGCACATTACCGTGAAAACAGTCAATGTTGACGCGCGACTGCTTAAAGCGCGAATCAAGTTTATATAAATTAATTTTTGCGGTTCGAACAATTGAAGAATCAATAAAAATTTGACCTAAAGAACGTGCGCCGCTGTCTGTTCCTACAGGCGCAGTACCTGTGCCGCCCGAAATAAAGCTGGCACAGCCGGATAAGCTCGCAGCACATAATACTGTCATTGCAATACGCTTAAACACTCAGCATGACTCCTCAATATTTTTCTCAATCGTTTTCTAACTCTGCAATTACACAGTCTATTTTGTTCAAAGATTAATAAACTCTGAATCAAAAGTAAAAGCATTTTCTATCCATTGCAAATCATAAGGGAAATTGGAAAATTCATGCTGTATTGATTTTGCAAAGCGTTGATAAAAATCAAAACAAATGACATCAAAGCGGCAATAATAGGACTCAAACTCTGGGTGCGCATGCAGGAAAAACAGGGCTGTTTTTAGCATTTTGCGCTGCTTGTGTATAGAAACCGTTTCTGCGGCCTGCGCATATGCGGTTTTTGAACGCGCTTTCACTTCTATAAAAAGCAATTCCGCACCGCGCTGCACGATCAGGTCGATTTCTCCAAAGCGGCTATGATAGTTTTGGCGCACCATCAAATACCCCTGTTTCTGCACAAGCTGCAGCGCCTGATGCTCAGCCCATTGTCCCATATTCATTAAGGTTATACGCGCTGGATGCCTTTACGGGTATTTTGATAACACACAGGCTGGCGCAGAATTTGATTGCCGTCCATTTGAATTTGTCCGGTACGCCCTTCAAATGCTGTATTCTTCAGCTCTGGATATTGAAGATAAATCTGCGAAATCGTCCATGCATCTGCACCAAAAGCTAATAGGCGCTGATACTGCATGGACACTGGCTTGGCCTGATAAGCGCGATGTAAATCCAGCCATTGCTTATCGCCATACAGTGCAGGAATATCACAAAACTTCATGCCCTGCGGAATTGGCTGGCCATCTTCAATCGCATTGGCCAGCATATAAATCCGCTTATTTGGCAGCTTTTGCTGTTCATTCAGCCATGCATTATTGCCCAGCAGCAGCAGCGCTTGGCGCTTTTTCAATTTTTCCGGCTGCTGCTCCACAGTATATACATGCACCGTTTCTAAAGCCGCCAAGGAAATCAAAAACAAATCATGTTCCGCTTCTGTACCCGGCTGGCGCAAGACATATAGATCTTTGATCTGATCCTTTTGCAGCAGCCGGTGCAATGCCTGCGCATCATCTTTTTTGCCCAAGCTGAACTGCGCAATATTATTGGCCTGCGCAGCGCCATCATTCAGCGCCAGCACTTTGACTTTTGGCTTGGCCTTAATCAGTGCTTCGACGTCACTGCGCGGCAGCGGCCCGACAATGAGTGCGGTTTTTTTGCTGACATGCTTTTTCAACACATCTGATATCTTTTTTTGATCTGTATTGACAAATTTAAGCGGCTCTTTTGTGCCAGACAGTTCATACGCGCTTTGAAAACCCTGCTTGATGCTGGAAGCGGCTCGCGCCATTGGGCCTGATTCGGGTAGAATAACCAAAACCTCTGCTTGGGCGCAGGTCATTCCTCCCATCAACGCCAATACAAGTAAATTTTTCTTATTTTTTTGCTTATTTTTAAACATGGAGAAACCTATGGGTGCTCAATTATTTGTTGTTGCGACTCCAATCGGGCACTTAGATGATATTAGTTATCGTGCAATTCAGGTGTTGAAGTCGGTTAATATTATTGCCGCAGAGGATACACGAACTTCAGCGCAATTACTCAAACACTTTAATATTCCAACACCTTTGACCGCCTGCCACGATCATAACGAAAGTAATAAAATTGATATTCTGATTCAGCGCCTGCAAAATGGCGAAGATATGGCGCTCATTAGCGATGCCGGCACACCGCTGATCAGTGATCCGGGCTTTAAACTAGTACGCGCGGCGCAGGAAAATAATATTAAAGTGATTCCGGTGCCCGGCGCCTGTGCAGCCATTGCAGCTTTAAGCGCTGTAGGATTGCCGAGCGACCGTTTTAGCTTCGAAGGTTTTTTGCCGTCAAAACAGTCACAGCGTATGATTGCATTGCAAAAGCTCAAAGACGAAACCCAAACCATGATTATCTACGAAGCGCCGCACCGCATTGTGGACTGCTTAAAAGATATGGCGGAAGTATTCGGCGCAGCCCGTCCGGTCGGTTTTGCCCGTGAAATCACGAAAACCTTTGAAACCATTAAAAAGATGACCTTGGGCGAATTAGTTACTTTTGTTGAATCTGACCATAATCAGCAAAAAGGCGAAATTGTGCTGGTGATAGGCGGTGCAACTGAAGAAAAAGACATGGAACAGGAAAAACTGGATCAGCTGCTGACCCGCCTGCTGCAGGATCTGTCGGTGAAAGCGGCTTCACAGCTGGCCGCAGATTTGACCGGCATTAAAAAGAAAGTGGCATATCAGCGCGCTTTGGAACTGACGCAGCACAAAGATGCTGAATAAAGCGCTGCATTAATGCCATAAATACACTGAGGTATCTAATAATACGCATTCAGATCCATGACTGAATGCGTTTTTTTGCCATACAACATATCTGTCATGCGGTGAAATTCCCCTCATCCTGCAAGCACTGCGCACAGGGTTTGATGCATGCTTTTCATTACGCTTACAATCATTTTTTAAACAGTCATCTGCAGGTGACATATTATGAAAAAAATAAAAACAGTGTACCTGTTTAATTTGCTGTGGCTGCTGGGCCTATTGCAGATTGGTGATTATGGCTCACAGCCCTATCCGCACTATATTTTCGACACGATGATTCAGCCTGATTTTCACGCCGTGGTGATGACTTGCGGTATTTATTCGATTTATTTTATTTCCGGCAATCTGCTGCGGTTAACCTATTTTTGGCGCAGCAGCCCTTACTGGGCCTATATTGCGCTAAGCGCAATTTTAATTTTTCAATGCTTTGCCGCCTTTTTGGGCGCTATGCATGCGCCGCCCTACTGGAGCGCGCTGATCATCAGCTGCATGTTCATTCTGTTGGGGCATTTTGTATTTTATCCGCTGCTGGCCATCAGCAGAAAATACGCCCAAAAGAAAAACACCGCCTGAATGCGGTGTTTTTGTATATGCGCTTATGAATCCTGAGCCGCTTCATCCGGAGGCACTTCAGTAATGCGCCCGCCGCGCGCCAAGAAAGCAGCGACTTCATCTTCCAGCGCTTGACGCTGTTTTTGCTTTGCAGTCACGGTTAATGTCTCAGCTTCCGCTACATCACCGTCAGATGCACCTTCAGATGCGTCTGCACCTTTTTCAGCAGCTTGCGCTTCATCATCATCTACAGCAGCGTCTTCTGCTTCATCATAATCATTGCTTTCTGTCATCTTGCTCTCCCCACGAATGACGGTTCGTTCTGCTCAGGCATTTCCTGATTTTGATTTAGAAGAAATTTAGCAATCTCTTCGCCTTTCGCATAGAGCTAATGTTCACAAAATCGTATCTTTTTTAATCAAAATCGTAATCAAGCATTTACGAATGCTTAAAAAACTTGCGATTTCGCATTAAACAGCATAGCGGGTATCTTTAAGCTGCGCCAAACCGTTTGCCTGAGCCATAAAAGCATCTTTGAGCATGGGGTGATTTTCAACCTGCTTTAAGCCGAAATTGCGCGCCCAAACCAAAGGGAACAACCCCGAGCGCTCCATCCAGCCAATTGCAGACATACTGTGCATCATGGCATCATTTTGTCCTTTACGGCGATGCTCATAACGTTTCAACGTTTGCTCATGGGCCCAAACACCACGTTTTTTATCTTTCAAGAGCACATCACACAGCACCGCAGCATCTAAGCAGCCAATGTTCACACCTTGCCCTGCCAGCGGATGAATCACATGCGCAGCATCACCAATTAAAGCCAGACCATCACGCACGTATTGCTGTGCAGCGCGTGCTTTCAACGGAAACTTAGCACGCGGTGTTGCTTCCAGTACTTCACCTAACATGTGATGGCTTTCACGTGTCAATAATTGAGTGAATTCAGTGTCATTTAAAGCCACATATTCATCGGCATAATCATCAGGCAATGTCCAAACAATGGATTGCCAATAACCACTTTCTTCCGGCTTTAAACTTGCCATCGGTAAAAATGCCAATGGCCCGGTTTCTAAGAAAATTTGACGTGCTACATGCTGATGCGGTTGGGCGGTTTTTATGGCACAGCTCACCCCTGCTTGTTGGTAATCTAGGACATCTAAATCAATAAAGGCTTGTTCACGAACAAAGGAGTTTGCGCCATCGGCGCCAATCACTAATTTCGTTTTCAGCTGTGTCCCATCTGCAAGGTGAATGATCCAAACACCCACACCTTGCTCAACGCGATTCACTTTGACTTGGGTACGATAATCTTGTAATTGTTCGAGCATTTTTTCTTGAATGGCTAGGTTCAATAGACTCGGTTCGACCAT
>JASLHF010000094.1 GCA_030152275.1 Acinetobacter sp. | reverse complement strand
ATAGAATAAATTTAATAACAGCAATGGTTTAGTTCATGACGGTTGAAACAGAAAAAGGCCCGGTTTTAGTCACTGGCGCAACAGGCTATATTGCCAGCTGGGTCATTCAAAAATTGCTTAAAAAAGGCCTGACCGTGCACGCAACTGTGCGCGACCTGAACAAGAAAAAAGGCTATGCGCACTTAGAAAAAATCGCAGCTGAAAGTCCCGGCACACTGCAGCTGTTTCAAGCCAACCTGCTGACACCGCATTCTTTTGATGAAGCCATGCAAGGCTGTACTATTGTCATTCATATGGCCTCTCCGTTTGTGGTGACCAACTATAAAGATGCGGTCAAAGACATTATCGAGCCGGCTGTTTTAGGCACAGAAAATGTGCTGAACAGCGTAAACCAAACCGAATCCGTCAAGCGTGTGGTGGTGACCTCCAGCATTGCCTCGACCTATGGTGACGCCATTGATATTTTAAATACGAAGCAGAACTGTTTTGATGAATCGCACTGGAATACCACCAGTTCTGAAACGCATCAGCCCTATCCGTATTCCAAAGTCATGGCTGAGCGCAAAGCATGGGACATGCAAAAAGCGCAGCAGCGCTGGGATTTGGTCTGTGTCAATCCAGCCTTGGTGATGGGGCCATCATTAACCGCATCGACCCAGTCTGGCAGTGTGGAAGTTTTGCAGCAGTTCGCCAATGGCATGATGCTGGCTGGCGTACCGCCAATGTGGAACGGGATTGTGGATGTGCGTGACGCTGCCGAAGCGCATGTAAGGGCCGCTGTAAATCCGGCGGCATCTGGGCGTTATATTATTAGCGGCGGCACACTCAGCCTGCTGGAAATGGGCAAAATTTTGCGCCGGCATTTTGGCAATAAATTTCCTTTTCCGCGCAACACCTTGCCTAAAATTGCCTTTAAAGCATTTGGCCCATTGGCCGGTTTTTCCCGTCAATTTGTTGAATTAAACATGGGCTATCCTATTTATTTCAATGCGGAAAAAAGCCAAAAAGAATTAGACCTTCAATACCGCGACATCGGACAGAGTGTAGCGGAACACTTCCAGCAGCTGCTGGATGACGGTGTAGTGAAAAAGTATATTCCTTAAGCTTAGAATGCAAAAAAGCCACCTGAAGGCGGCTTTTTTATTTTGTCTTGCTTGTTAAATTTAGAAATCAAATGACACGCCAAGCTTATAAGTGCGCGGTCCGCCCACCAAGGCATAGCCTGAGTTGAATACGCCTTCCCAATAGCGCTTGCCAGTCACATTATCCACATTGGCCATAAAAGTCGTATTTGCCCCGCCGACTTTCGTTTTGTAGCGCGCCCCCACATCTAAAATCGTGTAATCCGGCAATTTAAGTGTATTGGCATCATTCAGATATTGTTCACTGACATAATTAGCGCGCGCATTGACATTCAAGCCGTCCACATACGGCACCGCGTAATCCAAACCTAAAGTTGCCGTAAAATCCGGGATACCGTAAACCGTATTGCCTTGGACGTTTACGCCATTTTTAGCAGCTGCTTTGGTATATTCAGCATCGATATATGCCATGCTGCCCAGCACGTTTAAGCCATGATAAATTTCACCCGAAAATGCCCACTCCACACCGCGCGAACGTGTTTCTGCATCATCGGTTGTGATTTGTGTAATATTTGAATTGGCAGCATCCGTATAGCTGGAGGTCATGGTGCTCGGCTTTTCAATTTGATAAAGCGCCAAAGTATTCAGCCATGTCCCCCGCTGATATTTTGCGCCCACTTCATACTGTTTAGTTTGAAATGGCGCAAATGTCACATGGTTATTAGCATCAGCATTGTTATTAACAGTCGAACCCTCTGACAAGCCCTCTACATAGTTGGCATAAATCGAGAGGTTTTCTCCAAAAGGTTTCACCACGACCGCTAAACTTGGAGAAATTTTATCGTCCTGATAAGCCGTACTTTTTTGCAAGTTTTTAGTATTCACATCCTGATAGCGCGCGCCAAGAATAACCTGCAGCTTATCATCCAGCATAGATAATTGATCTGTCAGGGTGTAACTCACATATTTATTGTCAAGCAGCGGTGATAGCGCTGGCTTGTTCGCAGGCATATTGCCGTTCGCAATCGGATCGTATAAATTGGTGTCAAATGTTATTGGTGCAGCGCCTTGACCGCTATGCTGTGATGTTTCCCGAGTCAAATAGTCCGCGCGCAGCCCTACAGTATGCTTGATCGCGCCCGTATCAAACTTGCTTTCAAGACCTAAATTCGCCGCGGTATTTTTTTCGTCCATACCTACTCGGTAATATTGTGAAGTGGCTTTACCCTCTTCACCTGTGACAATCATCCGTGTTCCAAAAATATGCCCGCGATAGGCTTTTTGGACATGTCCAACACCGGCAGAAATTTTAGTATCAGGGCTAAGTTTATACTCGGCGCTTAAGCCAGCGAACTCGCTGTCTGTCTGCCCCTGTAAATTTTTAAAATAGTTGGTATCGCCTTTAGGCGCATCCAGCACGGCATTATAAATTCCGCCAGCTGAATTTTTAACACCAAAAGCCACCATTGCCGGTGAACCGCCATCACGGTCATCGCGCACAGCGTAGGCATCAAAGTTCAGTTTCAGCTTATCCGTTGTATAATCTGCTGCAAGAGCGCCAGACGCATGAGTGTCTTCCATTCCTTCGAGAATGTGTTCTCCTTGTCCATAAGCGCCATTTACCCTCACGCCAAATTCTTTATCCTGACCAAAACGGCGCGATACATCAAAACCGGACTGATAATAGCCGCCATTTTCCATAGATGCCGATACTTGGGTTTTATCATGACTGGCGCGCTTAGTATTGGCAATGACTACACCGCCTACGCCGCCAGCAGGCGACATGCCAGCGACCAAAGCATTCGGGCCTTTTAAAACAGTTACCGAATCTAAAAATTCAGTCGGGACACGGCCATAAGGCGCCATGCCGTACATTCCATTTAAGGCAATATCATCATGAATGACATCAAAGCCGCGCAGCGTAAAGTTCTCATTTAAATGCCCCTGATTCGTGGTGATACGGATACTGGGATCATTCTTCAGCACTTGCGCAACAGTGGATGCCTGCTGCTCTTCGATCAGTTTTTCACTATAGCTGGTGACGCTAAATGGAGTGTCCAGCACTGTCTTTGTGCCCAAAACGCCCAATTCTGCTTGGCTTTTCAGTTTGCCCTGCGCCGGTTCTTGCACTGGCTGCGCCACATCAATTTGAATTGTCGGCAGCACGGCTGCTTGCTCTGCCATCACTGCAGGAGCAAGTCCCACCCCGACCATAAGCGCAGAAACACTGCGCACTAATTTTTTTTGCGTAAAATAAAACATGAACATTACATTTAATAATTGAGAATGATTATTATATGCATAATAAAAACAATTATTAATAGCAATTTAAAATTATCTTTTCCAAATGCATCTAAACCGCCTCAACTACAAATACATGATTGTTTGTTTAAATGCTGTTTGGCGAAAAATTTGAATTGCTGTAAGCATCAGGCAATACATAGCATGACTACGCTTCCTTTCGCTGCATACCTCCCAATCATGGCTTTATTTGAAAATTAAAGGCATCTATCTGCCTGCGGGCATAAGATACCTTTAGCCTATATTTTTAGGCTGAAGCCGCGTATAAGCTGGCTGAAAAAAAGAGGCTCATCGGGAGCCTCTTTTTTAAAAGTAAAAGATTTTATTGCTGATGCTGCTGCACAAAGTCTAAAAATTCTTGCTCAGTCATCACGCGAACGCCAAGTTTTTCAGCTTTTTCCAATTTGGAACCGGCTTTTTCACCCGCCACCACGCATTTGGTTTTACTGGATACGCTGCCGCTGACACGCGCGCCCAAAGCTTGCAGCATTTGCGTCGCTTCATCCCGTCCCATGGTGCTTAAGGTACCTGTAATCACCCAACTTTCACCATTCAATGGCTGGCGTGTGGGCGCAATCGGCGCATCCCAATGAATACCGGCGGCAAGTAAGCGGTCGACCACTTCCAAGTTATGCGGCGCTTGGAAGAAGTCCACAACCCACTCTGCGGTGATATCCCCCACATCCGGCGTCTTTTTCAAGGCATCCAAGTCTGCATGACGGATTGCATCAAAAGTCTGAAAGGTATTCGCGAGCATGCGCGCTGTGGTTTCACCCACGCCACGAATCCCCAGTGCATAAATAAATGCACCCAAGGTGGTTTTCTTACTGTTTTCAATGGAATCAATCAGGTTTTGCACTGATTTTTCACCCATTTTCTCAATGGTCAGCAACTGTTCACGGTGCTCATGCAGGCTGTAAATATCCGCCACATCTTTAAGTAAGTCCAGATGCAATAAGGACTCCGCCCAGCGGTCACCCAAACCTTCAATATCCATGGCTTTGCGCGAAACAAAGTGACGAATGGCTTCAATACGCTGTGCAGCACAGTACAACCCGCCCGAACAGCGCGCCAATGCCTCACCTTCAGGCATCACCACCGGTGAAGAACAGACTGGACAGCATTCAGGCAACTGTACTTCAACTGTTTCAGCAGGTCTAAATTCAGGCCAAACTTTTTCCACTTTTGGAATCACATCACCGCTGCGGTAAACACTGACAGTATCGCCTATACGCACATCTAAGCGATGAATTTCACCAATGTTGTGCAAGGTCACGTTAGACACGGTTACACCGCCGACAGCGACAGGGTTCAATCGCG
Organism: Acinetobacter sp.; assembly: GCA_030152275.1. Taxonomy (GTDB): domain Bacteria; phylum Pseudomonadota; class Gammaproteobacteria; order Pseudomonadales; family Moraxellaceae; genus Acinetobacter. Next base: position 8,234 of record JASLHF010000094.1, on the reverse strand, counting down.
CCACAGGGGTTAAAGTCCCGGTACGCCCAACTTGCCAGTCAATATTTTCTACCGTGGTCAATGCTGCCACCGCAGGAAATTTATAGGCAGTTGCCCAACGCGGTTCACGGCTTAAGAAACCTAAAGTCTGCTGCTGCTTCAAGCTATTGACCTTAATCACCATGCCATCAATTTCAACACTGAGGCTTGGACGGTCAATAATCATCTGCTCATAGGCTTTTTGTACGTCTTGAATGTTGTCACAAATAAAATGACGCTCACCCACCGCAAAACCGAATTGGGTTAACCATTCTAGACTGGCTGACATGGTGCTTTGCCCATGATTCGGTTCGCACTGCGCAATACCATAGGCATAAAATGCTAAAGGACGCGATGCAGCAATGGCAGGATCGAGCTGACGTAAACTGCCTGCTGCAGCGTTACGCGGATTGGCAAAGGTTTTCTCGCCTTTGGCTTCATTTTCCGCATTGAGTTTTTCAAAGCCTGATTTTGGCATCAGCACTTCACCGCGCACTTCTAACAAACGTGGAATATCTGCCGTTTCTGCAGTCAGGACTTTGGGCAAATTACGAATCGTTTTGACGTTTTGCGTAATATCTTCGCCGGTTTCACCATCGCCACGTGTAACACCGCGAACTAAAATGCCATTTTCATACCACAATGAAATCGCCAGACCATCAAATTTCAATTCAACATCATATTCAATTTTTTGATTGGGCAAACGCTCTTCTGCGCGGCGGGCAAAGGCAAATAAATCTTCTGCATTAAACACGTTACCCAATGACAGCATCGGCACGGCATGCGTCACCGATTCAAATTTAGACAGCGCTTTCCCGCCCACTTTATGAGTCGGGGTATCGGGCTGCACCAAATCCGGGTACTGTTCTTCCAAGGCCTTCAACTGGTGAAATAACTGGTCATATTCACTGTCTTCAATTGTCGGCTCATCCATCACATAATACGCATGATTATGTTTGGCCAAAATTTGAATCAGCTGGCGCATCTGCGCTGTGACCGGGTTGTCTTGAGTCATATATTCACCATAAAAAAGGGCGGTTATGTCCGCCCCTCAAATTCTTTTTCCACACTGGCGCTATTATAAAAACCGCCAGCGCCAGTTTCAATCTTAAGCTTCCGCCGCCGCTTGTCCCGGACGGTAATCAATCGCCTGATGGCGCCAATGCTCGCGCAGCTGCGGCGTAAATTCCTGATTATTCTGATCGTACACCGTACCTTCAATTTCACGGGCAATTAAGCGTGACACGCTGTCCATCGTGTCAAAGGCAATTTGTACATCGCTGTGCGGCAAAGCCAAGAAAAAGGCCAAGCCTTTCACCTGTTCGGTAGACAGCGTTTCTAAATCAAAACCAGCGGCAGCACCGTCATTGCTGATTTGCAGCACAGAGAACAGCAGTTTGCTGCCGTCTTCGCTGTAGCGGTGGAAGCAGGCCATTTCGCCAAAACGCAGGCCGTATTTCAATAGCACCTTCAGGGTTTTTTCACCTGACAGCGCGCGGCTGTCCGGATATACATTCAGCGCAATATAGGTTTCCGCCGTCGCCAGCGCGCTTTCATCATCCACCAACTTTTGCTCATACAGATGCGCATCTAAAATATTGCTTTCATCTTCAAATTCGCTGATTTCCGCTTTTTCAATCTGATTTAAGCTTAATTCCTGCGCCGCTTTTTCTTCAGCAGCGCTGTCTGCGATTTTTTCGGCATTCAGACTGGCTTCAACCGGCGCATCAGCTGCAGATACTGGCACAGACGCTTCCGCAGTTTCCTCAACTGTGTCTTGCGCTGTTTTTGCTTCAGCCTCTGGCGCTGTGTCAGACATTGCGCCTTTTACAGCTGCATCGGACGGTTCTTGCACCGCCTCTTGAACAGGTTCTTTAATACCTGTATCTGCTGCATCATGCAGGGCAGTTTCCAGTGCCGGCTTAGCCGTTTCTGGGTCAAGTGCAGCAGTGTCCAAAGGGCTAGCTGGCGTCAATGTCGGTTCGACCCGTTCAGCAGCTTCCGGCACACTGAGCTGACTGCGGACATGGCGCGGAATAACCGGCTGCTGGCTGTCCGGATCTACATGCAGTTCAGAATCCAGCGATGGCGCAGTATCAGCCGGCTTTTTCAGCACCAGCCTTAAACCGACCAAAATCAAAATTACAGCAGCAACAATCCCAACGATTGTAGTGATTTCCATGTTATGACTCCGCAGCTAAACCGTATTCTTTTGCCTGTTCTAAATTCACAGTCACTAATTTTGAGGTTCCCGGTTCCGGCATGGTCACACCAAGCAAGTCAGTCGCCATGGTCATCGCCAGTTTATTATGTGTAATGTAAATGAATTGCACCTGTTCAGAAAGCTCTTTTACCAAATTACAAAATCTTCCCACATTCGCATCATCTAGAGGCGCATCTACTTCATCCAGCACACAGAACGGTGCAGGATTTAAACGAAAAATGGCAAAGACCAATGCCAATGCCGTCAACGCCTTTTCACCGCCTGATAACAATGCCAATGAGCTGTTGCGCTTGCCGGGCGGACGGGCCATCAGTTTTACCCCGGACTGCCAGCCGTCTTCAAGGCTTAAGCTGGCCTCACCGCCATTAAATACTTTAGGAAATAGTTCCTGCAGTTCTGCATTGACCTGATCAAAAGTACTCATGAACAGCTTGCGGGTTTCCTGATCGATGCTTTTCATCGCGCTTTGCAGCTGGTCAACGGTTTTTTCCAAATCTTCGATCTGATGGCTCAGTTCTTCATAGCGCTTGGCGACTTCTTCATATTCGGCCGAAGCGGCTAAATTGACTGCGCCAAGTTTGTCAAACTGCTGCTGCGCTTTTTCAAGCTTTTGCTGATGCGCCGCCACATCGATATTTAACCCTGTCAGCGGCTCGCTGTTAAGTTCTTTCAGCTGTTCACTGTAATGCTGCAGATCGGACTGCGCGGCCTGCCAAGCTAAGCGCTTTTGTTCCAGCGCTGTGCGCAGTTTTTCGTCCTGAAGCTGGTGGCTGTGGCGCAGTTCGGTCAATTCTTTTTGCTTGGCCTGTATGCTGTTGAGTTCCAGCTGCCACTCTGTCCATTTCTTTTGCAGCTTTTCCGCCACTTCAGACTGGGCAGCATGCTGCGCCTGCAGGCCTGGAAGCTCCTGCTGCATCGGGTCAACAAACTTTTTCGCCTGTTCCATTTGCACAGCGATCTGCTGTCGCTGGGCTTTTAAAAATACTGCATCTTTTTCCAACAGTTCAATCTGCTGCTTGCCCTGCAGCGCCTGCCTGCGGATCAGCTCTAACTCCTGCTGCGCCTGCTGGGACACCTGCTGCGACTCATCCAGCTGTCCTGTCAGCGTTTCAGCCTGATACTGCAGCGTTTGATAATTCGGCAGCGCCTGTTCCAGCTTCATATTCAGCGCATGCAGATCAATTTCCAAATCATCTTTCTGCATCGCGTCTTCTTCCAGCTGCGCTTCGACTTGCAGCAGCTGATCCGTCAATTGCTGCTTTTGCACAGCAAAGGCTTGCGCTGCGCTTTGTATTTTGGCTAGAGCCACATCCGCCTGCTGCTGTTCTTTTTGCAGATTTTTCAGCGTATCACTGTCTGCCTGATATGTTTTTTGCAGCTCTTTTTGCTGTTCCAGCAGTGCAGGCAGAGCTTGCTCTGCTAAAGCAAATGCCGGCAATTTTTCAGCCAGCTGCTGTTCAATTTCGTCCAGCCGGATGCGGTGGCTCAGCGCGCCCTGACCGGCTTGACTGGCTTCATCATAATGCAGGCCAATGACCCAATCGGCTCCAACCTGATAGCCGTCCAGCGTCAAAATGGACTGTCCTGCCTGCAGCTGCGCCTGATACGGCAATGCCTGCTGCAAACTTTCGGCAACTGCGGTCTGCAGCCAAAGTGAAGACTGCGGTGTGTCAATCCAGTCTGCCAAACAGGCCAGCTTAGGCAAAGCAATTTTTTCCGCTTGCGATGGTGTTTTTAGCTGACGCGCAACACTGTCTTGAAATTCATCGGCTTGGCCTAAAACTTGCGCATGCAGCCACTTGGCTAAATATTTTTCTATTAATGCGGCTTGGACTTTACCCTGTGCGGACAGCTTAAGCGCCTGCATCAGCTGCACTGAATTTGTTTGAACTTTCGGGCTGGCCTTAATCAGCAGCTGATTTAAATGCTTTTGCTCAGACTGCAGCACTTGAATTTCAGATTTTAATTCCTGCAAGGCAGATTTTTGCTGCCCCTGCTGCTCATTCAGCGCTTCCAGCTGCTGTTTTAAATCAGCAAGCTTCTGTTCTTTTTCCGTGCAAATTTGCTGCAGCTGCGCTTTCAGCTGTTCAAGCTGCTCCAATTCATCCCGCTGCGCATGATTTAAAATCTGTGCGGACTGCTGTTTAAGCGTTTCTTTTTGCTGTTCTAAGCGGCCGATATTTTTGGCCAGCTGTTCGCTCTGCGCCAGCATCTGCAGTTTTTGCTGCTGCTGTTTTTCGACCTGCGCTTTCACCTGTTCATACTGCTGCTGCGCTGCCGACTGCTGCGCTTTTAAATCACTAAAACCGGCAACACGCTCTTGGCTTTGGCTTTCCTGCTGTTTTAGCTGCTGTTCAAAGTCATCCTGCTGCTGCATCAGCGTTTCCAGCTGCAGCTCTATCAGCTGCAGGCGCTCTTTGCTTTGAAATTTCTGCTGTTCCAGCTGCACCAAACTTTCTGAATTTTGCGAATACAGCGCCTGCTTCTGTTCCAGCGTCATTTTCAATTCGGCCAGTTTTTTTTCAGCCTGCTGCCATTCATTTTGCAAAGGTGTGGACTGCTGAATCAGGCGCTGAAACAGCTCACTGGTTGAACCTAAATCATGCTCCAGCGTATTCAGCTCTGAGCGCACCAGCTTAAAGCTTTCGCCCAGCGTATCCATCTCAAGCGTATATTCCTGCTGCAAGCGGCTGCTTTGCTCACATTGAAATGACAGCACTTCAATTTTAATGGTGCGGATCTGTGTTTCCAGTTCCTTATACTGCACTGCCGTTTCTGACTGGCGCTTTAAGGTTTTCAGCTGCGATTTAAGCTCAGATGCAATATCTTCCAAACGCGATAAATTCTGCGCAGTATGTTCTAAATGCTGATTGGTTTCACGCCGCCGCGCCTGATAGCGCGATACGCCGGCGGCTTCTTCAATAAATACCCGCATTTCTTCCGGTTTGGCGTCCACCAAGCGGTTAATCATGCCTTGTTCAATAATTGAATAAGAACGCGGGCCGAGGCCAGTGCCTAAGAAAATATCAGTAATATCGCGGCGCCGGCATTTGGTGCCATTGAGAAAATATTCTGACTTCCCGTCACGGCTGACCTGACGGCGCACCGCCAATTCGCTGTAAGCATTATAGGCGCCGCCCAGTTTGCCGTAGGTATTTTCAAAACGCAGTTCAACGCTGGCCATACCGACTGGCTTGCGTTTAGCGGTGCCGGTAAAAATAACGTCCTGCATGCTGCCGCCGCGCAGCTGGCGCGCGCTGGATTCGCCCATGACCCAGCGGATCGCATCAATGACATTGGATTTACCGCATCCATTGGGGCCAACGACTGCAGTGCGGCTGTCTCTGAATTGTAAAGTTGTGCTGTCGGCAAAAGATTTAAAGCCGGAAATTTTTAAACTGCTTAAACGCATAGTGTCCTGATTAACGCCGTGAGCGCCGAGCCCACGCTAGTTCGATTTGTTTCATCCGAGTCAGAGATTCCAACACAAGGTTGCGCAAGTGTCGACAAAAATCTTCCATAAATATCGCTGCCTGCTGTGACTTTCGAATCAAAACCGCATCGCAGACCAGCTTAAACAGATCAAATGATTCCTGCAGTTCACGGCGTGAAATATTTAAAGTCAAAAAGTAGCTGCGGCGCAGTGATGGCAGAAGCTCCTGATAATAGCGCATCAGATAGGGATTGCCGACCATGTCATGCTGGCGCGCCAAACTTTGAAAAATCAAATCATAAAACTTTTCGGTATTGCCATGGCGGGTTTCTGCATCTAATTGTTCTAATAATAGCTGAATGCGTTCTGCTTCATGGCTGCGCCACGTTTCCGCCATACGGTGCACAATCTGCCCCAGCAGCAAAGAAGCCATTTCAAACAAAGACCGCACCTGCAGCGCCGACATTTCTGACACAATCGCCCCGCGGCGCGGAAAGATCTCAATCAGCTGCGTGCGTTCTAAAATAAGCAAGGCTTCACGCACGGAACCGCGGCTGACATCCAGTTCAGAGGCGATGCGCAATTCCTGAATCCGTTCGCCCTCCACCAGTTCACCGCGAATAATCTGCTCGCTGATATGCTGGGCGATTTGTTCTGACAAGCTGTCTGCTTCTTGTGGCTGCATGCTGTTTCCGTCTTTGTTTTTATCTATGCAAGGGTTCAATTTCTATGAATCTGCACTTATTTAAACGGTTTTTTATGCATGCGCATATGACATTGTCAGACAATCTGATGTCTGTTCAGCCAATTGAGAAACAAATGGAGCAAGGTACAAGCCTTAGAAAAGCTGATAAATGCCCTGAAATACAAAATAACTGCCGACACAGGTCAACAGTCCGGCAAAACATTTTTTCAGCATAGCTGGCGACAGCCTGTGCGCTACTTTGGCGCCCAACTTAGCAGTGATAAAACTCATAACACTGATGCCGAGAAAGGCATAAATATGCACATAACCAATTGCATTCGGCACATCAACGGCAGCATTGCGGCCAAACCACATAAAGCCCAGCGCACCGGCAACTGCAATCGGCAAACCGCATGCCGCCGAAGTCGCCACCGCTTTTTGCATAACTACACCATTCCGGTTCAGATAAGGCACTGTTAAACTGCCGCCGCCAATACCAAAAATAGCGGACGCAATACCGATGCCGCCGCCGGCTGCAAGCTGTTTTGATGCTGACGGCAGCTGACGGCGGGTATCCACCGGAACCGATGCGCCTCGAAACATTTTAACCGCCACCCAAAGGGCAAAAAATCCGATCAGCAGCTGCAGCCCCTGCCCAGACAGATAATCCGCGATGCCTGCGCCAAGGAAAGAGCCAGCCACCAACCCCGGCGCCAAATTGCGAAACACCTGCCACATCACCGCGCCTTTTTTATGATGTGCGGACACTGAACTAAATGATGTCACAATAATAGTTGCCAAAGAGGTACCGATGGCCATGTGCATAATGACAGCCGGATCATAATTCATTTGAGTAAATACAACATACAGAATCGGTACAATAATCAGGCCGCCGCCAACCCCAAACAGCCCAGCGGCAAAACCGGCAACTGCGCCAATGGCCAAATAAATCATCAATTCCATATATCTTTTCCTCTACTTTTCGCACATTTCGCGCCGCGCTATTCTACAAAATTATTCACGCTAGATTAAAATCTGGTGCGTCTATTTTGGAAAAAATTAAATAAATAGATAGCTTCGCCCTCTTTCATTCTCTAAGTAATAGTTTGCGATAAAATACGCAGTGCGAAAATGCTTAACGAGAAATACCGCTCTAAGGCAGCATAAAACCGCTTCCCGTACTGTATGGCGTAAACAGAGCCTGTGAGGTCTGGCCTTCGCATAGACAGCATTTGCAGCGCTTGGCCAATTTATGCTTAACTGCACCATCTTATTTTGCAAACCTCTCAAATTCAAATGGATTCAGAGACTCGCCTCTTGCAGCACATGCTGACTGAAGCTGGCCAGCTTCCTCAGGTACTGCTGCTTAAACCGGTTACCGCATCAACCAATGATGATGTGCGTGAAATTGCCCTTAAAGGCGTAGAACAGATTTTAGTCACCAGCTTGCGTCAAACCCAGGGCCGCGGCCAGCGCCAGCGTGAATGGGTTTCACCCGAAGGCAATATTTATCTCAGCACCCTGCTGAATACAGAAACACCCATCGATGGCCGCTTAGCGCTGGAAATTGCTTTAAATATTCTGCAAATGCCAAGTCTGCAGGGATTAAACCTGCAAGTAAAATGGCCTAATGACCTCTATAGCGCACAAGGTAAATGGGGCGGAATCTTAATTGAACCTTTAAATGCGCATCAGGCCGTGGTTGGAGTGGGATTAAATGCGCTGCCGGTGCCTAAAGAGAATATTGATCAGGCGGTCACTTCCTTGACTGAGCTTGGATTAGCGCAATTTGACCGTATCCGCCTAACAGCGGAGCTGTATTTAGCCATTCAGCAGGCTGGCCAATGGTTCAGCCATGACAGCTGCAATCTGGC
>JASLHF010000093.1 GCA_030152275.1 Acinetobacter sp. | reverse complement strand
TAACGAGCGCAACGAAACCAATGTAAAAGGTGTATTTGCTGCCGGAGACTGTACAACTGTACCGTACAAACAAATCATCATTGCCACAGGTGAAGGCGCGAAAGCATCGCTGTCTGCATTTGATTACATTATCCGTTCGGGCAACTAAGCGCGGTCAAACTTCAAAAAGTGACAGAGGATGTACGCATCCTCTGTCACTGTAAAAAATTGAAAATTCATTTCTTATTCGCTGTTTATAGGAACTTTGGAAGCTAACACCGAAGTTCCTTTTTTTATTTACGGTTTATGCTGATCTATTTTTCTAACATGATTGCGATAGTTATGGGGTGTTTGATGATAGTACTGCTTAAATACACGGCCAAAATGAGTTTCAGATTGAAAGCCTAAATTTGAAGCAATTTGCAATATTGTGAGATTGCTGGTTTTGAGCTGTAAGGCGGCATGCTGCAGGCGGATTTTGAGCAAAAAAGCATGTGGTGTTGTGTCTAGTTCTTTTTTGAATAACCGAATTAATTGAATTCTTGAACAATGTAAAAAATTGAACATATCCTCCAGTGACCATTTTAATTCAGGTGATTTTAAAATTGCATGAAGCAGCGGGCTAAGTTTGGAATGTCGCCAAAGCATTAAGTGCGATGCACTTATGGAATGGGTATGCTGTTGTATAAATTCACGAAAAATATAAATCAATAAAATTTCTGAAAGTGCATTAATAACGTGGTTTTTTCCAAAATCTTGCTGAATTTCGTATTCAAGTAAGCTCAATACAGGGTTTAACTGGCATTGGCCGATATTTAAATGAATCAATTCAGGCAGACCGCTAAAAAGATCTGAATTATTTTGATAATGAAAATGCGCGCAAAATAAATGTAGAGTGAGTGGCTCTATATGATTGGTTTTAAGACTGAAATCAGAATCAAATGATGGATGCTGACGATGAATAATGGTCTGATTTTCGATAAAGGAAGAAGATTCAACTTTCCCAAACGCTGGGTGTTCTTGAAAATGGGTAAACTGATGTGCTGTGCCATGCGGGAAAAACAGCACATCGCCGGTTTGTATTGAAATTTTCTTATGGTTGAGATAGAGCCATCCTTGCCCAGATTTAACAATATGCACAATGGCTGTATCTTGCTGTAAATCTACGGCATATTGCCAAGTGCCGCCAAATTTACATTCAGTATCGACACTGCCTTCAATTTGGGCGAGTTCAATCAGTTGATCTAGCATAAAAATAATTCTTTCAAACGAATGATACTTTTAAAATGGAAGTTGATACTTTTAGATCAATAATACGCTCTAAAAATTGCAATACTCAATCATCAATTGAAACAGAGTAAAGCCATGTTTAAAGATTGGAAACAGCATACACAGCATGTAAAGACATCATTTGCACATTTAGGCCGCAAGCATCCGAAAATGTTAGAAGCGTATCAATCTTTGGGGGAGGCCGCAGCTGTAGAGGGTTTGGATCTGAAAACGCGAGAGCTCATTGCCTTGGCTGTTGCGATAACCACCCGCTGTGAAAGCTGTATTTCTGTGCATGCTGAGGCCGCAATGAAGGCCGGCGCCACAGAAGCAGAAGTTGCGGGCGCTTTGGCAACCGCAATATCACTGAATGCAGGCGCTGCTTATACTTTTGCACTGCGCGCTTTAGAAGCGTGTGATGCGCAAAAAAACTAAAAACCTTAATACTTTATTTACCCAAAGTAAAAAGGCCAAGGCATTCCCCAATACCTTGGCCTTTTTAGTAAACACAGCGTGTTAAGTTATCATTATCAAGTTTTTATTTTAGGGAATTTAGCCGAAGCCTGATTCCTCTTATTTAGCCTTCCCCAAGGTCATTGGTTAAATAGGTTTAAACCTTTAAATTTTTCCAGCAGCTGCTGTTTAGATTCCACATGCTCCGGATGAGGAATAATGCATTCAATAGGGCAGACCGAAACACAAGTCTGATGTTCATAAAAACCGACGCATTCTGTACAGCGCGCAGCGTCAATTTCATAGACTTTGGCGCCTTCATAAATTGCATCATTTGGACATTCCGGCAGGCACATGTCGCAATTGATGCATTTGTCTGTAATCAGCAAAGCCATGAGTTTAACTTAAGCCTGATAAGCCAAAGACGATGCAGAAATATCTGCAGTCGAATTTGGCAAATTGCGGATCAGCAGGGCGTAATTCATATCAACATCAGCTGGAACAGGAATATCGACAATATGGCCTGAACCTTTGGCATCGGAAATTAAATTCCCTTTTTTATCTTTCATCTCGGTTAAATTGAAAGTGATATTGCCAGCTGTCGTCATGAGTTCTAATGAATCACCCACAATAAAACGGTTTTTTACTTCAATTTTGATGTAATCACCATTGCGCTCTAAAACTTCACCGACAAACTGCTGATGGTCAAAACGCGATGAACCGGTTTCATAATTTTGATATTCGCTGTGCACATGGCGGCGCAGGAAACCTTCGGTATAGCCGCGGTTGGCTAAACCTTCAAGTTGACTCATCAGCGCTGGATCAAAAGCTTTACCGCTTAATGCATCATCAATGGCTTTGCGGTAAATTTGCGCAGTGCGGGCACAGTAAAAATAAGATTTGGTACGTCCTTCAATCTTTAACGAATGAATGCCCATTTGGGTCAAACGCTCAACGTGCTGTACGGCACGCAGATCTTTAGAGTTCATGAAGTAAGTGCCATGTTCGTCTTCTTCAGCAGCAAACATGTCTTCTTCATTGCGTTGTAATAAAACCGGCTCGCCAAATTGGTGTTGTTGTATGGCGTGCTGCTCATCGGCATCTTTGTTTTGACAGCATGATGTTTCTTTGAATGATTCTTCAATTTGTTGAACTGGTATGACATCGCCAGTTTCATCTTCTGCTGCCTCGTGAATTTTATAATCCCAGCGGCACGCATTGGTGCAAGCGCCTTGATTGGCATCACGTTTGTTCATATAGCCGGAAAGTAAGCAGCGGCCGGAATAAGCCATGCATAACGCGCCATGCACGAAAACTTCAATTTCCATGTCCGGCACGTTATTTTTAATTTCCTCGATTTCTTCCATAGACAGCTCACGTGATAAAATCACGCGGGTTAAGCCCATGTTTTTCCAAAATTTTACAGTTGCCCAATTGACTGCATTGGCTTGCACAGACAAATGCACCGGCATGTCTGGGAAATGCTCACGCACCATCATAATCAAACCGGGATCGGACATAATCAGCGCATCCGGCTGCATAGCCACAACAGGTGTCAAGTCGCGGATGAAGTTCTTCAGCTTAGAATTATGCGGCTGAATGTTCACCACGACATAAAACTTTTTACCTAAAGCATGCGCTTCAGTGATGCCGATGGCTAAGTTGTCATGATCAAATGCGTTGTTTCGCACCCGCAGGCTGTAACGCGGCTGACCTGCATATACTGCGTCTGCGCCATAAGCAAATGCATAGCGCATATTCTTAAGCGAGCCGGCAGGAGAAAGAAGTTCAGTCACGTGTGAAATGGTCATGTCAATAAAGGCATAAAAAATTTATGGCTTTATTTTAGGGAATAAAAAATAAGTTTCAACCTACTAAATTAGTTGGGTTTTTTTACAGTATTTTGTTCAAGCTGCTTTAAAATTTGGCAATTATCGATGCTTGAATTTTCATTGCATGTCGCGCGAAGCTCCTCAAGCTGAGTCTTGAATTTTTCTAATTCTTTAATTTTTTCATAAACTTGGGTGATATGTTGGTCAATGAGCTGATTGACCATTTGACAGCTCTGCGCCGGCTGCTGTTCCAGCTCAATCAGATTGTGAATTTCATTTAGGGATATATCTAAATCGCGACAGCGTTTAATAAAAATTAGCCGTTTGAGCATTTCTTCATCATAGTGACGGTAATTATTGTCTCCGCGGAAGCTGGGCTGAAGCAAATTTTTCTTTTCATAAAAGCGAATTGTGTCTGTGCTGAGGCCTGTCTGCTGCGCTAGTTCTTTGATCAGATAATATTTTTTTGCTGTCATGCTTGACCTTGAAGCTGCTCCATAGTTTTAAATGAGCATAATACAAAATTAGGAGATGGGAAATGGCCTGCAGCTGCAGTCACGAACCGGCGCCTCAAAAGCCCGACAGCAAATTCAGAACCGCTTTATGGATCGCTTTGTTTATCAATATAGCGATGTTTATAGTGGAATTAATCGGAGGCGCTTATGCACATTCTTCTGCGCTTTGGGCGGATTCTTTAGATTTCTTCGGCGATGCAGTGAATTATGGCATTTCGCTTGCGGTATTAGGCGCCAGTCTGTATTGGCGGGCGACTGTTGCGCTTGCGAAAGGTTTGGTCATGGCGCTGTTTGGTTTTGTGGTGATTGGAAAAGTGATCTATGCCTATATGCAAGGTATTGCGCCTGAGGCTATCACTATGGGCGCTATTGGTGTTTTGGCTCTGATTGCGAATTTAACATCCGCCATCATTTTATACGCTTTTCGTGACGGTGATTCGAATATGAAATCTGTTTGGCTGTGCAGCCGAAATGATGCAATTGGCAATGTGGCGGTGATCTTTGCAGCCATTGGAGTCTTTGGTACAGGCAGCTTGTGGCCAGATATTATTGTGGCAGGAATTATGGCTATACTGGGGTTAACTGGAGGCTATCAGGTGATAAAAAAAGCGCTGCAAGAAAGAGCATCAGAAAAACTGGCGGGCAGTTGCAGTTCTTAAAATTAAGTATAAAAAACCGGAGCTTAAAGTCCGGTTTTTTATAAAGTATTAATAAAATTTATGTTTGATCAGGCAAAGGAAAATAAATTAGACCGTATGAAAAAATCGCTGACGAGTTAGAAATAAAATTTAAATTTTATTCTTTACCGTACTTGGCTGTGAGCAAAAAGTGAAAATAGCAATGATTTAACCAGACGCATATATTACTGGGATTACATAATGTTGAACCCTTCTCCCCAAGGGGCCGGATTTAGAAATCTAAGTCCGCCATTATGTCATGAACATGATATTGGTATTTTAGAGGTGGTCTGAGCGAATAAAAAAACCGAGACAAAAGCCTCGGTTTTTAGGATTCAAAGAATCTTATTTTTCAACGAACGCACGTTCAATCACGTAGTCGCCAAGAACACCCATTTTAGGTGATTCTTTCAGACCATGCTGGTCAAGAAGCGCAGCAACATCGTCAAGGAATGCAGGTGAACCGCAAAGCATTGCACGGTCAGTTTCCGGATTGAAGCGCGGCAGGCCAATTTTTTCAAATAATTGACCAGATTCAATCGCAGTGGTTACACGGCCTTGTGTATGAAATTCTTCACGTGTTACAGTTGGATAGTAGACTAGCTTCTCTTTAGCGCCCAATTCACCAAAGAATTCGTGGTTTGGAATTTCATCCAAGATTAAATCTTGATAAGCCAATTCTGAAATGAAACGCGTACCGTGTACCACGATAATTTTTTCAAAACGTTCGTAAGTTTCTGGATCACGAATTACAGAAAGGAAAGGAGCAAGGCCTGTACCTGAAGAAAGCAGGTATAAGTTTTTACCCGGATTTAAGTCATCCAGAACAAGTGTGCCAGTAGGTTTTTTAGACACTAAAAGCTCGTCGCCAACTTTTACTTTTTGCAAAATAGACGTTAAAGGGCCATCAGGCACTTTAATAGAGAAAAACTCTAATTCTTCTTCATAGTTTGCGCTGGCAATCGAGTATGCGCGCATTAACGGCTTGCCATTCACTTCAAGACCGATCATTACAAATTGTCCGTTTTTAAAACGTAACGCAGTATCGCGAGTGGTTTTAAAAGAGAATAAAGTGTCATTCCAGTGGTGGACGTGAGTAATCTTTTCGACGTTAAACGCAGCCATTAAAGGTCTCAATAAATTATCAAATTAGAACAGCTTGCTATTCTAATCTAAATTCATTCTCGATAAACTGAATATATTTAATTGAACTTATCAGAAAAAGTGATTATGAATGAGCTGAATCTGCCCATAATTGGGTATATGAACTCACCTTACAAAGAGAAATTTGGTATCCCGCGGCAGCCTAATTTAGTTCAAGTCGAATCTTATATCGAAATGGCTGCGCCCTATAACGATATTGCTGCCTTTGCCGGCATCGAGGAGTTTAGTCATTTATGGCTGCTGTGGCAGTTTCATGACAATAAAGCGCAGCATCCCAGCAAATTTCGAACCCAAGTGCGTCCGCCGCGTTTAGGCGGTAACCAAAAGATGGGGGTTTTTGCCACACGAAGCATGTATCGTCCGGCGCCAGTTGGGTTGTCTGTAGTACGGTTGAAAAAAGTCATACAGGATGGAAAATCGGTACGGGTTTACATCAGCGGCAGCGATTTACTTGATGGCACGCCGATTGTGGATATTAAGCCTTATATTCAATATTCAGACGCTGTAGTAGAGGCACAAAGCGGCTATGCGCAGCAGGAGCCTGCGCGTAAGCCAGTAATCTGGTCGCAGGCAGCTGAGGAGCAAAGATTATATCTGCTGCAAAGCGGACAGCTCTCGCTGCAGACATTGCACGAGCTGGAAGAAGTGTTATCGCTTGATCCGCGTCCGGCATATCAGCATGACGCTGCCCGTTTGTATGGCATGCGCTTTGCGAATACAGAAGTCAAATTCAAAATTGATGAACAAGTCGTGATTGAAGACTTAACATTGGATGAAAACCGCAATTGAACCTGCTTGCTTAAGATCAGCCGGCTGCAGGTTTTATCGTGAGTTTTTATCTATAAATTTGGCTTTTAGATGCCTTATTCATTTTGTTATTGTGAACCGTACATGATGTTTTCGAACACTGACTGAACTTGTTTTTTAATCGAAAGGCGCTGTATACAGATACTTTGCATATTTCAGTCTGTCGGCATTTAATTGAGCCAAATAAATAAGCCGATAAAAATGGCCATATGGACAATTTGGACAGGCATAAAGTAAAGAAAGAACCGAAAACCGCCACTTAAAAATGCATTGACGGATTTCGCTGCTGCATGGGCCGCCATGCCAAATATAAATGCATAAAATACCGCATTGCTGTTAGGTGAGCCTTGCATGATGACTGCGGCCATAGCCGCATGGATTTCGAATAAGGACGCCAAGAGAGTGCCGGCGATTAATCCGCCTTCTCCAAGCCATAAATTTAGACCATACACTGCTGCTTGTATAACGGTTAATGTCACTGCAATAATGGCGGCTTCTTTGATGCTAAACATCCGTGAATCATTGGTCAGGGCGGTTTCAGCAGTATCAGAAGAGCGGATTAGCCCATAAGCGCAGAGCGCCAGAAAACAGATTGCGCACAGCGCTGGGATAAATATAGCCTTAAGCCAAATCAGGCTGACGCCCGCCACAATAATCAGCAGCTGCAGCAGTGTGGCGACGCAGGACATAAGGGCAGCACCGGCATTGCCTTTAACATCGGCGCGGCCGGCGCGGACTTCCATACCTAAGCTGGCAATGGCAGCGGTGCTGGACACAAAGCCTGAGGCAATTGCGGATAAAATTTGGGCATTTTTAGAAGACAGCAGGCGTTTGGCGATATGGGCCAGCGCTTGCACACCTAGAATAAGCGACAGCAGTTTTAAAATCAGGTAGGGATTCAGCACCGTGCCCCAAAACGCAGTATTGGGTGTTAAAGGCAGGGCAATTAAAATCAGAGCTAGCAAGAACACGCCATCACGGAATTCGGCTTCTGTAATCCATTTGCCGGCAATGCTGTGCAGTGAATGTTTGGCCATCAGAATAATGGTAAGAAATACAGCTAAGCCCGCAGCTAAGGGCGCATTCCACAGGCACATTGCACCAATAAAATAAGTCATCAGCAAAGCAAGCTCAGTCGTAATGCCAAAATCATCGATCTGATTGCGGATGGAAACCAGCGTCATGCCGCCAACAATTAGCGCGCCGGCAATGCCAGAAGCCGTACCAAACATAAAGCAGAGCGCGCCCAGCAAAGCACAAATCGCAAAGGAGCGCAGCCCTGCAAAACTGTGCTGATTTTCTCGCTGTTTGCTGCGTTCTCGTTCTAGCCCAATCAGCAGGCCGCAGCCGACAGCAGATGCCAGCATCATTAAAATTTCAGAAAAGGAATGCGTGGTGCTCAATGTCAGTTCCAAACTCAGCCTCGGCAGGATGCATGTGTTATGCATCAAAATATAGGTGATCTGTGTTTGGCTGTTCAAGAGTGATTCAGCCTAAAATGCATAAACACATAAAAAAATAAAGGGTTTATGAACTGATATTCATCAAGGGCTTTCATCTTATTTTTAGTCAACCTCTCGATTCGTGCATCTAAGCCCAATGGCCGCACTTTATTTTTCTGATGAGCGATAAAACAAGATGAACATTCCTTAAAAATATGCCACTGCAGCAGGGGCTGCATTGATCGATATAAAACAAGCTGTAAAAACTTGTTATAGTGGCAGGATGTTTGGGGACATATAACAATGACATTGAATTTTGAAATTGATACAGCGTGGTGTTTAGATCAGCTGCAAAAAGACGGACGCATTACAGAACGTGAAAAAATGCTGGTGCAGACTACACACCGACAGCGTGATCAGCTGAAATGGCATCCGCTGCAGTGGATTGCCAACTTTAATTTGACGGATTTGAGTCATCCGCAAAGCACCTTAACCCTAAACCGCTTATGCCAATGGCTGTCTGAAAAATCAGGTATGCCATTTTATATTATTGATCCGTTAAAAGCCGATGTGCAGGCCCTTACAGGGGTAATGTCGCAAGAATTTGCCATGCGCAATAAGATTTTGGCGGTGGAGCTGCAAAATGAATTTGTGCTTATTGCCACAGATCAGCCTTATAAGTCAGAGTGGGTAGCCAACTTAGAGCGCACGGTGCTGCCGCGCAAAATTAAGCGTGTGCTGCTAAGTCCGGATCAGCTGCAGCGTTATTTGGTGGAATATTACCAAGTCAGCCGCGCAGTCAATAACTCTCAAAAATCTTCGGCCTATGACCGTGAAAATAAAGGGGTTGAGGCGCTGCTGCAGCTGGGCGATTCGCAAAACCCAGACGCCAATGATCAGCATATTGTGAAATTGGTGGACTGGGTGCTGCAGTTTGCCTTTGAACAAGGCGCCAGCGATATTCACTTAGAGCCGCGTAAAGACACCGGTAAAGTACGGTTCCGTATAGACGGCGTGCTGCATACCATTTACAACATGCCTGCCAATACCTTAACGGCAGTGATTTCCCGAATTAAAATTTTGGGCCGCATGAACGTTGCCGAGAAACGCAAACCTCAAGATGGCCGTTTAAAAACCCGCACGCCAAAAGGTCAGGAAACAGAACTGCGTTTATCGACCTTGCCGACTGCATTTGGCGAAAAACTGGTGATGCGTATTTTTGACCCAGAAGTGCTTGTGCGCAGTTTTCAGCAGCTGGGTTTTGAAGGGCGCCTGCAGGAATCATGGAATCAGCTGACCAGCCATAGCCACGGCATTATTTTAGTCACTGGGCCAACGGGTTCGGGTAAAACTACTACGCTGTATTCTTCTTTAAAGCAGCTGGCGACTGAAGAAGTCAATGTCTGTACTATTGAAGATCCGATTGAAATGCTGGAGCCGAGCTTTAACCAAATGCAGGTGAATACAGGTATTGACTTGGGCTTTGCTGACGGTGTGCGGGCGCTGATGCGTCAAGACCCAGACATTATTATGGTCGGTGAGATTCGAGATCATGATACGGCCAATATGGCGATACAGGCCGCGTTGACGGGACATCTGGTTTTGTCCACGCTGCACACCAATGATGCGCCGTCCAGCTTGACGCGTTTGCATGATTTGGGTGTGCAGCCGTTTTTGACAGCCGCCACAATTTTGGGTGTGCTGGCGCAGCGTCTTGTGCGCAAGCTGTGTCCGCACTGCAAGCAGGAGACTTTTATTAATGATGCCGAATGGAAGCATTTAACCTTTGATTATCAGGTTAGTATGCCTAATTTTGTGTTTAAGGCCGTAGGCTGTGAAGAATGCCGTCATACCGGTTACAAAGGGCGTGTCGGTATTTATGAGTTTATGCCGCTGAGCCTTGAAACCAAACAGCTGATTGGCGCCAATGCAGATTTGGCGCAGCTGCGTCAGCAGGCACGCAAAGAGGGTATTGAACCGCTGCGAATTGCTGGGGCGCGTAAAGTCGTAGCAGGCGTGACAACTTTAGAGGAAGTGCTGCGTGTGGTGCCGCTGAACTGAAGCATGCGAGCTGCACCGTTTCTGCTGCTGCTTTTAGGCAATCGTGCTGCAATATGTAGTCTTAAGGTTCCCCTCATTTGGGTTTGCTGAAATGACTCTATTGCAAGATAACCGCGAACCTAAGGCAAATACTATGAACGCAATGACGAAAGTAATTTTGGCGGCAAGCATGGCAGCAATGGCTACGGTGTCCATGGCGAATACTGCTGTTCAACCGGCGCCATCTGCACCGCATGCGGCTGTACATCCGGCAGCTGTTAATCAGGCAGCGTTGCCTAAATTAGTCACAGTGAAACAGGCGCAGCAGCTCAAAGACGATACTAAAGTTCAGCTTAGAGGCCATGTTGTAAAATCGCTGGGTGATGAAAAGTACGAATTTCGTGACAGTACCGGAACCATCAAAATTGAAGTCAAAGATAAAGTTTGGCATGGTTTAAAAGTTTCACCGAAATCGGTTGTGACTTTAACCGGCGAGGTTGATGTAGATCATAAACCAGCTAAACGTGTTTCAATTGATGTAGATTCGGTCAAAATCTAAAACAGTTAAGCCGGCTATCTGGCTTGATTTGGCCGCTCAAACTGAGCGGCCAAAATTTGTCGTATAAAACGCTGTATAAAACAAAGTCATTCAAACCGTAAATTTAACATCGGTGCAATAATAAGCTGGCTGTCCATTCGCCTGTTTTTTAGACATAGACATAGACATGGTGCTGGACATATAGAATACGGCTAAGCCATAGCCATTCATTGCAAACATGCACTATAAAAGTGTAATGCATGATAATGCTTTGAAAACAAAGTAATAGTCCTATATTTAAGAAGATGTGAAAACCGTGACCGACTCAGTCAGAATAGATTTTTTTATTTAAAAGATGCTGAGTTGATTGCCAGAAACAGCATGGGTATATATTAATATTCAATTGGGTAAGACGAATGCTGCGAACTCAGTTAGGCTGATGATACAGCACAGAAAATTTGCAGGGGCAGACAGAGCATGAGAATTTTGCTGGCAGAAGATGACGCGTCGCAAGCGCAGAGCATTAAAACTTGGCTGGAAATGGACGGCTACAGTATTGATTGGGTCGACCGAGGTGATTACGCTATTTCAGCTATTGACCAGCATCAATATGACTGTGTGCTGTTAGACCGGGGATTGCCTAAGGCCACAGGCGATGAGATTTTGCAGGCGCTGCGTAAAAAACAGCTGAATACGCCGGTGATTTTTTTAACGGCGCGCGACAGTGTGCAAGACCGGGTCGAAGGCCTGGATTTGGGCGCAAATGATTATTTGGTCAAACCCTTTAGCCTAGAAGAGCTTTCCGCCCGCATCCGTTCGCAAATGCGCTCTAAAAATTCAGAAAATAGTCAGCAAATTCATTTTGATAGCCTGATTTTAGATATACAGGCCAAAATTGTGATTCAGAATGGCGAAGCGCTTACTCTGACCGCCAAAGAATTTCAAATTTTATATAAACTCATGCAAAAACCGGATCATGTCATTACCCGTGAGCAGCTGGAAGAGTCGCTGTATGCGTGGGGAGATGAAATTGAAAGCAATGCTATAGAAGTATTTATTTATCAGCTGCGCAAAAAAATCGGCAGTCAATATATTAAAACCATTCGCGGTTTAGGCTACCGCATGAACAAGCCGCAGGAATAAGCCCGCTTATGAAACAGCCGCGCATCGTATCTCTGCAGCAGAAGCTGGTTAAAAATTCAGTTTACAGTTCGATTATCGCTGGGCTGATTTCATTGCTGCTGCTGCTGGGCATTTCCGTCTATCAAACCATGCATCTGCAGGATGAGGTGATGGATGAAATTTCTGATATGCTGCTGATTACCGATGTGACCAAATCATCTGGACAGATCGATGAGCTCAGCGACCAGTTTGATATTCATTACCGGCTGGTGTATGAAGGCCAAACACTGACTCAGTCCGAAGATGGTGAAAAAGCCGTATTTCAGCATATGTCTAAGCATCATGCTAAAAAAGGCTATTCCATGCTGCTGTATAAAAATAAGCTGTGGCGTACCTATGTGCAAAGTGATTCAGATATGACCCTGTACGCGGTGCAGCCGCTGCAGGTGCGTTTTATGGAAATAGCTTCGACAGTTGCCAGTTATGCAGGCATCTTAGCCGTACTGTGGGCACTGCAATGGCTGATTGTGCATTTTTCAATTCAGCGGCAATTTAAGTCAATTCATGCATTGTCACATCAAATTTCAGAAAAAAGTGCAGATGATCTGGAACCGATTATTTCTCCTCAACCAGAACTCGCAGAGCTGCAGCCGATGGTGCAGCAGCTGAACCATATGCTGGAGCGGGTCAAACTGTCTTTGTTGGCCGAGCAGCGCTTTACCGCTGATGCATCGCATGAGCTGCGTTCGCCGCTTTCCGCAATTCAAATGCGTGTGCAGGTGTTGAAACGTAAATATCAAGATCACCCGCAATTGACTGAAGAACTGATGCAAATCCAGCAGGATGTTGGACGCGGTACCCAAGTCCTGGAAAATTTGCTGACTTTAGCGCGTTTGGATCCATCTAATCCTGAAGATTTGCCCAAAGCGGAAATAGATCTGTCCTCTGTCACAAAGGAGGTCATCAATGCATTAGCGCCATTTATTCAGCAAAAAAACATTCATATTGATGTACAGCTGCAGCCGGCGCCAGTATATGGTAATGCCGAATTGCTCTATACCTGCCTGCGAAATCTGCTGGACAATGCTATTCGTTATGCAGATGAACAAGGCGAAATTAAAATAACTGGCGGCAGTGATGAGCAAGGTACTCAATGGAGTATTGAAGATGACGGTACATTGGTGACAGATGAAGTGCTGCAGCGTTTGGGAGAGCGTTTTTACCGAGCATTGGGAACGCATACGCAGGGAACTGGGCTGGGGCTGTCCATTTGTAAAAAAGTGATTGAGCTGCATCAGGCGCATATTACATTTTCAAAAACAGCAACAGGAGGTTTGCAGGCAGATATTATTTTTCCTAAGCCTGCACTCACAGCAGAAAATGCACGGCAAGATATAGCGCCGCTGCCCACACCTTCAGCACAGCTGTCTTAAGCAACAGCAGTTAAATATTAGGACATTAATATCAGAAGCTGATGGTCTTTTGATTCTGCCAATTTGTGAAACTTTCATGGGAAAAGTTTAAATCTTATTTGTGCTAGGATCGGATAGGTATTTTAGAATAGACCCGAATTATCTATATTGCGGTTGATACAAGTCTTTCATTCAATCCGCGTAAGCATTTATGCGTAAGAAAATGGCATTGTGAGTAAATGGTTATTGTAAATGGCTATTTCACTTCAGCCTCTATCTGAGGCGGGATGCGGGTATCTCACTGTAATATGCAAAATTCAGAAAGCAATGTAATAGATTGATTTTTTGTGAACAAAGTCAATGAGAAAATTTAAGAGACAATAGAAATAGAGTCAGCCAGATTTAAGTGCTGCAGATCTGCTCCATGGGTCATAGATGAGTGCTCGCTAAACACGAAGTTTAATCATAGGCTCAGGACGATATAATATTTTTACTTAGTCTATTAAAAAAGCAGTATGCGCTGATTCATACTGCTTGTTCCCACGTTTATTATTATCTCAATGTTTTTATTATTTTGTGAGAATAAGTCTGTTATTTCGAGTTAAACGCAGACGGTATTCTTCCCCAGCATGCATAATGCGGATCTCACGTCCTAAAGCAAATAAGTTATTTGAATGCAGCATTGGAAGTGCATGATGAGTTTCGCTGCTGCGGGTAAAAAGGCTAAATGGTGCGTTCATTCTTGGGGCTCCGTGGTGTGTAGTGAACGAGTTAAATGATAATCATTATCGAATAAATCTGTCAATCACAAATATTGAGATTTTATAAAAAACTTAAAAGTGCTTACACTCTATAAACATTACATCTATTTGGAATGCGCTGATGTCTAAACCGAACCTCCATGTTGCTATTGGTATCCTGCTGCACCGCAATAAAGTGCTGGTAGGCTGGCGCGAAGCTGGACAGCATCAAGGCAATAAACACGAATTTCCGGGCGGAAAAGTCGAGCAGGGGGAAACGCCGGAACAGGCTTGCCGCCGTGAAATATATGAAGAAGTAGGTATTGGTTTGAAAGATTGGCAGGTCTTTGATTTTATTCAGCATGAATATGACGATGTAATTGTCAATTTACATATTTTTCATACCTGCGTGCCAGATGAATTGCTTAATGAAATCCAGCAGCCATGGACATGGTACAGCCGTGACCAGCTGCTGGATTTAAATTTCCCTAAAGCCAATAAAGCTATGCTGCAGCGTTTAGCTTGGGCCCGAAGCATCAAAATTTCAGCGAATTTAGAAATGCTGGACAGCTTACAGGCAACACAGCTGATGTATTGGCGCGCGCCTGCTGGCCAAGACAATGTAAAATCGCTGGCTGCACTGCCTGTAGAGCAATTGCGCCGAATTATTGTCAATATTGAATTGTGGCAGCAGCTGGGCAGCCTGCAGCAGCACATTGGCGCCATTCATTTGAAACAGCAGCAGCTGATGCAGCTGAAAAAAGGCGCTCTGCTGGCAGGGCGGCGCTGTATTGCGGCCTGCCATGATTTGGTTTCGGCGCTGCATGCACAGGCTATTGGATGCGATGCAATTATGCTAAGTCCTGTTTTAGCGACTGCGACCCATGCAGATGCATCGCCTTTAGGCTGGGAACGGTTTGAGTGGATTGCAGGACAGATGCATATCCCGGTATTTGCGCTGGGCGGGATGACGCATGAAATGCTGCCGGATGCGGTACATCACCATGCTTACGGCATTGCCGGCATTCGCTATATTTAGCAGGTTTGAGGCAGTATTATTTTGGGGTAACACATCTTTCTTTTTTAAATTCGAATGGCGCGTATGGGCCATTCATTGTGTTCAACGCTTAAATTTGATCATGTCGGAAGGCTGGCGCAGGATAAACTTTACAGTGCTTTCAGTTCCTGCATGGCCTTGGCTGCTGTGGCAGTTTTATTTTGTTTTTGCGCAGCTTTTAAAATGACATTCCACAGCTGTTTTTTCATGGCATTATTTTGCGCATAGCTTAAGCCGCGATGCGTCAGCGCCTCAGCATTGGCCGGCTGGTTTTTGCGGTTTGCGATGAGGGCTAAATATAAATAAGTTTCAGCTGCTTGCGGCGCCAAACGCTGCGCATGCAAAGCGGCTTCCTCAGCTGTATTTAACTGCCCTTGACCGTATGCGGTTTGTGCTTGCTGCATCAGTTTTTTAAATGCAGGCAGATCATGCCCATCATCAAACTGCTGTACGCGCTGTTTTTCTTGTGGAATTTCTAAACGCTTACGTTCGATATCAGGATGATCATAAGGATGGATAACGACGCCTGAAGGATCGTGGATGTCTTTTTTTACAGCTGGCTGGACAGGCGATTGAGGCTTCTCTGGCTCCGGCGCAGTCAGGCTTTGACAGCCAGCAGCGCTTAACAGAAAAGCGAAAATCAGCGAATGTTTAAGCATAGATTTTTTCTTCACGGTTCAATGCAGCAGCGCTCAGGAACAGCGGCTGCATTTGTGTTAAGTGACTGCGTGATCGATAGCTGATTAAAGGTCAAGGCGATGACCGCGCAGTAAGAACACATTAGTTGCTATAGCTTCCGCTTGAAATGACACGTGAGTTGCCCGAATTATCCGGTGAGGTATTTGTGTCGCTTTCGCGGATATAGCCATCTACGTTATCAGTTTGCGGCGCAGCTGGCTCCTGCACATCCGTATCACTTGTGTAAGGCTGTACTTCATATTGCGGCTGGCCGCAGGCAGTAGAACGGTTTGGCATTGCAGAGCGCAGCAGCGGAATATGCACCGCGCCTTCACAGCCTGAAGCTGAAAGTTCTCCAGTATTGCGGTCTAGCCATTGCCATTGCACCTCGTTTGGCTGTCTCAGATTGACTGGTTTCAGACGCAGCTGCTTCATGACATTAATCCAAACCGGCAGGGCGCCGGTAGAACCGGTTAAGCCTGTTATTTTGTTATCGTCGAGTCCTAGCCAAACAACAGTCGCATAGTTGCCTGCATAGCCGGCAAACCATGAGTCGCGTGTATCGTTAGTGGTGCCGGATTTCCCAGCCAGTTCTAATGACGTTGGGAAACTGTTGTAGGCTGCCCGGCCTGTACCGCTTGCCATTACTTGCTGCAGGCCGTAATTGAGTACATATGCGGCTGCAGGGTCAATTGTCGGCTGTACGGTCAGGCTAAAGCGGTCTAATGTACGGCCATTTGAATCAACTACGGAACGAATCGATTTAATCGGATATTTAAAACCGCCAGTAGCAAAGTTGCCGTAAATGCTCATCACTTCCATTGGCGACATGTCTACTGCGCCTAAATAAATAGACGGATAATTCGGAATATTTGAAGTGACGCCAAACTTTTTCAAATGATTGACAAAGGTTGAAATGCCGAATTCTTGACCTAGACGAACTGCAGCCAAGTTATATGACTGTGACAGTGCCTGCATGAGCGGTACAGTGCCATGTTCGCCGCCACTGTAGTTTTTGGGTGTCCATGTTTTATTTTCACTTTGTACGCTGATTGCGCTGTCTTGAATTTGGCTGGCCCAGTTATAGCGTCCAGTTTCAATTGCGCTTAAATAAATCACCGGTTTAAGCAGTGATCCGACCTGACGCTTTGCATCGACCGCACGGTTAAAGCCAGTGAAATCTTGTGTCGAGCCGACAGCTGCCACCAATTCGCCATTTTCTGGCTGTG
Source organism: Acinetobacter sp. (assembly GCA_030152275.1). GTDB lineage: Bacteria > Pseudomonadota > Gammaproteobacteria > Pseudomonadales > Moraxellaceae > Acinetobacter. The sequence continues at coordinate 29,064 of JASLHF010000093.1, read as the reverse complement.
TCACCAATACAGCACCTTGCAAATCTTGCAGGCGCTTTGGATTGGCGCTGCTTAAACGCGCAACCGTTTCTTTAACGCTATTTTGAATACGGGTCTGCGCCAGCGGGTCAAGGGTTGTGAAAATGCGCAGGCCTTGATTGGTCAAATCCGATTCCTGATATTCTGTACGCAGCTGGCGGCGTACAATATCTAAAAAGTCTGGGAAGCGGGCAGGACCTAAGGTCGGTTTTGCAATGACATTTAATGGACGCGCTGTTTCAGTTTCATACTGCTGTTGGGTTAAATAGCCCATCACCAGCATATTATTTAGTACGATATCACGGCGCTTTTTGGCAGCTTCAGGGTTGCGCCATGGGTTATATAGGGTTGGCCCTTGCACTAAGCCGACCAAGTAGGCCTGCTGCGCAATGCTCAGCTCACGCAGCGGCAGGCCAAAATAAAATTGCGATGCTAAACCATAGCCATTAATAGAATAGTTGCCGTTTTGTCCTAAATTCACTTCATTTAAATAGGCTTCAAGAATTTCATCTTTGCTGTAATGCAGTTCAATCAGCATCGCCATTAAGGCTTCATTCACTTTTCGCTTGATCGTTTTCTCAGGACTTAAGTAAAAGTTTTTCACCAGCTGCTGGGTTAGAGTTGAACCGCCTTGACGCTTGCCTCCCGTAATATTGCTGACAATTGCGCGGGCAGTGCCGCGTACAGAAATACCGTGATGATGGTAGAAGTTGCGGTCTTCAGTCGCAATTAAGGCTTCAATTAACGGCTTAGGCACATTTTTCAGTTTAATCAGCACACGGTCTTCGTTATGCTGCGGATAAATACCGCCAATCAGGAGCGGTTCCAAGCGGGCAATACCGCTAGAAGAGGGTTTAGTCGCACTGACATCGGTAATGGTGTCTTTGCCAAAGGAAATTTTCAGGACCTGTTCCGGCTCAACACGATCGCCAAAGTCAAAACCGCGGGTATGCACATAAAATTCGTTGCCAGAAATAACGTAACTGCCAGTTTGGGCATAGCTGTCGGCATTTTTATAGCCCAGCATTTTCAGTTCGTCACGTACGTCATCTTGACTGACCGGTGCATTGGTGTAAATTTCAAGCGGGCGTGCAAAGACCTTGGCTGGAATATCCCAGCGCTGGCCCTCAAATTTAGCGCGGACCACGTTGTCGATTTTAATCAGATAGACACTGAAAGCGACAAATGCGCCAATAACCAATACACAAAATATAAATGCAATCGTGCCTATGCCGCGTTCAGACTTCATCAATTATTATAAGATCCTGAGAAATTTCGCTAATCATGCGAAGCTTTTGAAGAATTTGCAATATTTAAACTGTATAAGTATGCAAAATATAAATCGGTGATTCTGAATCTCACACAATTCAAAGTTTTTTTTAAATCAAAAGCGTTAATGTTATGATAAGCATGAAGCGTAGCGGAGCAATGGCGCAGGTGCAAATTTCACACAAGACATTTAGAAATATCGGATTAATCGGACGTCCGGATAAATCGTCCGTAGTGGACACGCTATGCTTGATTCATGACCATTTATTAAGTTTAGGGCTGCATCCTGTTTTTGATACAGAAACTGCAAAATTGGTGCCCTATACCAATACGCAAACCGTCAGCAAAGCGTTGCTGGGCGAGGTCGTCGATTTGGTGATTGTGGTTGGCGGTGACGGTTCCTTACTGCATGCAGCCCGTTCGCTGGTTAAATTCAATACGCCTGTTATGGGGGTCAACCGCGGCCGTTTAGGCTTTTTAACAGACATTAAGCCGACTGAAGTCATTTATAAGCTGGATCAAGTGCTGAAAGGTGAATTTCAGCAAGACCGGCGATTTTTGCTGGAAATGGAGATCCGTTCCAAGGGGGAATCCATTTATGATGCAATTGCCTTAAATGATGTGGTGCTGCACTCCGGTAAGTCTGTTCATATGATTGATTTCGAATTGAATATTGATGGGCAGTATGTATATCGACAGCATAGTGACGGTCTAATTGTTTCCACGCCAACAGGTTCAACCGCTTATGCGCTGTCTGGCGGCGGGCCAATCGTTCATCCAAGCATGGATGCGATAGCTTTGGTGCCTATGCACCCGCATACTTTGTCTTCTCGTCCAATTGTGGTGGGCGGACAGAGCGAAATTAAGATTATTATCCGCGAAAACCGCGTGCTGCCAATGGTCAGCGCAGACGGCCAGCACAGTGTTTCACTGAGTGTTGGCGACAGCTTACATATCCGTAAGCATCCATTTAAACTGAATTTGCTTCATCCGCCGGGCTATGACTTTTATATGGCGTGCCGCACTAAGCTCGGGTGGAACCAAGATTTTGACTCATTTAAACAGGATTAGACCCATGAATATTGAACAAATGCTTGCCGTACTGGATCCTGAGATTGTCAGCCGGTTAAAAACTGCAATTGAGATTGGAAAATGGCCCAATGGTGTTGCACTGACTGCGGAACAGCGTCAAATCTGCATGCAGGCAGTATATGCATGGGAAATTAAGCATCTGCCAGAAGAAGAGCGCAGCGGCTATATCGACCGCGGCACCAAAGAAGAAGATGAACATTGCGACTCTCACGTAGAAGAGCCGGAATTTAAGCCTATCCGTTTTGTTTAATTCATCTCATTAAGCTCAAATACATTCAAGCGCATCAGGACGTGTTTGCTAGAAACTGCTGATGCGAAATATGCATTTTGATGGATAGAATATTCATCTGTGGTGATCACAGCAGGATATTTTAAATAAAAGCCGGCCCAGTGCCGGTTTTTGTGGGCTTAAAGTTCAGAATAGCCGTTTTATTAGAAGGATCGTGTGTATTTTGCGTTTCTGGATTACGTCATAATTCATGGCACAATACTAATCGCATAAGGCTGATTTTGTTCAAAGCTGACACACAGCGCATAGCTGCTCGCGCCTGCTGGCAGGATAAAATCCACATGGCTGCGGTGAAAGGCCAGTTCTTTTTCAGGCATCTCATCTGCATTTAAAAATGTCCGGTCATTCAGGACAAGCTGCTCAATGATTTGCTCCGTGCTGGGTTTGGGTGAACCAAAATTTAATGTCCAATATGCAGGCGGCAGGGTGTCGACATGAAATTGAATAAACTGCATGACAATGAGTGTATAAGCATTCTTAAAGTGCAGCGCATCAAAAAGCGCATTGCGTGCGCATACTTCTTTTTCGCTTTCAGTGATACAGGCGGTTCTGCTGGCAGCTGTTATAGACATTGTCTTTTTCCTTTTTATTTATTTTGTTGTTGCCTTATTGCACACATTTTTTATATTTTCCCAGTTCCGTTACGGACATTTATGCTTAACTGGCGGGCTGCATTTTAGGGTGTTTTTTTTATACTTTAGGAATGTGTTCTCTGCATAAAGTTGTAATGCATTGCTTTAGGCTGTGTTGAATAGATGCATGGTTCAGTTAAAGCATGGCTTTCAGTTAAAGTATGATTGTTTAAAAAATATACACATATGATTAAGTTAACATTTAAAACCGCTTTTGCCTAGCTGTCGTGGATTCTTTTGGAAGCTGTGTAACACCCATTGCTGCAGGCTAAAATAAATAGATACAACAATGGATGCTTGATTTGAATCGAATCGCTGGATCAGTCAATGCCATCGCATTCACGATCTGTCTGATCCGGGCTTCGTCAAATGATATGCTGGTATAAACTGCAGTGTTTTAAACACTTAATCTGCCAAATTGCTATACGCAGTTGCAGATAAAAGATTACATGACTATTGAATTGATGTGTGGCGGCGTGACCATAAATCGGCTGCCAAGATCATAGCCTCTTCATAGCTGCTGCACTCACCGAGTGTATAGAGCGCTATCCCCATGGTTTCTGTCACAGCTATTTCGCCGTATTCATGTGTTTGAGCGCCTTCCCAGACAGATTTAAACACTTGCAGGTCTAATTCTTCTTCAACGGCACTGCGGCCTTCGGTCAATTTAGGCAGTTCATGTTCATACATTTCGCCATTTCTAATGCCGCAAATTAAAGTTTTTGCATCGGGATTGCGTTCAAATTCACCGCCTTCGCCTTTGATTACGGCACTGTTTTGATAGCCTAGTTTAAATGCTGCCTGCTGGTGAGAACTGCGGTACGCTGGATGGAAAATTGCCTGCATAGTGGCGCGGGCATTAAAAGGATTTATCAGGCGCGCCAGCGTATGAATCGGGGAGCGCAGCCCCATAATATTGCGAAGCGCAATCAGCTCACTTAATATCGGGGAAATAGCGTGCAGCGGCAAATAGGCAAAGCTGCGCTGCTGCAGCTGCTGTTCGGCATCGCGGTCATTTTCACAAATTGCATAACCTAAATACTGCAATACCTGTTCTGTATACAGGCGGTTGACCGTGTGTCCGGAAGCGCCATGCATAACAACTTTATAGCCATTTTGGGCCAATGTCAGCGCTGCCAGTAAAAACCACGGATAATGCTTACGCTTACCGGCATAGGATGACCAGTCTAAATCGACCTGCAGCGGTTTGAACTGCAGCTGGTCACGGGTTGCCTGTACAAAGCCTGCCAGCTCATCGACAGATTCTTCTTTGACACGCAGCAGCATTAGAAAAGCGCCTAGCTGAACATCCAAAACTTCATTATTTAAAATCATACTGAACGCAGCATACGCTTCCTCATAGGTCAGCGAGCGGGCGCCATTTTTGCCTTTACCAATTATTCGGATAAATTGGGCAAATGGATGTTCAAAATCTTGGTAAATATTGCGTTTTGTATTCATGAGTCAATTGCGTTTCACAGGCAGCAGGAGCAGATAGTCTACTGATTCAGGCGGTTTTTTTACAGCTGTATATTATGATCGATTTTGCTTGGTATTAGACTATGGTCTAATGCATCGAGTTTATTTATTAATCAAATTTAACATTTGAAGCCGAACAAAGTTTTTAAAATTAGGTAAAATTTAACCATACTTTTGTGTGTTCATCATCTCCTGACCATCTGCCAAACGCTATGTTGGCATGGCGTGATTTTTTTAGCAAATCACATTCACACTTCTCTAGTTTTTAAGTATTGGTCGTTTCCAATGCTGTGGTGCTCTTTTGTCAGCGGCAAATGAGTTTGGGATGTTTATTTTTTCTGAAAAATAGACATAAAATTGAACTTCTGAATTCAGAAGCAGATCGTGAAGAATTCTTATGGCTAAAAAACCAATTTATAAGTCGCTGTATTTTCAGGTCATTGTTGCCATTATTGCCGGTGTGTTAGTCGGTCATTTTTCGCCAAGCACAACTGAAATTGTTAACGGCGTGAAGCAAAGTGTTCCTGGACTAGGTGAGCAGCTGAAGCCTTTAGGCGATGCGTTCATTAAATTAATCAAAATGATTATTGCGCCAGTGATTTTCTGTACTGTGGTCAGCGGTATTGCAGGTATGGAAAGCATGAAGTCTGTCGGCAAGACCGGCGGTATTGCGCTGCTGTACTTTGAAGTTGTATCTACCTTGGCGCTGATTATCGGCCTGTTCGTGATTAATATTGCGAAACCGGGCGTGGGCATGAATATTGACCCTGCTACACTCGATACCTCTGGCATTAGTAAATATGTAGAATCGGGCGCTTCACAGTCGACAGTCGACTTCCTGATGCACATTATTCCAAATACGGTCGTGGGCGCGTTTGCTGAAGGCGAAATTTTGCAAGTGCTGCTGTTTGCTATGCTGTTTGGTTTTGCGCTGCATAAATTGGGCGATGCCGGCAAACCGGTATTGAAATTCATCGATCAAATTTCACATGTGTTCTTTAACATTGTAAATATGGTCATGAAATTGGCTCCAATCGGCGCATTTGGCGCAATGGCATTCACCATTGGTAAATACGGCATTGGTTCATTGGCGCAATTGGCGCAGCTGATCATCTGCTTCTATATTACTTGTTTGCTGTTTATTTTCATTGTGTTGGGAAGCATTGCGCGCTTCTGCGGTTTCAGTATTATGAAAATGATCCGCATGATCCGTGAAGAACTGTTGATTGTATTAGGCACATCTTCATCTGAATCTGTATTGCCGCGCATGTTGAAAAAGCTGGAAATTGCAGGTTGTGAGAAATCTGTGGTAGGCCTTGTAATTCCAACTGGCTATTCATTTAACTTGGACGGCACATCCATTTATTTGACCATGGCAGCCATCTTCATTGCACAAGCGACCAATACGCAATTGGACTTGACCCATGAAATTACCCTGCTTGCAGTGCTGCTGATTTCATCAAAAGGCGCAGCAGGTGTAACCGGTTCAGGCTTTATTGTCATGGCAGCAACCTTGTCAGCCGTGGGCCATATTCCTGTAGCAGGTTTGGCGCTGATTTTAGGTATTGACCGTTTCATGTCAGAAGCCCGCGCTTTGACCAACTTAGTCGGCAACTCTTTGGCCACCATTGTTGTGGCGAAATGGGTTGGACAGCTGGATAAAGAAAAGCTGGACTTTGCTTTGCAAAACCCAGAAGAAGTTGACCGTCAAATGGCTGAACAAGGCAATGCGCATGCATAAGCTGTACAGCGAATTTGATTGAATTGCAGTAAAGGAGGCTTCGGCCTCCTTTATTTTTGGGTTGAAATAAAAAAACTGACTTTAAAATGTGCGGTGGATAAAAATCGGGTTTCACATAAAAGATAAAGAGCCTTGGTTTAGCTTGAACAGCCTCTGAACACTATAAAAAGAAAAGCAAAACCGGAGGGTTCTCCAGCATGACAGGGCAATATAAAGCCGCTAGGATGGAACAATAAAAATCACACGATAAAACAAGGAAGACATATGCTGGCTTATGACGCAGATTTAGAATTATTTCGGGACAATTTTCGCCGCTTTATGAGTGAACATATTGCGCCGCATTATGAAGCATGGGAAAAACAGGGGATGATGCCGCGCTCTGTTTGGAGCTTGCTGGGCGAAAACGGTTTCTTATGTGTCGATGTGCCAGAAGAATATGGCGGCTATGGCGTGCCGACCCATTATTCGCTCATGCTGGTTGAAGAATCAGCCCGGGCAGGCTTTAGCGCGCTGTCGACGGGCATTTCTTGCCATTCAGAAATTGCAGCGCCATATATTTTGCATATTGGTTCTGAAGAGCAAAAACAGTACTGGCTGCCCAAAATGGTGAGCGGCGAAGCAGTTGGCGCAATAGGCATGACTGAGCCGGGCGCCGGTTCAGATTTGCAGTCCATGCGCAGCAGCGCTATTTTGCAGGATGATCATTATCTGCTGAATGGTTCAAAGACTTTTATATCAAACGGTCAGCATGCAGATGTGGTCGTATTAGCTGCCAAAACAGACCCGCAGGCGCGTGCCAAAGGCATTTCTTTATTGCTGGTGGATACGCATTTAGACGGCTTTAAAAAAGGCACAAATTTAGACAAAATCGGCCTGCATTCACAAGATACCTCTGAGCTGTTTTTTGACAATGTAAAAGTACCAAAATGGCAGCTGCTGGGGCAGCCAGGTCAGGGCTTTGCTTATTTGATGCAGGAACTGCCGCGGGAGCGTACTGCGATTGCATCGACTGCGATTGGCGCTATCCGAGGTTCAATTGATGTTACTGTGCAATATGTCAAAGAGCGTCAGGCTTTTGGACAGGCGATCGGGCAGTTTCAAAACACTCGTTTTGTGCTGGCGCAGGCCAAAATTGATGAACTTGCGGTTGCGGCTTTTTATGAGAGAAATGTCGAACTGTATATGCAGGGTAAGCTGGACGTAGAAACGGCGGCCGCGCTTAAAAGCTTTTCTACCGATATGCAGATGAAAATTGCAGACAGCTTACTGCAGCTGTTTGGCGGTTACGGCTATATGACTGAATATCCGATTTCGCGCTTTTTTGTGGATGCCCGTATTCAGCGTATTTACGGCGGCACCAATGAAATCATGAAAGAAATTGTTGCGCGAAGTATGCTGGGACGCTAATGAAGATTGGTTAAAATGGAGTGTTTTATCCATACATTTTCAGTTTAAACAGCTAAAACGTATGGCTGCATCGGTGTTTTGCACCGGCAGTCGTTAAAACAGCAGGAAAGGGCCTAAGAGCGCTTTTCTGCTTTTTATTGAGGTATTTAAAATATGAATTATTTATGAGAAGCAGGTTGCCGTACCATTTTCATGTCTGGACAGTATTTTAAAGGTTGGGGCGATCTGCACTGAATCTCAAAGGAATGTAATTTGAGTTTATTGATTCAGTACATAAAGGCTTTCTTGTATAAACGCTGGTAAATCTTGCGCTGCCCGAGCAGTAATGTATAAATTGCTGTCATTTACGACGGGTTTTTCATAATAAACGACAGCGCCAGCATCTAGCAGGTCTTGCATGACAGTTTCATGTGCAGTCATGCGCCGTCCATAAACGATTTGAGCGCTGATGAGCAGCTGAGGAACATCACAAATGCACATAATGGGTTTATATGCGCCGGCAAAATCTCGGATAAAATCAATATAGCGTGAATCGCTGCGTAAAAACTCTGGAGAATCGCCGCCAGGAATCAACAGTGCATCAAAATCATGAATCGATGCCTGATCTATACTTTGGTCGATGGTAACGGAAAAACGGCGGTGTTTGCCGTATACAATATTTCCTGCACGATGCTCAATATTGGATACGCAGTGACGTGCGGCGCGAAAAGCTTCCACAGGCTCAGAATATTCCAAATCCTCAAAATTATGGGTAACCAGTACTGCGATTCTTTTGCGCATAATTCAGCTCCGGCGCGTCTTTTTAAAAAGACTATATATAAATCATTAAATATTCATGATTTGTTTGTAGTGGATTGGTCGAAAAACGTAACTAAAATACGAAAATGCCGGTCTTAAGTTTTATTTTGAGAAGAAATACATCTGAACTTTTTAGTGTACTGTGCCTCATTTAATTAAAGAAAATGTGCAAATAAAAAAGATATTTTCAAACTAATTCTTATAGTTAATAGTTCTTTGTTGATAGAAAATTCATTGATTTCTGCTGAATTTTATTTAAAAAAAATTTATAGACTATAGGTTACAAAATTCTCTTGTTAATTTATCTAAATCTATATTTATTTTTTTGATGTTAAGTTTAAGTCTTGCTGATGTTTTAAACAACTGTATGTTTTTAAGGCTGAATCAATGAAAGTTGTATTGCGCAACATTTGAAAGCTAACTATTGTTATACTTGTTTGCAACCATGATTTTGAAGGGCGACATCACAATGATCAATGACGATCAAAACACTACGGCTTCTCTGGACTTAGCTCAGATTCGCGAAGATATTGACTCTGTCGATATGCAGATCCAGCAGCTGATCAACCGCCGCGCGAAATTGGCTGAAGCTGTCGCAAAAGCGAAATTTGCTGCTGAAGAGAACCCGCTGTTTTACCGTCCTGAACGTGAAGCTCAAGTGCTGCGCAAAGTTATGGACCGCAATGAAGGCCCGTTGTCAGATGTGACAATGGCGCGCTTGTTTCGTGAAATTATGTCGGCCTGCCTGGCGCTGGAAGCACCGCAAAGCATTGCGTTTTTAGGGCCTGTGGGCACTTATACGCATTCGGCGGTATTGAAGCATTTTGGCCATGATGCAGTGATTCGTCCATTGCCGACTATTGATGAAGTATTCCGCGAAGTTGAAGCGGGCAGTGCGCATTATGGTTTGGTGCCTGTTGAAAATTCATCTGAAGGCGTTGTGAACCATACGCTGGACTGTTTTAAAACTTCACATTTAAATGTGATTGGTGAAGTTGAACTGCCAATTCATCATCAATTTTTAGTTTCTGAAAGTACCCGCAAAGACAGCATTAAACAGATCTATGCCCATCAGCAAACTTTGGCGCAATGCCGCGGCTGGCTGGACGCGCACTATCCAGGTGTAGAGCGCGTGGCTTTAAGCTCAAATGCAGAAGCGGCCCGCCGTATCCGTAATGAATGGCACTCTGCTGCAATCGCTTCTGAAGTAGCAGCGAATATTTATAATCTGGAAATTCTGCACAGCAATATTGAAGATAATCCGGAAAATACCACACGTTTCTTGGTGATTGGCCGTGAAAAAATCCCGCAAAGCGGCAATGATAAAACTTCATTGCTCATTTCTGCACATGACCGTGCAGGTGCGTTGCTTGAAATTCTTGCGCCATTTGCGAAGCACAACATCAGCTTAACCAGTATCGAAACACGTCCTGCATTGCCTGAAAAATGGGCCTATGTCTTCTTTGTGGACTTGGAAGGTCATGTTGAGCAAGAAAACGTGAAAGCGGCCATTGAAGAAATTCGTCCGTTGGTAAAAGAAATTCGTGTATTGGGTTCATATCCGATTGCTGTTCTTTAAGATCACAACTGTGATCGGCTTCAACAGGAGCTGATCACCTTCATCACTTGAAATAACCGGAAGTGTAAAATGACGTTTGTCCCAGCCAATGAAGGCATTGCAAAGTTAAAGCCTTATCAACCAGGTAAACCAATTAGTGAACTTGAGCGTGAGTTGGGTATTACTGATATCGTCAAACTCGCATCAAATGAAAACCCATTGGGTTGTTCAGATAAAGTTAAAGAAGCTGTTGCAGCTGAACTTGCTGAAATTGGCCGATATCCGGATGGTGGCGGTTTTATTCTAAAAGACCAAGTTGAAAAACAATTTGGTGTAGCGCATAACCGTATTACTTTGGGTAATGGTTCAAACGATCTTCTGGAAATTTTTGCGCGCGCATTTGTTTCTGAAAATGACTCTGTGGTTTATAGCCAACATGCATTTGCTGTCTATGGTTTGGTAACTCAAGCAATTAATGCTGAAGCAATTGAAGTGCCTGCAAAAGGCTTCTCACATGACTTAGACGCAATGGCTGCTGCGGTTAAAGCCAATACCAAATTGATCTTCATTGCCAATCCAAACAACCCAACAGGGACGTGGTTTGAAGAAGCTGCATTTGAAGCATTCATGCAAAAAGTGCCGGCAAATGTGATTGTGGTACTCGATGAAGCGTATGTGGAATATTTCCCAGAAAACTTCAACAGCTTAAAATTCTTAGACCAATACGCAAACTTAATCGTGAGCCGTACCATGTCTAAGTGCTATGGCTTGGCTGCGCTCCGTGTCGGTTTTGCACTCGCATCCGTTGAAGTAACAGACTTCTTAAATCGTATTCGTCAGCCGTTCAACGTCAATCATTTAGCGATGGTTGCTGCTGTTGCTGCACTGAAAGATGAAGCGTTTATTGAAAAATCACGTGTGGTCAATAAAGCAGGCATGGCTCAACTTGAAGCAGGTTTTGAAGCTTTAGGTTTGGACTATGTACCTTCACGTGCCAACTTTATTTTAGTCAATGTAAAAGCAGATCCTGCACAAACATTCAACGCTTTATTAAAAGAAGGCGTGATTGTGCGTCCTGTAGGAATTGCAGAACATCTTCGTGTGTCTATTGGTACTGAAGCTGAAAATGCAAAATTCCTCGCTGCATTGGCTAAAGTGTTGGGCCTAGAGGCAAAAGCGTAAGTTATGTCTGTGCCACTATTTGAAAAAGTTGCTTTTATTGGACTTGGGCTCATTGGCTCAAGTCTGGCTCGTGTCATTGTTGCAGAAGGATTGGCTAAAGAAATTGTGGCGTCTACGCGTTCACAAAAAACTTTGGAAGATGCCAAAACTTTGGGTTTGATTCAACAGGGTTATAGTGATCCGGCTGAAGCGGTTCAAGGTGCAGATCTTGTCGTGCTTGCTTTGCCTGTGCGTGCCACTCAAAAGGTCTTGGAAAGCATTAAACCGTATTTGTCTGAACAGACCATTATTACGGATGTTGGCAGTACCAAGGGCAATGTGGTCGATGCGGCAAAAGCGGTTTATGGCGAGCAATTGCCTGCCGGTTTTGTGCCGGGGCATCCGATTGCAGGCGCAGAGCATACTGGTGTGCACGCAGGTAAGGTTGATTTATTTGTCAATCACAAAGTCATTTTGACCCCCTTACCAAGTAGCGCAGACTGGGCTGTAGAGAAACTGATTCGATTGTGGCAAGCTGCCAAAGCGGAAGTAATCTGTATGGATGTGGACAAGCACGATGAAGTGTTGGCACACACCAGCCATCTTCCGCATTTAATGGCATTTAACTTGGTTGAGCAACTCGCCAACCGAGAAGACAATTTAGATATTTTCCGTTATGCCGCTGGCGGTTTCCGTGATTTCTCACGGATTGCTGCGAGCGACCCACATATGTGGCATGACATCTTTTTCGCCAATAAAAAGGCAATTTTAAATGCGGTGGATGGCTTTGAAAAACAATTGGCCGTTCTACGTAAACTGATTGAAGATGAAAATTCACAAGCATTGATGGGCTTGTTGGGGCATGCGCAAGCAGCGCGTCAGCATTTCAATCACATGCTCGCAAATAAACCACTGATGGAGAAAAATAAAGTGACGACACAGCAATTTAAAATTTTACCGGGCGCTAAGAAATTCCAAGGTAAATTTACTGTGCCAGGTGATAAATCTGTGTCACACCGTTCCATCATGTTTGGTGCCATTGCTGAAGGAACTACGCATGTTGCGGGTTTCCTTGAAGGTGAAGATGCATTAGCAACACTGCAAGCATTCCGTGATATGGGGGTGAGTATTGAAGGCCCGAAAAATGGTGAAGTCACCATTCACGGCGTGGGCATGCATGGCTTAAAAGCGCCTGCAAGCGCGTTGTATATGGGCAACTCAGGGACTTCAATGCGCCTGCTTTCAGGCATGTTGTCTGCGCAAAAATTTGATTCGGTGATGACGGGTGACGCATCACTGACTAAACGTCCAATGGAGCGTATTGCCAAACCATTACGTGAAATGGGCGCACAGATTCAAACCACGGGTGAGCGCGGTACGCCGCCGATCTCTATTTCAGGTAACCAAAACCTGAAAGGGATTCACTACGACCTACCTATGGCATCTGCTCAAGTGAAATCAGGGATTTTACTTGCAGGTCTTTGGGCTGAGGGTGAAACCGTAGTGACTGAGCCTGAACCAACCCGTGACCATTCAGAACGTATGCTGCGTGCATTTGGTTATGAAGTAAAAACCGAAGGCAACCGCATTTCACTGCAAGGCGGTGGCAAGTTGGTGGGTACTGACATTCAAGTACCGTCAGACATTTCATCAGCTGCGTTCTTTATGGTGGGTGCTGCAATTACTGAAGGTTCAGATGTCACTCTCGAAGCGGTGGGTATTAACCCAACACGTACCGGTGTGATTGAAATCTTAAAACAAATGGGTGCCGATCTGACGGTAGAAAATGAACGTATCGCAGGCGGTGAACCGATTGCAGATATTCGTATTCGTGGCTCACGTACCTTAAAAGGCATTCATATGCCGGAAGATCAAGTGCCATTGGCGATTGATGAATTCCCAGCGTTATTTATTGCAGCGGCATGTGCAGAAGGTCAAACGATTTTAACTGGCGCAGCCGAGCTGCGTGTAAAAGAGTCAGACCGTATTCAAGTGATGGCAGATGGTCTGCAGCTCATGGGCGTGGACTGCACACCTACAGATGATGGCATTATCATTGAAGGTAAAGGCAAAGCAGGCGAGTGGGGTGCAATCTTCACGGGCGGTCAAATTGAATCACATCACGATCACCGTATTGCAATGAGCTTCTCGATGGCAGGTCTACGCACCTCGGGTGAGATCAATATTATCGGTACAGAAACTGTGGCAACCAGTTTCCCAACCTTTACTGAACTGGCAACGCAAGCAGGTCTTGAAATTGCAGTGATTGAATAAAAATAATGCACTAAAATTGTATTTTTACTCAACAACAGCCAAGCAAATGCTTGGCTGTTTTGTTTTTATTGCTTATGCTAAAACCATACAACAATAAAGCCTTTGGGTAGCAAGATGAGAAAGTTACAATTCACAGCCAGCTGCGGACACGATCAAGCCGAAACAGCCAGTTGTACTGCGGCGCAAAAACAAGTTAAAGATTTATTGGTATCCAAACTGGGCGATTACGGTTTTGAAACGCTGCCTCAAAGCGATGAGCGTGTTGCAGTCACTGTAGATGATCATGCGCTGCCTTTATCGATTACTTGTGAAGGCCATGATGATGAAGGCAATTTGGTGTGTGAGATTACCTCTTATCCTGATGAAGACCAAGACTGGCTAGACCGTATTGCTGAACAGAGTTTGCTGAATCAATTGGCGCAGGCAGTTGAAAATACCTTAAAAAAAGATGAAGCATTTAGTCAGTTCCATTGGAAAGGCTGAATTAAGCCTTATTTATGCTTTGGCAAAAATAACATAATCAAAAAGCGCGCTTTTTTACAGCTTTAACATGGTAGACGTGATTGCGTCAGCCAGCCGGTACGGATGGACTGACGCTGATGATACATGCTTTTGCTATGCTGAATTATAGGCTGGCATGTATTTATATTATGCATTGCCATAAAGGCTTAAGTTTTCTCGATAGGCAGCAAAAAGCGAGAGATTGCCACACGCAGCTGTTTTAAATAGCCGGTAAAGAAATGATTTGCGCCCGGTAAAACTGTTAATAAATGGCGCTGCGGTTTAGCCCATTGAATCAAATCTGACAATAGCGTGACGTCATCGGCTTCACCATGAATAAATAAAATATCGCCTTTAATATGCGGGGTGACATAGTGGCGAACGCCAGCAACGGTGGTGGTTGGCAAACCGCATAAAATAGTTTGTACGGGCTGCAGTTCAACAGGCAGTAAAGCATAGCATTTGGTCATGATATTCGCGCCAAAACTGAATCCGCCTGCGTAGAAAGGCAGGCTATTATGCTGGCTTCTGGCGTATTCAATCACTTGCATTGTGTCTTTGGTTTCGCCATTGCCTTCATCATGTACACCTTCGCTTTGGCCTGAACCGCGAAAACTTGGGCGGTAAACTATGCAGCCGCGTTCTAAAAACATTTGTGCAAGCAATGCCGGAACTTTATGCTGCGGTGTACCGCCCTGCAGCGGATGAGGATGGCAAACAACCGCAAAACCTTTGATTTCACCTTGCGGATAATCTACAAACACTTCAATTTGGCCTGCTAAGCCCTGAATGAAAATTTGTTCAGACATAAATAATACAGAGGGAGAGATGGGGGAGAACGGCCTATTTTACCGATAATGGTCAGTAAAAACACAGATTGGAAAATAAATATGCCGACTGTTATAGTTTGTTTAATTATCTTTTAAACAAATGATTTATGCTCGCACTTATTTCCCCTGCAAAAACGCTAGATTACGATACTGCACTGCCTACAGACAAAAACACCATTCCCAGAATGCTGAATGATTCCCAGGAGCTGATTAAGGTCAGCAGAGAGCTGTCTGCGTCAGAAATTGCAAAACTCATGAGTGTCAGTGAGAAAATTGCGCAATTAAATGCAGCGCGTTTTCGAGATTGGCAGCCTGATTTTAATTTTTCTAATGCCCGTCAGGCGCTTTTTGCATTTAAAGGCGACGTATACACAGGGCTGGATGCTTATTCTTTAAATAACGCACAAATTGATTATGCACAGCAGCATCTGCGCATGCTTTCTGGGCTATACGGTGTGTTGCGTCCTTTAGATTTGATGATGCCTTATCGTTTGGAAATGGGGACAAAACTGCAAAATCCGCGCGGTCATAATTTATATGATTTTTGGGGCAATGAAATTACCCAAATGATTAATCATGATTTAGAAACTGCGGGTTCTGAATTGCTGGTAAATATTGCATCGGATGAATACTACAGATCTGTCAAAGAGAGCAAACTTAATGCGCAGGTCATTAAACCGGTATTTTTAGACCAAAAAAATGGCAAATATAAAGTCATCAGTTTCTATGCTAAAAAAGCCCGTGGCTTAATGGCTCGATTTATCATTGAAAATAAAATCTCTAAAGCTGAAGATTTAAAAGCCTTTAACACCAACGGTTACTATTTTGACGCTGAAAGTTCACTGGCTGGAGAGTTGGTATTTAAACGTGATGAGCAGGCCGCTTAAATATTTAAGTTTGGTTTCTTCGCAGTATTCGGTTTGATATTACAAAACTCCTTACGCCACTCAAGGCTGCGGGTGACATTGCTCATTCAGCTGCGGCCACAATAGTCATTGGATGATTTTAAGTAAAAACACAGCGTTCATTGCTGTGTTTTTTTATGAACATCATTGTATATATGCCGTCAAATATTCTGAATGCACCGATTTTTTAAAGTGACGGCGTATTCGCTTGAGCTGTTCAATTTAGGCTGCATTGCGCCGTGCCAGTTATCTTCATTTGCAATAGTGTTAGAAAATATACGTTATTAAGGTTGTATATTGATAGCTCTAATGTATGGCCCGAGAATCGAAAAATATGAATGTTTAGGCTGTCAAAATATTTATTTGAATAATGTGTAGATGGGTTTAGTTCAGAATATTTGCCAATTTAAGCTTTTGTCTAAATCAAAATTTAGTCTTGCAGATATATACAGCGCATGTGTATTCGGTATTACAGCTGATCTGTGATCGAAGCAGATAGGGGGTATTACGTTTTTTTTACCGATGCTTGGCACTATGGTTGTGGGCAGAGAGCATTTTGAACAATTGATTTCTTAAATAACTTCTATATTGGACTGTTTTAACCAGATTGATCATGCATATGAGTTTAACTGTCTAAGGTATGCAATATTTACAATGTAGTCGTTTGTTTAGTAAGCAACTAACTTTTATAAAGCTTAATAAAAGTTATTTTATTCATTAAAATTAAAGGAGTTTTTTAGTTAGTCTTGAAAAATGGGCCATTTGGAGCATTTTTCTTTAAATGTGAAATTCGTCACACATTAGGTGTTTTTTTGTTATGATAATGAAAAGTTTTATAAATAATAAGTGTTTTTTATGAAAAATATTCTTATTCCAGCATTTATTTTAGTTATCGGTATATTGGGATTTACCGTTTACAAAAATTCTGAACTTAAGCGTCAGACTGAATTCAATCAGCTAATACAAGAGGAGGTTTCAGCTGGAGATACCGCGCTGCCTTTTCGTTCGAATGGAAAATAGCAATTGATCTGTGTGCACGGGGATATAGCAGGCACATCCGAGACGCTATGAGACAAAAGCGTATTGATTATTTAATTTTCCCATCAATAGTCTTTTAAACGGCTTAAAAATTTATTTTATCTGCTTTGAAATTGGAAATAAGATCGTATTTCTAATACTTTTTATGTAAAACCAATATGTTATATTTACTCAAATTATGACGAGAATAAAATTTAGAAACAATAAAAATCAATGTGTTATAATTTGCCATATCTTTTATCAGATCAGTTTATCTTTGAATAAGATGATGATTTATTGAAAGTCGCTGAAAGCTGCATGGTTTATATGCAGCTTTTTTGTTGATGCTGTTCAGTTGGGTTTTTCCAGTAAATCGCTGTTCGGGTTTCTATTTCCTGAATCATGGAAATGCTGGCATGCAGATTGCTTAGTCGATCAAAAACATCAACCTAAAACATCGACAAAATTGATGATCGCCTAAATGGCATGATTAATTTTGTGGATTGCTTAGGGCATAAAGTTTAATCAATAGGGGCTAGGTCATGACGACTCCTAATCCATCTTCAGAAAATATGCTGGAACGCCTGTTTAAATTAAGTGAAAACAAAACCACTTTTAGAACAGAAGTTTTGGCTGGTGTAACGACGTTTCTTACGATGTGTTACATCATTATTGTCAATCCAATGATTTTGTCCGAAACCGGCATGGATCATGGGGCTGTCTTTGTTGCAACCTGTTTGGCCGCGGCTATTGGCTGCTTGGTGATGGGTTTAATTGCAAATTATCCAATCGCACTGGCGCCGGGCATGG
The DNA here is from genome assembly GCA_030152275.1 of Acinetobacter sp. Taxonomy (GTDB): domain Bacteria; phylum Pseudomonadota; class Gammaproteobacteria; order Pseudomonadales; family Moraxellaceae; genus Acinetobacter. The sequence continues at coordinate 11,283 of JASLHF010000093.1, read as the reverse complement.
GCTTGAATGCCTACTTTACCTATTCTGTTTGTTTAGGCATGGGGGTGCATTGGCAAACAGCTTTGGCTGCCGTGTTTATTTCAGGGATTGTATTTATTGCTATCAGCGCATTTCGAATCCGTGAAGCGATTGTCAATGCAATTCCAATGTCATTAAAGCTGGCAATTGGCGGCGGTATTGGCTTATTCCTTGCGCTGGTTGCGCTTAAAAATGCCGGTATTATTGTCAAAAATGATGCAACCTTGGTCGGTTTGGGGCATTTAGGCCAGCCTTCAGTGATTTTGGCTTTGCTGGGCTTCTTGCTGATTGTGATCATGCATCAGTTTAAAGTGCGCGGTGCGATTATCCTCAGTATTCTGGCGGTAACCGCAATTGCGACACTGATGGGCTATAACGAATTTCAGGGTGTGGTAGGAGAAATTCCATCTATTGCGCCAACATTCTTGCAAATGGACTTCAGCGGTTTATTTGAAGCCAGCCTGATTGGTGTGATTTTCGTCTTCTTCTTGGTTGACTTGTTTGATTCAACTGGCACTTTAGTGGGTGTTTCACACCGTGCAGGCCTGTTAAAAGACGGCAAACTGCCGCGTTTGAAAAAAGCATTATTTGCTGACTCGACTGCGATTGTAGCGGGCGCTGCATTGGGTACATCTTCTACTACTCCATATATTGAATCATCTGCAGGTGTTGCAGCCGGCGGCCGTACAGGTTTGACTGCGGTGGTTGTGGGCATTCTATTTATTCTATGTCTATTTTTGGCGCCATTGGCCCAATCTGTACCAAGCTTTGCCACTGCGCCAGCGCTGCTGTTTGTAGGTGTGCTGATGATTCAGGGTATTGTGCATATTGAATGGGATGATATTACTGAAGCAGTTCCTGCATTTTTGACCATTGTCTTTATGCCGTTTACCTACTCAATTGCAGACGGTATTGCCATGGGCTTTATCAGCTACGCCTTAATTAAACTGTGCACAGGCAAAGCTGCTTCTGTACCGTATATGGTGTGGATTATTGCTGCGCTTTGGGCATTGAAATTTGCAGTATTTGGCGGTTAAGACGCTTAAGCTGCCAAAGGGTGTAAACTCAGTTTGCACCCTTTTTTATTTTTCAAGAGGATAAAAATGAATCAAATTGAGCTGATTCGCGCACTGCCGAAGGCAGAACTGCATGTGCATATTGAAGGCACATTTGAGCCAGAATTGATGTTTGAAATTGCACAGCGCAATGCTGTGGCTATTCCTTACCATTCTGTAGAAGAAGTTAAACAGGCTTATAATTTTCATAACCTACAGTCTTTTCTAGACATTTATTATGCTGGCGCTGCTGTATTGCTTCATGAACAGGATTTTTACGATCTGGCTTGGGCGTATTTTGAAAAATGCGCAGCAGATCATGTGGTTCATACAGAGATGTTTTTTGATCCGCAAACCCATACAGACCGAGGTGTGGCTTTTGAAACGGTCATTAACGGCCTGCAGCGCGCCTGTGATGATGCACAAGAAAAATTAGGCATCACTTCGCATTTAATTATGTGTTTCCTGCGCCATCTCAGTGAAGAGGCTGCATTTAAAACTTTGCAGCAGGCATTGCCATTTAAAGATCAAATCATTGGCGTGGGATTGGATTCAAGCGAAGTCGGACATCCGCCATCAAAATTTGAACGGGTATTTGCTCAAGCGCGCGAAATGGGCTTTTTGACAGTGGCGCATGCGGGTGAAGAAGGACCTGCAGATTATGTATGGGAAGCTTTGGATTTGCTGAAAGTGAACCGTATAGACCATGGCGTGCGTTCTGAAGAAGATCCGCAGCTTATGCAGCGGCTGAGTGCTGAAAAAATGCCACTGACTGTCTGCCCGCTGAGCAATTTAAAACTTTGCGTAGTGAATGATATGGCGGAGCATAATATTCGGCGTCTATTGCAGCAGGGTGTGCATGTTACGGTTAATTCAGATGATCCGTCATATTTTGGCGGTTATATGAATGACAATTTTATTGCGATTGCTCAAGCGCTGGATCTAAGTCATGCGGAGCTGAAGCAGCTGGCGATTAATTCTTTTGAAGCATCATTTATTTCTGCAGAAGCGAAACAAAAATGGATTGAGCAAATTCAGCAGTTGAATTAAGCGCGTATGCAGATTGGTGCGTTTTTAAAATTAAGTTTGAGGCGAACATGTCATTATGCTGGATAGTTAAAGCGGGAGCAGCAGCTTCGATGTGTCTGCTGGTCTGTCCGGCATTTGCGCAGCAAAGCGCAATGCAGAAAATGCTGAAGCCATTAATTGCGCATCAATGCACTATAGAATTGAAAGCTTCTAACTTATGGAAAGCTTCAACCTTCTTGATGACAGCAGAAAATAAAAAGCAATTTGAAGATGAAGTCTGTGGCTGTGTGAGTGACAATGCACTCAATGAAGTGTCTGCTGCTGAACTTGCGCATGCAGTGTTAAATGATGGGGCTAAAAATCAGCTAATACGCAAGGCGGCTGTAAACAGCGTTAAGGGCTGTATCGTTAAATCAAAACGCTAAAGCATTTTTTATGCTCCTTACAACAAAAAAAGCGCATGGATAGCAAAAGATCCATGCGCTTTTTTTGTTGAATGAATATGGACAGTTTAATGCTGATATCTACAGTAAGTTCTGCTGAAATCGGCCTGTTGTGCTTGCCTGTCTATTTTGGCTGGCGTGTCATGCTTTTGAGCACATTGTCTTTGTCAATGAAATGATGTTTAAGTGCGGCTAAAATATGTCCTGCTAAAAGCAAGCCTGCTGCCCATGAAATATAAATATGCAAAGGTTTAACAATAGCCAGCAATGCTGGATTATCTTGCACTAAACGCGGAATTTCAAATAAATACAGCACAGGTGCAGGGTGGCCTGCACTCCAGCTGAACAGACAGCCGGTGATGGGCAGCGCCAGCAAAATAAAATACAGGGCTAAATGGCCAGCATGGGCGGCTTTTTGCATTATAGGAGACATTGTGTCTGGCAGTTTTGGTGCGGGATGTGTATAGCGCCAGAAGATACGGACAATGACCAGAAAAATGACAGTGGTCGCAATATTTTTGTGCAAGGTGATCACTTGCCCCTTAAAGCTGCCATCTGTATCGTAGCTGAGGAAATTGCCGCTGTAGAAGCCAATGATCCAAGCTGCAATAAAAATAATCGCCATGATCCAGTGCAGCGCTTGTGCGGTGCGCGTGTAATATCCAGTTTTGTTATTCATGGTGTAAATTAAAGGTTGGGGAGCGCTTATGCTACGAAATTTTGCGGCGCTGCTATACATGATTCCTGCAACTCAGCGTTAAACATATGCAACGATACTCTTGCAAAGCTCTGGCTTGATAAGGGGGTACTTTCAGCTCTTAGCCATGCAGCTATAATGGCAAACACTCAAATACAGTATCCATACTTTTAGTGTGAGAAAACTTAAGAGACGCAGGCGAGGCGCTAAATTGTGCATCTGTTTATAAATATGCAAATAGCGGTTTATTCACTCGCTAAATTTCGGCAAAATAACGCATCTATTCATTTCAGCTCAGCAAAGGAAATAAAGTGAAAAAATTAGCTGCTGTACTCGCGCCATTGGCATTAATCTTAACAGCATGTGCTACTACTGATGGTACAAACGGCACGGTTGCTTCTGGCAATAATGGCTTAGCAATGATGGCGGTAAAAGTGGGTGTAGAAGCAAAATGCGTCACTGAAATTAACAACAATGCTTACTGGAAAACAGGTTCTAAATTGCTAACAGAAAGCAAAAAACAAGAACTGCAAACTGAAGTATGCTCATGCGTAGCAGATAAAGCAGTGAATAGCGTAACTGCTGCTGATTTAGTTGTGGCTGCTATGGATAAAACAACTCAAGCAACCATGGCTGCTAAAGTGGTCAATGCATCGCTGAATGCCTGTGTTGTAGATGTATTGAAGAACTAATCTTGATGAATTTGCTGTATATCGTCCGGATATAAAGCACAAAGCGGCCATTTAAGCGCCGCTTTTCTATTTTTAAAGGATAACACTATGCTGATTGCAGGTGCAGATGAAGCAGGCCGCGGCCCGCTGGTGGGTTCGGTTGTAGCGGCCGCGGTCATTTTAGATCCCAGCAAGCCAATTGAAGGACTGAATGACTCCAAAAAACTGAGTGAGAAAAAACGTGAGAAGCTGTTTGTTGAAATTCAGGAAAAAGCGCTAGCTTGGGCGATTGCTGAATGTTCAGCGGCAGAAATTGATGAACTGAATATATTGCAGGCTTCATTGCTGGCTATGCGCCGTGCTGTAGAGAAGCTGTCCATCCAGCCTGAACATTTGCTTGTCGATGGCAATAAAGTCCCTACAGGCCTAGCGATGAGCTGCGATGCGGTGGTTGGTGGAGATGCGATTCATCCGGAAATTTCCGCTGCCAGTATTTTAGCTAAAGTGACGCGAGATCATGAAATGGTGGAACTTGATGCGAAATACCCGCAATTCGGTTTTGCGAAACATAAAGGCTATCCGACTAAAGCGCATTTTGAAGCAATTGCACAGCATGGGGTTATTGCGGAACACCGGCGCAGCTTTGGACCTGTTCGAAAAGTGCTCCAACAGCAGGGCGGTTGATTGTCAAAATATGACAATTCCGTAATTGTGATTAGGATAGATATTGAAAATTCTATAGCAGTTTTATCTGTATAGAATTTATATGTGTTATTTAAGATTCAGAAAAATTTAAAGCGGCTAAAAAGCCGCTTTATTTTTATCTCAAAATTTTCAATCTTAGCGATTAAAGTTATTTTGTGAATAGTTATCATCTTCAAAAGAAGGCTGATAATCTTGATCGATATGTTGAAGATGCTCGTGCATTGCGCGCTCATGTTGAATACGTTGATAAATTTCTTCACGATGAACGGATACTTCTTTGGGAGCATTGACGCCAATACGAACTTGATTGCCTTTAACACCAAGCACAGTCACGCTGACTTGGTCCCCAATCATTAATGTTTCTCCGACACGACGAGTCAGAATCAGCATGTTTATCTCCTTGCAAAATGCAAAACCTGCAATTGATCGATTATGTAAAAGTCATAACCTGTAAAAGCAAAAAAATTTTAACAGATCATCTGCAACAATCATTGTGGCAGATACAAATCTATTTCAATTTTTAAAATCCTCAGGGTTAATATAACAGAGCCACTATAAAAAAAACTATAGTGGCTCTGTATTTTTACGATGTTTTTCAAAATCTGTCTAACAATGACAAATTTTGGCACACGGTAAGATCAATTAAGCGCGAACGCTTGATTCACCAGTTTCACGGTCAAGACCGAAAGTTGTGTGAAGCGCGCGTACAGCGAGCTCTAGGTATTTTTCATCAATAATCACTGAAATTTTGATTTCAGAAGTTGAGATCATCAGGATATTGATGCCTTCTTTCGCAAGTGCAGTAAACATTTTGCTTGCTACACCAGCGTGTGAACGCATGCCTACACCCACGATAGACACTTTTACGATGTCTGCACGCGTTGCAACTTCACGAGCGCCAATTTCTTGAGCAGTTGCTTCAAGAATTGCTTTCGCTTTTGGCAATTCACCACGGTTCACAGTAAATGTGAAGTCGGTTGTACCGTCTTCTTCAACGTTTTGGATAATCATATCCACTTCAACATTCGCTTCACCAATTGGTGAAAGAATATTAGAAGCAATACCCGGTTTGTCCGGTACACCCAGAATAGTTAATTTAGCTTCATCACGGTTAAACGCGATACCTGAGATGATTGGTTGTTCCATGTTGTCTTCCGCTTCAGTGGTGATTAGTGTACCGACGTTTTGTTTAAAGTTTTCGTCGAATGCGCCATCATCGTCATTATCAAAACTTGATAATACGCGTAAAGGCACTTGGTATTTACCGGCAAATTCTACAGAGCGAATTTGCAGGACTTTAGAACCAAGTGATGCCATTTCCAGCATTTCTTCAAATGAAATGCGGTCAACTTTTTTTGCTTTTGGAGCGACACGAGGGTCGGTGGTGTAAACGCCATCAACATCTGTGTAAATTTGGCATTCATCAGCTTTAAGTGCCGCAGCCAGCGCTACACCAGAAGTGTCAGAACCGCCACGGCCAAGTGTTGTGGTATTGCCTTCAGCATCAAAGCCTTGGAAACCTGCCACAACAATGACACGGCCAGCGTCAAGGTTTGAAGTTAATACATCCGTATCAATTGCTTCAATACGCGCCTTGGTAAATGAGCTGTCGGTTTTAATACCAACTTGACGGCCTGTAAGTGATTTAGCTGCGACACCGATTGAGTTAAGTGCCATTGCTAACATAGAAATCGTTACCTGTTCACCGGTAGACACCATTTGGTCTAATTCGCGTGGATCAGGGGTTTCGGTAATGGCTTTCGCTAAAGCAAGCAGACGATTGGTTTCGCCACTCATTGCAGATACAACAACCACAACTTTGTGACCGTGATCATGCCAACGCTTTACACGACGAGCAACATTGAGAATGCGCTCTGGAGTACCCATTGAGGTACCGCCATATTTCTGAACGATTAATGCCATAACTATCCTTACCAAGTAAATAAGTCTAAAGACTTAAAGCACTTACACATATTTTAAGACCGCGCTTTGCGGCGGTTTTAATATACCACGTAGCTCCTGAACTCCAAGGTAGGTGGGGTTCAATAGATACTTTGTGTCCGCAGGAGGTTCAGCTGAACCTAGCCTTTTAGACTCCATTTTCATCATTTAGCCAGAGGTTGAATATTTGTTTCAACATGATGATTGAGTTTGCGTTGATACGCATCAACACAGTTTAAGCAGGATCCAGCATTAAAAAACACACTGCTTAAATGTGTCGATTTGCTCAAGGCGGGGTGAGTCACCTTGAGCTATAGGACTTTTGGTCTTATTTTGCAGCTAACCATGCAGCAAGGTCAGTCATTACCGCTTCAAGTTTGTCGCTATAAGGCGCGCCACCTTGAGCCATGTCTGGTTTACCGCCACCTTTGCCACCCAGTTCTTGACCAAGGTGTTTGATGATGTCACCCGCTTTCACAGCACCAGTAAACTCTTTTGCCACAGAAGCAATTAAGCTCACTTTGTCTGCATCGACAGCAGCAATCACGATCACGGCATTGTCTAACTTCGATTTCACACCGTCATGTAAGTTACGCAGTGATTTCGCATCCACGCCTTGAACAGTGGTGATTAAAGTTTTTCGGCCTGCAATGTCTTGAACTTGGCTTAACAACTCAGCAGCTTGGAAGCTTGCCAGTTTTTGGTTCAATTGTTCAATTTGTTTTTGCAAGCTTGATGCAGTGTGAGAAAGCGCTTCAACTTTTTCTAAAGTTTGATCTTTCTGCGCTTTTAACAAGTCGTTGATTGCATGAATGTCACGATCTGCTTTTTGTGCAGCTTCAACCGCCTTAGTGCCTGTAACGGCTTCAATACGACGTACGCCAGCAGCAACACCGCCTTCAGAAGTGATTTTGAATAAGCCAATATCACCTGTGCGTTTTACGTGAATACCGCCACAAAGTTCAATTGAGAAGTTTTTATCTTCAGAGATTGAACCCATAGAAAGTACACGTACTTCGTCACCGTACTTTTCACCAAACAACATCATTGCGCCTTTTTCTTTAGCGGCATCAATGTCTAAAAGCTCAGTTGAAACAGCAGTGTTGGCAATCACTTCAGCATTGACAATACGTTCGATTTCTTGCAATTGTTCAAATGACACAGGTTGGTCATTAGCAAAGTCGAAACGTAATAGTTCGCTTGCAACTAAAGAACCTTTTTGTTGTACATGTGTACCCAGTACTTTACGAAGCGCAGCATGTAGAAGGTGAGTTGCAGAGTGGTTACGTGCAGTTGCATCACGGATATCCGCTTTAACAATCGCTTCTACCGCTTGAGCAGCTTTTAAGTTGCCCATAGTGACGATACCTTGGTGTACAAAAGCACCACCAGATTTTTTGGTGTCTTGCACTTCAAAAATACCAGTTTCGTTTTTGAAGATACCTGTATCACCCACTTGACCACCGCTTTCTGCATAGAACGGTGTTTGGTTCAATACGATCAGCGCTTCATCACCTTCAAATACTTCTTCAACTTGTTCGCCATCTTTGTAGATCGCAATAATTTGGCCTTGACCTTGAGTTGCTTCATAGCCATCAAATTGAGTTTCGCCTTCAACTTTCACAATTGAGTTGTAGTCGACAGCGAATTTACCTGCATCACGTGCACGTTGGCGCTGAGCTGCCATTTCAACTTCAAAGCCAGCTTCATCAATAGTGAGATCACGTTCACGAGCGATATCGGCTGTTAAGTCAGTTGGGAAGCCGTAAGTGTCATACAGTTTAAATACGGTTTCACCCGGAATCACAGAGCCTTTTAATTGCGCAAGTTCGCCTTCAAGCAATTTCAAACCTTGCTCAAGTGTTTTTGCAAACTGTTCTTCTTCTTTTAGCAGCTGCGCTTCAATACGGGCTTTTTGCGCTTCCAATTCAGGGTAAGCTGCGCCCATTACATTGATTAATGGTTGAAGCATTTTGTAGAAGAAAGAGCCAGTCGCGCCTAACTTGTTACCATGACGTACTGCACGGCGGATAATACGGCGAAGTACATAACCGCGGCCTTCGTTCGATGGGTTAACGCCATCTGCAATCAGGAAGCAGCATGAACGTGCATGGTCAGCAACCACTTTAAGAGAAGCAGGGTACTCAACAGGTTTATTTTCTGCTTGTGCTTTCGCTTCAAGCTCAGAGGTATCTAAACCAATAATTTCTGCTGCGTCTTTAAGCAAGTTTTGGAATAGATCGATTTCGTAGTTTGAGTTTACGTGCTGTAAAACGGCAGAAATACGCTCTAAGCCCATACCTGTATCTACAGAAGGTGCTGGAAGCGGGTGAAGTACGCCATCTGCAGTACGGTTGAACTGCATGAATACGTTGTTCCAAATTTCAATGAAACGGTCGCCATCTTCTTCAGGCGTGCCTGGTAAGCCGCCCCAAATGTGGTCGCCGTGGTCAAAGAAAATTTCAGAACATGGACCGCAAGGACCTGTATCGCCCATTGCCCAGAAGTTATCTGATGCGTATTTTTCGCCTTTGTTGTCGCCAATACGGATGATACGAGAAGCATCTAGACCAATTTCTTTGTTCCAGATATCAAAAGCTTCGCCATCGGTATGGTAAACAGTGGCATAGAGTTTATCTTTAGGAAGTGCTAACCATTGTTCGCCAGTTAAAAAGTCCCATGCGAATTTGATTGCATCACGTTTGAAGTAATCACCAAATGAGAAGTTACCCAACATTTCAAAGAAAGTGTGGTGACGCGCTGTATAACCAACGTTGTCTAAATCGTTGTGTTTACCGCCGGCACGGACACATTTTTGTGAAGATGTAGCACGAACGTAGTCACGTTTTTCAAGACCAAGGAAGCAGTCTTTAAACTGGTTCATACCCGCGTTAGTGAACAATAATGTTGGGTCGTTGGCAGGTACCAGAGAACTCGACGCGACACGTGTATGCCCTTGCGATTCAAAGTAGCTTAAAAAAGCTTCGCGAATTTCAGCTGACGTCATAAAACGAGTACTCACAACCAAGTCTCTCCTAATTTCGATTTGGCAATAACATATCAAGCAAGTCTTACAAAAAATTAAAGCTGGCCTGAGATGCTGACTTAAAATTTAAAAACGCTAAATTATAACGGAAAAAGCAGTATCGACCAATGATTTTAAGTTAAGTATGTGACTTTTTATGGATTTCTAAAAATATCTTAATATGGGCTAACCCGTATGCGTTTAATTACAGGCTATAAATTTTTCCAATAGATTATCATTCTATTTTTTATCAATAATTTTACTTGCCGAGTATGAGGCGCTGCATTGGTCATAAACTGTGGTGTATAGGCGAGAAAAATCATGCATATAAGCCGAATTTATTGATGTTGAATTAAGCAGTTGATGAAAATAAGCTGATTCTCAAATAATTCTGAATAGCCTTACTTAAATTAATGATAACGGTTGATCTGAAAAATCCATTAACATAGAGGCGCTTTATAACTGTTTCAAAATGAAGGGTAAGTCATGCAACGAGTGGCAATTAATGGATTTGGTCGAATCGGACGTAATGTTTTACGTGCATGGTTTGAAAATCCGAAACAATTTCATTTTGAAATTATTGCCATAAATGATGTTGCAGACATTGAAACTTTATTGCATCTGTTTAAGTACGACTCAACACATGGCCGCTTTCACGGTACGGCAGAAATTGAGGCAGATGGCGCAAAGCAATATTTAAAAATTCAAGCAGGCGAGTCTATGCTGCGTGTACAGGTCTTGCGCAGTGCTGAACCTTCACAATTGCCATGGCATGAGTTGAATATTGATGTGGTGCTCGAATGTACTGGCTTGTTCCGCTCACGGGAAGCGGCAACTCAGCATATTTCTGCGGGCGCTAAGCGCGTCATTATTGGCGCAGCGCCTTTTGACAGTGTAGATGCGGCTATTGTGTATGGTGTGAATCATCACGAAGTGAAACCATCCGATCAAATTATTTCCAGTGTGTCATGTACAACGCAGGCTTTGGTGCCTTTGGTTAAAATTATTGACGATGCTTTTGGCATAGAGTCTGCGCTGATGACGGAAATTCACGCAGTCACTGCAGACCAATCTGTTTTAGATCATGCGCATCGTGACCTGCGCCGCGCAAGAGCTTCCGGTCAGAATATTATTCCAACCACATCTTCAGCATTGGGCGCTTTAAAACAAGTGATGCCAAAAATGGAAAACCGTATCGATGGTTATTCTATACGTGTGCCGACCATTAATGTGGCCGCTATCGACCTGACGTTTATTGCTCAGTCTCCTATTACGACAGATAAAGTGAATGATGTTCTGGTGAAATCTGCAGCGCATGATTATGCATCTATCATGTCTGTAACCGATGAACCATTGGTGTCGAGTGATTTTAATCATTCACCGTATTCGTTAATTGTGGATTTAAGCCAAACTATGACCGTGGGACGCCAAGCCAAAGTTTATGCTTGGTATGACAATGAATGGGGTTATGCCAACCGTTTGTTGGACTTGTGTGAGTCTTTTACTTAAGCATTTAAAGCGCCATTTGGCGCTTTTTTAATGCCTGTACAGATGAGGAGATTGTCGGGTAGTCAGACGCAGTTACCTACGTCCAACCCCCTAAGAACCGTGCATGCGAGTTTCCCAGCACACGGCTCAAGCCTCTGCTAAGGCGCCATTCGGCACCCGGTTATACATCGTTGACATTGGCAAACTGAAC
>JASLHF010000081.1 GCA_030152275.1 Acinetobacter sp. | reverse complement strand
GATCGGGAGTTCGTCGTCGACAATCAATATGTAGTCATCTTTCACAGCGCAATACCCTATTTCATCTAAACGGTGGACCGTTCTATATTTATGACAGGCTTATTACAAAGATTAATTATGACAGTATCATTGCAAAACCGTTCAGTACGCTTATTTTTGCAAAAAATTATGACAAAACACCAGCTTTGGTTGACCGTCTAAATCTTTAATCCTCTTGAATTTTAAAAGATTACAGCCGTATTGATGAACTTCAGCAGCACAATTATTTTTTTTGCAGCGTTTGCTGTTTTTCGCTGAAAGTCTGCAGCAGGGACAGAAATACGATGCTGCAGGAAGATAAAACTTCTGCCAGCGGCAGTTTGTAGCCGCTCATTACCCAGCGGATAGCAATTTGCGTGACATAGCCGTTTAGACCCGTAGCCACCAATGAAATTTCACGCTCTGAGCGGTCAATATTTGGCATCATCAGCATGACAAATGCATGAATCATGCGGTCAAAACGCGACATGGTTTCATGAATAGTGGCTTGGTTATGCAGCTCCTGCACCAGCATGGCATCTACATAAATAATGCGCGCCATGCGCGGATTATCTTGCAGCGTGGTCAGCAGCGCGCTGAGGCCGGCTTCAATCATTTTTTTAGGATCGGCAGAGGCCTGCATAATGGCCTGCATGACATTGTGCTGCAGTTCATCGATGAGTTTTAAAAAAATGGTTTGAAACAGGTTTTCACTTTTTTTAAAAGATTCATAAAAGTAGCGTTCAGTCAGTTTGGCTTCATTGCAAATGTCTTTGACCGTCACTGAAAAAAAGCCGTGGGTGCCGTAAGCTTCTATGCCGGCTTCTATCAATTTTTCGCGGCGCAGCTGTTTTCGTTCTGTCAGCGACATGCCTTTAAACTGGCGCTCTTTGCTGTTTTTTTTCTGCGGTTCTTCTGCGGTTGGATGCTGCTCGGTCATGGAAAGGGGTGCCAGATTAAATACGGTTTATGTGCGTATATTAGCAACAATTAGGCAGAACGGCGAAGTTTGTGCCGGACAGGCGGCGGCTGACCGGCGCGTCCTCTTATTATATTGACAATATGTATTGTCAAAACTATATTGATTTCATCGCTGCATTCAACCCGGAGCCAAGCCGCTCTGCGCAGCAGCATTTGATTTGGCGCTGGTTATCGCAAAGGAAAAATACAATGAAAAATTTTAAAAATAAAGTTGCCGCTATTACCGGTGCAGGATCAGGCATTGGCCAGCAGCTGGCGGTGCTTTTGGCCCAGCAGGGCTGTCATTTATCGCTCAGCGATGTGAATGAGCAGGGGCTGGCGAAAACTGCTGAGCTGGTCAAAGACAGCAATGTCCGTGTAACCACTAAAAAAGTCAACGTTGCAAATCTGGATGAAATGCGCGCTTGGGCGCAGGAAACCGTACAAAATCACGGCTCGGTGAATATGATTTTCAACAATGCCGGCGTGGCCTTGGGCTCAACCGTGGAAGGCGCGAGCTATGAAGAGCTGGAATGGATTGTCGGCATCAACTTCTGGGGTGTGGTGTATGGCACCAAAGAGTTTCTGCCGCTGATTAAAAAGACCGGTGACGGCCACATTATCAATATTTCTAGTCTGTTTGGCTTAACTGCCCAGCCGACTCAATCGGCTTACAATGCAACCAAATTTGCCGTGCGCGGCTTTACCGAATCGCTGCGTCAGGAGCTGGATATGGAAAACTGCGGCGTCAGCGCGCTATGTGTGCATCCGGGCGGTATCCGCACAAATATCGCCAATGCAGCCAAAATGAATGACAGCCTGCGCAGTTTGGGCATGAATCCGGAAAAATCAGCAAAATCATTCAATAAGCTGCTGCGCTGCCCGCCGGAAGAAGCTGCCCGTCAAATTTTAGAAGCCGTGCAGAAAGACAAGCGCCGCCTGCTGATTGGCAATGATGCGAAAACACTGGACCTGATTCAGCGTATTTTGCCGACCGGCTATCAAAAAGTAACCGCAATGGCGGCCAAAATGGGCAAAGGCAAAAGCAAATAAGCCTGCGCTGCGGGATTAAATTCAGCAGCGCCGTGATGCGTCTGAATATGAAAAGCCTACGTGAGTAGGCTTTTTTTATGTCAGAACAATATGAATACACGGTAAAAGCGAAGCTGTATCTATTGCATTAATAAAGATATAAACATTGAATTATTTGCTGATTTGAAATAAGCAAGTGTTGAAATTTCAACAGCATCAGCGTACTAAAACCAACAGAATTTATCGGATTAAAGTTAATAAATCTAATAAAAATAGTAACTTAATAAGTTGGCATGCTTGTTGCCCTACTAGAGTGAATGAAAACACTCAACCTATGGAAATTTTTATGAGCATTTTATTGCATCTACCGCTTAATCCGTTTCGTGTCGCGCAGCTGTGTTGTTGCATGATGACACCAGTGATGATGCGCGCTTAATTTCCGTCATCTATCTCAGCACGGCAGCAATATAAATTTGAATAAAGCTGAAGTGACTGAGGACATCTAATTTAAAACCCACGCAGTACATTCACTCCATGCATTTGTCATGGGGTTGGGGGCGCTTTGCGCTTTGGGACAGATAAAAGTGAATTGAGAGTATGAAAAGAACCACCTTAACGGTTGCAGTTGGATTGATTCTAGCATCCAGCAGTCAACTGAGCTTTGCATCAGATGCTGCGCTGCAGCAAGAATTAAGTGTTTTAAAGCAACAAATAGAAAGCTTACAGCAACGGCTAAATGCGGTTGAGTCAGCGTCACCGAAACAAAAACACAGTGAAGTGAACAAGACAGATGAAACCCTCAGCGCGGATGTTGCAGGTGAGGAACAAGCCACGCAAGTGACGGCAGCTACCTCTGAAGATATTGATGGCTTACGCGCAGATATTGAAAATTATAAATATGATCAATCGCGGCAGTATGAACGTCAAACCACCAAATCAACGCGTGATACCACCTTGTATGGCACCGTGCAGTTGCGTGTCAATGCGGTAGATAATACAGGTGTGATTGGTGCGACCAAATCAACCTTTGATATTGGGACGGCTTTAATTGGGGTGCGCGGTAATTTATTCCGTGACTATAACGAAGGCAAGAATCTCGATTACCAATTGTCCTTTGGTTATGGCAAACGCAATGATGGCACCAATAACAGCAACTTTAACCTGCTAGATGCTTTCGTGCGTTATAACGCTTTAGCGACTAATGCGGGGCCTGAAACGGCAAAACTGAACTTTACTTTGGGTCAACAACTGCTGCCTTTTGGTCTGGATGTTCAATCGCCTGAAGATTTACGGCCGACGATCAGTACTGCTTCTGCATCCACTTATTTAGGCTTATTTAACCGTCAGAATGGCTTCATTGTGCGTGGCGACGTGAAACCGTTTGTTGATTATGGATCGAACTATCGTGCGCCTTTGTTTGAATATGCCTTGGGTGTGAACAACGGTAATGCCAGCAACAAAGCAGATGATAACAATGGCAAAGATTACATCGGGCGTGTCGCATTCACCCTGCCGGTGGACTACGCCAGCATTTTCCGTGAGCTGAAATTTGGCGCTTCGTATATCAAAGGTGAAGCTAAGTTAAATGCTGCCGGTATTAGCGATAACTCGGCAAAACGTGATCGTTTGGGCTTTGATTTGTATTACAGCCACGCACCGTTTGGCGTGACCTATGAATACCTGCAAGGCAAAACCGATTATGTTGATACCGCGGCGCAAGCCATTAAAGAGGCCAAAGCTGAAGGGCATACCTTTACTGCGTTCTATACCTTGGGCGATCAGTTCTATAACAGCATTAAATCGAATGCCAAATTTGATGACTTTTGGCCGAAGTCGGTGCAGGGCTATTACCGCTTTGACCGTTTTAATCCAAATAAAAATCAAGCGAATTATTTAGATAGCGCCAGTGGCCGTATAGGTGAATATGACATTCACTCACTGGGCTTAAACCTGTTTTTTGCGCAAACCACCAAATTCCAATTACAGCTGAACCGCTATCTATTTGATGTGGAAACAGAGAATCAAAAAGATACCAATGAACTGCAAGCGCAGCTTCAATACACCTTCTAATTCAATGATTTAAATATATAGGACGATTAAAAATGAACATTTTCTATAAAAAAATCGCAGCAACTTTCTTGGCACTCTCTGCACTGGGTTTAACTGTGCAATTGCATGCGGCTAACCCGAAAGAAATTCGTATTTCCGTTTCGGCAGCAGGTGAAGGCGGTAAACCACGTGTTGGTGGAAGTTTTTTAGCGACTGCCCAAGCGAGAGGGGTATTAGAACAAGAGTTTAAGAAAGACGGTATTAAAGTTACATGGTTGTTTTTTCCCGGCGCTGGCCCTGCAACCAATGAAGCTTTAGCCAATGGCAAAGTCGATTTTGCTTTACATGGTGATTTGCCATCGTTGGTGGGGCGCTCCACGGGCTTAAAAACTAAAGTGCTGTTCTCGACCGGCCGTTTTGGCCCAACCTATGTGGTGGTGCCCGCAGGTTCAAATGCCAAATCCTTTGCGGATCTGAAAGGCAAAAAATTCTCGGTATTTAAAGGCACTAATGGTCAAATCGTATTTAACCGTGTGTTGGCAAAATATGGCTTTACCGAACGTGATTTACGGGTGATTTCACAAGATACTTACTCCGCGCGTACTGCTTTAGCCACTGGCGATATTGATGCCACCATTACATCTCCATTTAGCTTACAAGCGCGTGGAGTAGCTAAAACTTTATTGGAAATTAAAGATCCAAAAGTTGCACCGCTCGCGCAATTTTGGGTAACTGAAAGTTTTGAAAAACAATATCCAGACGTGGTTCAGCGTGTCGTCACCACCTTAATTAAACAAGCGCAGTGGAGTTCAGAAGAAGCCAACCGCAGTGCGCAATACAAATTATGGGCACAAAGCGGTATCCCATTGGTTGATTATCAAAAAACCTGGGATGGCTGGAACTTAAAAGACCGAAATACGCCATTACTGGATGAATTCCATCGCTCGCAAATTGACAGTGCCTTAAAAATTGCCAAAGACGCGCATTTAATTCGCCGTGATGTCGATACCAAAACGTGGTACGAGCCGAAGTATTTGAACAATGCCTTGAAAGAATTAAAGCTCGAAGGCTACTGGCGTCAATTTAATGCTCAAGGTCAGCCGAAGTAAGTTTGGGCATGAGCATGAACCCCATTGAAAGCAATATTGTCGCCAGCCCTTTAACCAGCAAGTTTATGCGCAGTTTCGTGCTGCTGACGATTTTGGCAGGGCTGGGCGTTGGTGTGGCACGCGTGTTGATCTCGCTGTATGCCGTGCATTTACAAGCCAGCGAATTGCAACTTGGCTTAATTGCCGCAGCGCAAAACTTTGGCATTTTATTGATGGCTTTACCCATTGGCGTGTTAGTTCAGCGTTTTGGCGCACTCAAAGTGTTTAGCTTAGGAAGTTTATTGGGTGCATTGCTCTATAGCCTGACCCCATTACACAGCAGCGCTTGGTATTTATTGGCAGTCACTGCATTGGTGAGCTTTGTGTTGCCGATGCGTTTTGTCTCCATCAATACCGTGTTTTTGAGCAACCTGAAACGTCTGGGCCCGGCTCGTGCCGGCTGGTTTCGCGGTTCGCACATGATGGGTTTTTTTCTGATTGCACCGGCTTTAAGTGTGCTGTTGATTGAGCATTTGGGCTATGGCGGCAGCTTTTATGTGGTGTCGGCCTTGTTTCTGGCCACCTTAGTGTTTGCGCCGTGGTGCTTTCAGCGTGGTCATCAAAATGCCGGTAATGCTTCGGCTTTTCAATGGCGTGATGTGCTTGCCCCTTTAGGCCTGATCAAAATCCATGCCTCACTGCGGGTGATCTGTGCCTTGGAATTTTTAAGCAACCTCGCAAATAGCTATTTTGGTTTTTTTATTGTGGTGATTGCGATTCAAAACTTTGCCTTATCGGAGCCAGTGGCGGTGATGCTGTTAACCGTACAAGGCATCGTCTTTGTCGGTTCGCTGTTTAGCATGGGCGGTTTGGCGGAGCTGATGGGCTATCAGAAGTTTTATTTGATTGGGCTGAGCTTGATGGCAGCGGCGCTCCTGCTTTTAGCATTGACCCATACCACGCTGCTGATGTGGCCTGCATCGGTGATGCTGGGATTGGGTTTGGGCATGCTGCACATTGCCAACTTTATGTCTTTTGCCCGTGTGGGCGAGCAAACCGCGATGGCAAAGATCTCACCGATTTTGGCGATGGTCGGCCCATCCGGTGGCATGGTGGGTGGGGTGATTGGAGCTGTATTTGGTGCCAGTGTTGGACTACAAAATTTATTTTTCCCGATCGGACTGGCGTTTATTGGTTTGATTATTTTGATCAGCAGAGATCAGGTATTTATTCAATTTTTAAAACCTGATGTAACAGAACAAAGCGTAAAAGGACAAGAATTATGAGCCTAACGGATGTATCTGCACATTCGGTTCCCTTGCAAAGTGACCGAAGTGTTTTTGATTTTTTAAAGAGCTATTTAAAACTAACTTTGCAAGTGGCGTGTGGACTCCTGTTGCCGGTTCTTTTTCTTGGGCTATGGTATGTCGCGACTTTAAAGCAGTGGTTACCTGAACAAATTTTACCTGCACCAAGTTTGGTCTGGCAAAGCACTTTAGAGCTGTGGCAAAGCGGTGAGTTGGGATTTCATTTTGCGGTCAGTGCCAAACGTATTTTATGGAGTGTACTGATTGGTGCCAGTGTGGGTGTACTGCTTGGAACCGTGTTGGGACTGGCTAAACGCAGCCGCGATTATGTCTTTCCGACCGTCAATTTGATTGCACAATTTCCCATTGTTGGCTGGATTCCGCTCCTAATGATTTTTTTGGGTATAGATGAAGCTTTAAAAATTGCGGCGATTTCTTTAGCGGTATTACCACCGCTGCTGATTGCAACCTATAAAGGCATTACTCAAGTGCCGCATAGCTTGATGGAAGTAGCAGATGTATACCAATACAGCAACTGGCAGAAGTTGAAAAATGTCATTTTGCCTGCGGCATTACCGAGTGTAATTAGTGGTTTGCGTCAAGGCATTATGCAAGCGTGGTTGGCACTGGTTTTCGTCGAGTTATTGGCAAGTAGTGAAGGCATTGGCTACCTCATGGTTTGGGGACGTCAATTGATGCAGATGGATCTGATTTTCATGGCGATTATCCTGATCGGGATTACGGGTTATGTACTGGATATGGTATTTGCTTGGCTTGAAAAAACAGCACGCTTTCATGCGACTCGAGTAGGAGCACAGCCATGAGTCATACTATTTCATTCAATCGAAATGCCGTGCGAATCCTGCAAAAAACGCTCAAAGCAGTGCTTTTACCTGTGGTTTTTATTGCGTTTTGGGCGGTGGCTTCACAGCAAAACTGGATTGATGCCAAATTGATTCCATCTCCTTTATTGGTGCTGCAAAAAGCCATTACGGTGTTACAACAGCCGAGCTTTATTGACGGCTTAAGCGAAAGTTTAGCCCGTAACTTTATCGGCTATGGCATAGGTGCAGTGGCAGGCGTGTTATTCGGCATTTTAATTGCCAGCTCACGTCTATCCAATTGGTTCATGGCGCCGAGTTTTCATGTGCTGCGTCAAATTTCATTATTTGCATGGCTGCCGTTGATTTCGACCTTTTTAGGTCAAGGTCACGGTGCAAAAATTCTTTTTATTACTTTATCTGTGTTTTATCCGGTAGCGCTGCATAGCTTCGAGGGCGTTAGCAGCATTTCGCATAAATATCGTGAAGTTGCCGCAGTCTATCAATTTCCGCGACTGTTCGCCTTGCGTAAGTTGATCTTACCCGGCGCATCGGCACAGATATTTGTTGGCCTGCAACTTGGGCTGATATTCGCTTGGCTTGCCACCATAGGTTCTGAATTTTTACTGGCGAATTATGGCAATGGCTTGGGCAACATCGTGATTCAGGGGCGGCAGGCATTTGATGTTGAGCTGATTATTTTTGGCATGTTGTTGATTGGTGCGGTGGGCGTGTTGTTAAACAGCATTCTGACATGGATCGAACGCAAAGTTTTGCCGTGGCAGCAGGCGGGATAGGAGTACATAAAAATGAATAAATTTCCAAAATTGTGGCGCAATCTTGTACTGGGCACATTGATCGGTAGCACTGTCATGGTGGGTTGTAGTAGCCCACAGGTTGAACAACATGCGGCGGTGCATGAATTACGTTATCAAAGCTATCCCGGCCTCGTATCCTTACCTGAACTGGCACAAGATTTAGGCTATCTCGGCGATATTAAATTAAGTTACGTTGGTTCAGTTCAAGGTGGCCCGCAAGACTTATTGACCTTGGTCGCAGGGGATGTCGATTTTGCCAGTGCGTTTAACGGCGCTGTGGTGAAAGTGATTGCTGCGGGCTTAGATGTGGTACCTGTGGTGGCGTCCTACGGCAGTGATGCCGAGCAAAATGTCGGATTTTATGTATTGGAAAATAGTCCAATTCGCAGTGCCCGCGATTTTATCGGGAAAAAAGTTGCGGTAAATGCCTATGGCGCGCATTACGACTTTGTCGTGAAAGATTATTTGGCGCGACAGGGGCTGACTGAACAGGAAATTCGCCAAGTCGAACTGATTATGTTGCCGCCTGTGAGTTCTGAACAAGCGCTGCGTAATGGGCAAATTGATATTGCCGTGTTCTCCGGCATTTTAGAAAAACGCGCCTTAAAGACCGGCGGTGTCCGCAGTATTTTTAAAGATATTGATCTGTATGGGCCATTTACCGCAGGCAGTTATTCAATGCGTGGCGACTTTATTCAGCAAAACCCAGAAGTGGCGCGAACGTTTGTCAGTGGTGTGGCAAAAGCCCAAGAATGGCTGCATCACACGCCGAAAGAACAAATCATTGCCCGTATGGAAAGCATCATTGAAAAGCGCCAGCGCAATGAAAACACCGTACTGATTCCCTATTACACCGGAACAGGGGTAAATGAAGTCGGTGGTGTGCAAAAGGATCAGGACTTCGCGCCATGGATCCAAGCTTTAGAACAAGAGCATAAATTAAAACCGAATCAAATTGATGCGCGCCGCCTCTATAGCAATGAATTTAATCCCTATGCGGCCACACAGCATTTAAAAGGAATATAAGCATGAGCAGTGCATTACATTTAGATCATGTGCGTAAGGTATTTCCCGCACAAAACCATAGCAGCAGTAAAAACTATAAGCCTGAATTTGTCGCGGTGGAAAATGTCACGTTGGATATTCGCCAAGGTGAATTTGTCTCTATTGTCGGGCCAAGTGGCTGCGGTAAATCAACGCTATTGGACTTGATTGCAGGCTTGACCAAGCCATCATCAGGGCAAATTTTACTCAGCGGCAAGCAAATTACCCAGCCCGGTTTAGACCGCGGCATTGTGTTTCAACAATACGCACTCTATCCGTGGCTGAACGCATTAGAAAATATTGAATTTGGTTTAGAGGCCAAAGGCGTGGCTAAAAAACAGCGCCGTGAAAAGGCCGAGTATTACCTCAAATTGGTTGGCTTGAGTGGCTTTGAAAAGCACTATCCCAATGAACTTTCGGGCGGGATGAAACAGCGCGTGGCAATTGCCCGCAGCTTGGCCTATGAACCAGAAATTTTATTGATGGATGAACCTTTTGCTGCGCTAGATGCACAGACCCGTGAAACCTTACAAGGCGAACTGATCAATATTTGGAAAAGCTCGAAAAAGACCATTGTCTTTATTACCCACAGTATTGATGAAGCGATTTATCTGAGTCAGCGTGTGGCGATTATGACCTCAAGACCGGGCCGTATTAAAGAAGTGATAGACATCCCGCAAAGCTTGCGCAGTGCAAGTGAAGATGTGCGTTCACTGCCTGAGTACGGCAGAATCCGCCACAAAATTTGGTCATTGCTCAGTGAGGAAGTCATCAAGGCGCAAGCGCTCGAAAAAGATAAACAGCTAGCCCATAACTAAAATATTCAGAGGATTTATCCATGTCATCAACGAAACAAGCGATCAGTTATTCGCAAAGTTATAGCGCGATTAAACCCCGACTCCAATTCACTTGGCTCAATATGGTGTTTAAGCGCAGCATTGCCATTGTGGTATTTTTTCTGCTTTGGGAGATTTTGCCGCGTAGCGGAATCGTCAATCCGGCCTTTTTACCGCCGCTGTCTGTCGTCCTTGAAACCACTTGGCAGCTTTATCAAAGCGGTCAATTGGGCATACATTTCTTTGCCAGTCTTCAGCGTTCGATTATTGGCTTTGTGTTGGCCTTAGCCATTGCCATTCCATTGGGTCTAGTAATTGGCTGGTATAAGCTGGTTGCAGAAACCCTAAACCCCTTATTAGAACTGTTTCGAAATACTACGGCTTTGGCATTAATGCCTTTGTTTATTCTATTTCTGGGCATCGGTGAAGCTTCGAAAATTAGTCTGTTGGTCTATGCCTGCACGTGGCCGATTCTCTTAAACACCATTACTGGCGTACAAACTGTTGATCCTTTATTGATTAAATCGGCACGTACCATGGGGCTGAAGCCTTATCAGCTGTTCCGAAAAGTCATTTTACCGGCATCCGTACCCACGATTTTTGTCGGTATCCGTTTGGCCGGGGCGATCTCGATCTTGGCGTTAGTGGCGGTTGAAATGTTTGGCGCCAAGGCCGGTTTGGGCTATTTGATTATTTACTCACAATTTAGCTTTGAAATACCGCAGATGTTCGTGGGTATTTTGGTCATTACTTTGGTGGGTTTAGCCTTTAACTATGTGCTGATTGGTCTGGAAAAATACTTCACGGCATGGAAGCGTAACCCTGTAGAATAAATCAAATAAAGTTGATTATTTA
The DNA here is from genome assembly GCA_030152275.1 of Acinetobacter sp. Taxonomy (GTDB): domain Bacteria; phylum Pseudomonadota; class Gammaproteobacteria; order Pseudomonadales; family Moraxellaceae; genus Acinetobacter. The sequence continues at coordinate 7,036 of JASLHF010000081.1, read as the reverse complement.
AATAAAAAACCTCGATATTTATCGAGGTTTTTTTATATCTTAAATTCATTTAATTTTAAACATTGTCATAAATAATATTTAATCCAATTAAAATGAGTTATAAATTTTTTAATTTAAATTACCCTCATCCTAATCTCCTCCCAGAGGGAGAAGGGGTTTTAATTAGTAATAATGCTGTCCAATGCTTATTTTTGATTGTTAATAATGGTTGTCTTTTTGATTATTATCTTTGAGTTAAATATGGCCTATTTATAATAAGCCATATTTAATTAAACGGGTGCGTATCACATTACGGGTCACGCCAAGCAAACGAGCAGTATGCACCTGATTGTATTGGCAGTGTTGATAGGCACTGCGGATAAATTTTTCCTCAATGAGTTCATTAATATTGTCTTGCTTGAGCTGATCGGCGGCTTGAAAAATCTGTAAAAAGGTCTGTTCTAACAGCTGCCCTGCATCCTGAATATTTTGAATATTGCTCAGTGCTGAAGTGGCGTTATGCAGATTAAACGGTTCTAGCCGTGATGCGTTTGATGCACTTTGAATGCTGGAAAAACTAATATCTTCAGGTTCAATCACCCCATTTTGGCTGACCAAAATTGCATGCTGAATGGTATTTTCCAACTCACGGATATTGCCCGGCCAATTGTGTAAACTAAGCTTTTTGAGTGCCAATTGACTCAGACGCAATGGCGTATCATGCGGGTTGGTTTGATAGACTTGGATGAAGTGTTTGACCAAGGGCAGGATGTCAGCGCGGCGTTCTGCTAAACGCGGAATCCGCAGCAAAGCAACATGCAGACGGTAGAATAAATCTTCCCTGAAACGTCCGTCCTGTACGGCATGCTCTAAATCTACATTGGTCGCTGCGATAATTCGGACATTGATCGGAATCGGTTTGAGTGAACCGACACGCACGATCTCACGTTCTTGCAAAACGCGCAGCAATTTAACCTGCATAGACAACGATAAATCACCAATTTCATCTAAAAACAGCGTGCCATTGTGCGCGGCTTCAAACCAGCCGACACGGCTATGGATGGCACCGGTAAAAGCCCCTTTTTCATGGCCGAATAATTCACTTTCAGCCAATGATTCGGTAAAGGCGCCACAGTTCACGGCAATGAAAGGCCCTTTGGCGCGATGGCTCAATTGATGGATTTGCCGTGCGACCAATTCTTTTCCCGTACCTGTATCACCAATGATTAAAGCATTGGCATCACTTGGGGCAATTTGTTCAATTCGCGATAACAGCGCTTGCGATAAAGGATCTGCAAAAACTGTTGCTGTCGCCCGTTTATGCTTGAGTGCAGAGGGCACTGAAGGGTGGGTCAGAATAGACATGTAGATTCTTATAGTTGTTGAAAATGTTGATCATGATGAAAGATTTAAAAATAAAAGATAAATAATAAATCGATATTTAAATATCAGTTTCCAGCATAAATTCCACTTGGGATTATTTATCTGTTTTTAAGATAAATAAAATCGGGATAACTAAAGGATAAATCGAGATATAGTAAGTGATTGAAGTGTTCTATATTAAAGACCTCTAAATAACAGAAGGCATAATTAAAATGGCGATTACTTCAGTAAATGTGCGTAACCAATTTAAAGGCGTGATTAATGAAATCGTAGAAGGTCCAGTGGTTTCTGAAATAGATGTAGAAACCAAGGCAGGTTTTTTTACCTCCGTGATTACCACACGATCAGTCAAAGATCTGGATTTAAAAGTGGGTTCAGAAGTGGTGGTATTAATTAAATCCACGGAAGTGTCGCTGGCTAAACTTTAAGCTGAGTCAGCAGCCTATTCAAAAATGAATTGAGAATAATGATATGAGCGTAGAACAAGCCGGTTCGGTTTCTATTCAGCAGCTGAATAAACATTATCCCACACAAAAAAATGAAGATTTGACGGTACTTGAAGATATTAATCTAGAGATTAAGCCGGGTGAATTTATTAGTATTGTGGGCAGCAGCGGCTGTGGTAAATCAACATTATTGCGTTTATTGGTGGGTTTGGAGCGTCAGTTTCAGGGCCAAATTTTAGTCGATGGAGAAGCGATTCAGGGAACCAGTCTCGAACGCGGTATCGTGTTTCAAGACCATCGACTGTTTCCGTGGTTAACGGTACGTGAAAATGTGCGTATTGCACTGCACAAAAGCCAGTTTAGCCGTGCGGAAGAAGATCAATTAATTGATGAACATCTCGAACTGGTGAAACTCACCAAGTTTAAAGATGCTTATCCTTCGCAGCTGTCAGGCGGGATGAATCAGCGTGTTGCGATTGCACGCAGTTTGGTGAATCGACCACAGATTTTATTACTGGACGAACCTTTCGGTGCTCTCGATGCTTTGACGCGTCAAAATCTGCAAGATGAGTTACAGCGGATTTGGCAAAGTGAAAAAATCACCATGATTATCGTCACCCATGATGTTGAAGAGGCGGTATTTTTAGGTGATCGCGTGGTGGTGATGCAGCCGCATCCAGGGCGAATTAAGCGGATCGTCGATATTCAGTTGCCGCATCCGCGTAAACGTGAAGATATACGCTTAACCAACATTAAAAATGACATTTTGACCGATTTTAGTGATCCAGTGAAAGACCAACTAATTCAGCCCTTATCTCCGAGTTTCGCAGATTACAAATTTGCTTGGTAACTTAAAACACACACATATTTAGCCCTGATTGCAGGGCTTTTTTGCAGCTGGTGAAAGCTGCTAGATTAAATGCCTTTTCAAATGAATCCCTAATACGTATCCCAAATCATTCAGCATAAAAAATGCCCCATTTGGGGCATCTTGTGTCGTCATTGCAGGTAATTAGGATGCTTGTGAGGTATGACGTTTTTCTAAAATATATTGGTTTTCAGGGCGTTTTAATCCGAGATTTTCACGTAAGGTTTTCCCTTCGTAGGCTGTACGGAACAGACCGCGACGTTGTAGTTCTGGCACTACCAAATCGACAAAGTCATCTAAGCTCGCAGGTGTGGTTGGCGGTAGAATATTAAAGCCATCCGCCGCTTCATTTTCAAACCAAGCTTGCAGTTGATCGACAATTTGTTCAGGTGTACCAATGAGTGTCCAATGACCACGCGCACTTGCCACCCATTGATAGAGTTGACGAATACTAAAGTTGTTTTCACGTGCAATGTCTAAGATGAGTTGCTGGCGACTGGCGCCATTTTCCATTTGACCAATATGCTCAGGTAAGGGCTGATCCAAATCAAATTGGGATAAATCTTCAGTAAAGCCGCCCAGTTGTTTTAATAGAGTGAGTCCCAAGGTTGGATGAATATAACTGTTCAGCTCGTCATATTTTGCCAGCGCTTCAGCTTCGGTATTGCCTACAAAAACCGATACGCCGGGCATAATTTTTAAATCATCTGGATGGCGGCCAAATTTAGCTAAGCGTGATTTCACATCACGGTAAAAGTCTTGCGCATCTTCAATTTTTTGTTGTGCGGTGAAGATGACTTCAGCATATTTTGCAGCCAACTCCCGACCGTCATGTGATTGACCCGCTTGTACAATGACAGGATAGCCTTGTGGTGGACGGGCAATATTTAAAGCACCATGTACAGAAATATGCTTACCCTTAAAACGTGGCGGATGCAATTTTTCGCCTGTGAAGAATTGTCCCGTCTGCTTATTGTATTCAAAGGCATCATCCTCCCATGAATCCCAAAGCTTTTGAGTCACCTCAATAAATTCATCTGCACGTTCATAGCGTTCTTTAGGCAGTAATGCGTCATTGATGCCATAGTTTTTTGCGACCACACTGCCTGAAGTGGTGACCACATTCCATGCAGCACGACCTTCGGATAAATGGTCTAAAGAAGCAAATTTACGCGCAAGGTTATAAGGTGCTTCATAGGTGGTCGAAGCCGTTGCAATAAAGCCAATATGCTCAGTTACTGCGGCAAGTGCTGAAAATAAGGATACGGGCTCCAAGCCTGCTGAAAACGTACCATTGAGTCCTAAATCAGGCGTGGTGTCTGGGTCAACGGTGACCGGAACATCAGCAAGAAAATAGGCATCAAATAAACCGCGTTCAGCGGTTTTAGCCAACTCGGTAAAGTATTTTAAATTATGGCTATCTTGTGGGCGTGCTGCTGGATGGCGCCATCCGGCAACATGTTGTGAAGTTCCCGGTACGAAAGCTCCCAAGCGAATTTGACGTTTTGACATGAATTAACCTATGTATATGTTTTAATCCATAGAACTATTACAAATGCTGTGCCAACAAAATAATTAAATAAAAACAGTATCTTATAATTTTATTAAAATTGAAGTGTTGAGATTTCAACAATAGATAATTTTGAATGTTGCAGAGAGTTCATCAAAAATATTGCAGTACTTATCTGTTTATATTTAAACACATAAAAAATGTATGGGATTGTAGGCATTCTTGAAGAGTAATCATAAAAAAATGCCTCAAATGAGGCATTTAGCAAATATAAGCTGAACTGAAATCAGCTCGCATGGATTACGAGGCTTGTGATTGTTGATTTTTCAACACATACTGATTTTCAGGTCGTTTTAGCCCTAAATTTTCACGTAAAGTTGAGCCTTCATAAGCGGTACGGAATAAACCGCGACGTTGTAATTCCGGCACGATCAGATCTACGAAATCGTTTAATCCAGCCGGTGTGGTTGGCGGTAAAACATTAAAACCATCAGCTGCTTCATTTTCAAACCACTCTTGTAATTGATCCACCACTTGTTCAGGTGTACCAATTAAAGTCCAATGCCCACGTGCTGAAGCGATATATTGATACAACTGGCGAATACTAAAGTTATGCTTACGCGCAATATCAATCATCATTTGCTGACGACTAGAAAAATTAATGTCGGTATCTTCAATTTTAGGGAAGGGCGCATCTAAATCAAACTTGGATAAATTAATACCACCAGCTAAAGCAGACAATAAGCTGAGACCGACTTCAGGGTGAATTAAGCTATTTAAAAAGTCATATTTTTCTTGTGCATCCTGCTCAGTTTTGGCTACAAAAATAGATACTCCCGGCATGATTTTTAGGTCATCGGCATGACGGCCATATTTCACAACACGGTTTTTCACGTCACGGTAAAAGGCTTGGGCATCGGCCAAATTTTGCTGCGCAGTAAAAATGACTTCGGCATATTTGCCGGCAAGTTCACGGCCATCTTCTGACTGACCGGCTTGCACAATCACTGGATAGCCCTGCGGTGGACGAGAGACATTTAAAGCACCTTCAACATGATAATACTTGCCATGATGCTCAGGTTGATGCTGTTTACGTGCATCAAAAAATTGTCCAGTTTCTTTATTGTAGTGGAAGGTGTCATCCTCCCATGAATCCCAAAGTTTATGACTCAGCTCAATAAACTCATCCGCTCGTTCATAACGCTGTTTCGGTTCAGGATGTTGCTGCAGATTAAAGTTTTTTGCAGTATCTGCAGAGGCTGTGGTGACCACATTCCACGCCGCTCGACCTTTTGAAATATGATCCAGCGAGGCAAATTTGCGGGCCAAAATATAAGGATCTTCATAGGTCGTGGATGCCGTGGCAATGAAGCCAATATGTTTGGTCACGGTGGAGAGTGCAGCAAACAGGGTGACAGGTTCAAAACCCACGCCTTTATCGCCCAGACCTTTTTCACCTTCGACAGCCGAACTCCAACGGACGGATAAACCATCTGCTAAAAAGTAAGCATCAAATAAACCACGTTCTGCGGTTTGCGCCAGTTCAATGGCGTAGTCAATATTGAGATGATCCTGTGGGCGTGATTCAGGATGGCGCCAACCTGCGACATGCTGCGAGGTTGTGGGAATAAATGCGCCGAGTTTAATTTGTCGTTTTGCCATCATCGTTCCTTATTTTAGATGTAATTGGATACTTGCTTTAGAACAAGATGCATGCCAATAAAAAATCCTTAAGGAATGAATCACTTAGAGGATTAACTTGAAATCCGTGTTGATAAAACAACAGTAAAAGCGCTCATTTGAGCAGATACCTACAGCAGAAATTATTCAGAGCTTATGCCAATGTTAAGCTGATTGTGTATAAGGCCTTGCCAGCAAGCGCAGCATAAAAACGCCGCATATACAGCGGCATTGTTTGAATAAAAGTTCGACTTTAAACCAAGGCTTTGACGGCTTTTTTCTTCCAAATAAAGTGATAGTACAGGCCTTGCAGCAGGCACAGGCTGACAAAAGCCATCGCGTATGCATACCAAATGCCTTGCAGTCCCCACCATTCACTAAACAAGTAGGCACAGGGCACTTCAATACACAGAATCGCCATAATGTTGATGATCATCGGCACGGTCACAGTCCCGCTGGCGCGCATGATCGAGGCGAAGATGGCGCTGGCGCCAAAGAACAGAATTGACCACAGCACAATAAACAGCAGCTGCTGTCCTAGCGCTACCACTTGCGGGTCAGTGATAAACAGCGCCATTAAATATTTAGAAAACAGATAGCCTAGTGCGACCAGTGTGCCGGTAATGGCAATATTCATGCCGATAGCAGTTTTTTTGACTCTATTCAGAAGTTCTGACTTGCCGGCGCCAATGGCTTGTGCGGCAAAAATTGAAGCGGCAATGGAAATGGACAGCGCCGTGGCGGTTGACTAAGCCCACAATCACCAGTCCGGCAACGGAGGTTGTGACCATTTGAATACCCGTTGGAATGCCGAGGCGCAAAATAATTTTACTCAGTTCCGGCTGATGGCGGATGTGCTGCAGCAGCGCTAAATCCGGCCGCAGCGGATGGTCTTTTTTATTCAGATAAATCCATAAAAACACCAGCGCGATGGCAAAACCGATATTAGTGGCAATGGCTGGAGCGATAATGCCCATTTGTGGAAAGCCGAATTTGCCGGCAATTAAAATTGGCGTGATGATTAAGCCAGTGCCGATGGTCATGCAGGATGTCATCAGCGGTGTTTTACTGTCGCCGACACCGCGCAAAATGGAGGTGTAAATAATATAGATAAACAGCAGCGGGCTGCCGGCCAGCATCCACTGTACATACGGCAGCGACAGATGCATG
>JASLHF010000049.1 GCA_030152275.1 Acinetobacter sp. | reverse complement strand
TGTTGATGTATGCTGCATTTGTACATCCCCAAAAATCACAATTCAAAGAGCCGGCAAGGCATAAAAATACGGAATAAAAGCATAAGGAGTTAGGGATGCTGGGAAATATGATGTTTCAGCCTTTATTAATCAGCAGCATGATTGAACATGCGGGACGCTATCATGCCGACAGTGCTGTCATTTCTAAAAATACAGATTTAAGCATTACTCAAACGACATGGGGCAGCGTGCATGATAATTCCAAGCGTTTTGCCAATGCGCTTCATGCATTGGGTTCAAAAATAGGGGATCGTATTGCCACCATTGCTTGGAATAATCACCGTCATTTAGAAGCATGGTATGCAATTTCGGGCAGCGGTTTTGTTTGCCACACCATTAATCCGCGTTTATTTCCAGAACAGCTGGTTTTTATTATTAATGACGCCGAGGATCAGAGCCTGCTGTTTGATAAAACGTTTTTGCCTCTCATTAAAGCTGTCAAACCGATGCTGAAAACTGTTCAGCATTATATTTGCCTAGATGCGCCAGACCAAGCCGTGCGCGAGGCGCTGCCGGATGTATTATTTTATGATGACTTGCTGGCAGCGCATACGCCGGACTTTGATTGGCCGGTTTTTGATGAACTTACCGCAAGCTCCTTATGTTACACATCAGGGACAACAGGCAATCCCAAAGGTGTGCTGTACAGCCACCGTTCAACAGTTTTACATAGCTATGCCATCAGTATGCCGGATTCATTAAATGTTTCTGCGCGTGACATTATGATGCCGGTTGTGCCAATGTTTCATGTGAATGCATGGGGCACACCGTATGCGGCAGCCATGGTGGGCTGTACACTGGTTTTGCCTGGCCCAGGCCTAGACGGGGCTAGCTTAGCCAAAATGATTGATGATTTTAAAGTGACTGTTGCGCTGGGCGTACCGACCATCTGGCAAGGCCTGATCAATGCCGCATTGCAGTCCGGCACCAAGCTGGAAAGCTTAAAGCGCAATGTAGTAGGCGGTTCAGCCTGTCCGCCATCCATGTTAAAAATCTTTAAAGATGAATTTGACTGCGAAACGATTCATGCATGGGGTATGACTGAAACCAGTCCTTTAGGCTCATCTTGCCAATTTAAAGCCAAACACCAGCAATTATCAGATGATGAAAAACTGAAAATACGCCTGTCACAAGGACGCCCTCCATTTGGAGTAGACCTGCGGATTACTGATGCAGAAAACGGCACACATGAACTAGCGTGCGACGGCCATACGGCGGGCAATTTACAAATTAAAGGCCACTGGATTATTCAAAATTACTTTGGCAAAGAACAGTCAGCGCTTACATCTGACGGCTGGTTTGATACCGGCGATATTGCCACATTAAATGAAGACGGCTTCCTTAAAATCAGCGACCGTTCTAAAGACCTGATTAAATCCGGCGGTGAATGGATTTCATCAGTCGAATTGGAAAACTTAGCGATGGGGCATCCCAAAATTGCGATGGCTGCTGTAATTGCGGCTGAACATCCGAAATGGGATGAGCGCCCAGTGCTGATTGCCATTAAAAAACCGGAAGCCGAACTGTCCGATACCGAAATTTTGGACTACTATGCAGATAAAGTCGCTAAATGGCAAATTCCAGACAAAGTCATTTTTGTTGATGCCATTCCGCTTAGCGGCACTGGCAAAATGCTGAAAAAAGACTTGCGTGAACAGTATGGATCGGTGTTGCTTGAAAGCTGAATCGGCGGTTTATCACCCGCGTTAGATGCATACAAAAAATAACAGCAACTATGCTGTATAGAATTTAAGCCTGCTAAAGATGCCCAAAGCCTATTTTTGGTTTTGGGCATCTTTTTTGAGGGCTAAATCAGATGCGCAGTAAGGCATGCTTCCGGTCAATGATAAAAATATCTTCTGGAAAGAATAAAAAACTTCAATGAGTTAATGTCTTTTTTGGCTCGAAAAGCAGTTAAAATCGGCGTAGATTAAAGCGTCTGTCAGCCTTCCGTATTTGGAATTTCGATGTTCTCCAGCTGGATCCTCTTTACCTTGATGGCCGCTTTTATGCAGTCATGGCGTAATGCTTTTCAAAAACAGCTCAGCACCACGGTTGATGTTTATGGTGTGACTTTAGCCCGGTTTTTATTTGGTTTTCCTTTTGCTGCCGTGTATATCTTTTGGCTATACCATTCTCAGCCTATCTCTGTGCATGCGGCTTTTACCGCTAAATTTTGGATTTACATTTTTTTGGCCGGCAGCAGTCAAATATTGGCCACCATTTTAATGGTGATGCTGTTTAAGCAAAAAAACTACGCTGTTGGCGTCGGTTTGGCCAAAAGTGAAGCTATTTTAGCCGCCTTGGTGAGTGTGGTTTTTCTGCATGAACGTTTAAGTTTTTGGGCCTGGGTGGGCGTTGCTATTGGCGCTTTGGCGGTATTCCTGCTGAGCAAAGGCAGCCAGCTGCAAAACATGTCTGTACGGACTTTGGCGATTGGGGTCGGCAGCGGTCTGAGTTTTGCCATTACCTCATTGCTGGTGCGTGAAGCCAGTCTGGAGCTGACTGCGCTTCCGTTTTTGCACCGCGCGTCATGGGTTTTAATCAGTGTGATTGGCTTTCAATGCCTAAGCATGCTGCTGTATTTGACATTATTTAGCCGCAAAACACTAAAAGCCATGCAAGCAAAGATAGGCTTGACGTTTAAGGTCAGCGTTTGCAGTTTTTTAGCATCATTGGGCTGGTTTACTGCCATGAGTATGCAGTCGGTAGCGATTGTAAAAACTCTGGGACAAATTGAAGTACTGTTCAGCCTGCTGATCTCTGCATATTTCTTTCGGGAAAAACTGGCGCGCACCGACCATTGGGGGCTTTTGCTGGTTGTTATTGCGGCTATTATGGTTATTTGGGCCTAAGCCGCGGGTATTTTGAGCATTGCATTTTCGTTATTCATAGATAAAAAGCGCATGCTAAAATGCGCTTTTTGCACGATTGGCGATGTAATTATTTATAAATGAGCAATGATAAAGGGCCATATCATAATAATACTCAAATCATACATTGGAATGATGAGCCGGAATTTTTAAATAAAACCATCAAACGAAAGTCCTTAGCAAATTCATGAGTGTCTTGCGCAATCAATGCGTCTTTCACCGCGTGCACTTCCGGTTTTTGCGTTGCAATGGAGCTTGCTGCCAATATGGTGTCATCGTCCTGATGATCCTGCCCCAAATAGATCAAATCACATTTTGGCCGCAGTTTTTCATGCACAGTATAAGCGCTAGCAGATTCAGCGAGCAGCCGCCATTGTTCGGGTCAAATTGAGTGACGATTTTAGCGTTTTCAAGCAGCTCATTTATGTTTTGATATTTTGCAGAATATGCACCCAAATTGCCGTTTAAAGGTGCTGACAATTGCTGTTAAATCCCAGTTGTTGAGCTCTTATGCTACTAACAGCATCATCTAATATTTGTGCTGTTGTAAATAACTTAGACCGCTTTAGTACTCACATTCATTGCCATCAGTGATGGCGGTAAAACCCTCTAAGATAAAATTCATACTAAACCAAGAAAAATTATGGGAAAAAGTAATTTATCTCCAAATCTGACGCAACAGCATGTATGATTTCGCTTTATAGGATCAAAATAGAAGAGCTGCTGAGAACCGCACATGGCAACAAATGCTTATCAAAATTTTTATAGAAAATTTACAAAGAAAATTTTAGATAAAATTGTCAGTCCGCAAGTCTTGGGAGATACCCAAGTTCTGGAAAATGCTGTTAAAACTGAAAATTCTCATGAATTTCCAATTTGTTATGTCATTCAGGATGATTCAACATCTAATAAAGTGCTGATTGATAATGAAACAGAAAAGCACAATTTAAGTTCTGCCTTTGCGCCACTGCAGCTGGATGGATACAGCGAAGCGGATTCGTTTTTAACGCTGGAAGCCAGCAAAAAAAATGCCTCTTCATTTTATCCGGATAAATTAATCCGCATGGTCGAGCAGCTGCTGCAGCATCCTGAACAGGATGTGCTGCTGGTGCCTGTGACTGTACTGTGGGGACGTGCGCCGGAAAATGAAGACAGCTGGTACAAGGCACTTATGGCCGATGCATGGACTAAACCAACTGGCATTAAGCAGGCGCTGAATATTACTTTATATGGCCGTGAAAATTTTATTGAGTTTCATCAGGCTGTGTCGCTGCAGGGTTTAATCCGAAAAGCGCTGGAAATCAGTCCAAACTTTTCACCGGCGCATTATGTGGTCACGCAGCTGAACACATTGTTTAATCAATATAAAGAAGCGATTTTAGGGCCGGATTTATCTGACCGGCGCAATGTCATCAATAAATTGATGATGACGGATGCAGTCAAAGAAGCGATTTTGACTGAAAGTATTCATAAAAAAATCAGTGTCAGTCAAGCAGAAAGCTTAGCCAAGCATTACTTGGATGAAATTGTTTCTGACTTTTCCTATTCAACAATTCGGTTTGCCGATATTGCGCTGACCAAGCTGTGGACTCAGCTGTATGACGGCATTGAAGTGCATAATTTTGATATGGTGCGCGAGCTGTCAAAAGACTATGAGCTGGTGTATACACCATGCCACCGCAGCCATATTGACTATCTGCTGCTGTCTTTTGTCATTCATAAGCGCGGGCTAATGGTGCCACATATCGCTGCCGGTATTAATTTAAACATGCCGGTCGTGGGTCAGATTATGCGTGGCGCCGGGGCATATTTTATCCGCAGAAGCTTTAACGGCAATGCTTTATATACAGCAGTATTTAAGGAATATGTGCATAGCCTGTTAAGCCGCAACACGCCATTGGAATACTTTATTGAAGGCGGACGTTCACGCACAGGACTGTTGCTGCCGGCAAAAAAAGGCATGCTAGCCATGACGATTCAAAGCCATTTGCGCGGCAACAGCAAGCCCATAGCATTTATTCCAACCTATTTTGGCTATGAAAAACTGCTGGAAGGTTCGTCTTATATTAAAGAGCTGGGCGGGCAGAAAAAGCAGGCCGAGTCGCTGTTTGGCCTGCTCAAATCGATTCAGAAGATTGAGAAAGTCTTTGGCAAAGTGCATGTAAATTTTGGTGAGCCGGTATTTTTGGAGCATTTGCTGCAGCAAAGCCAAGCGCCTGAACATGTCGGCCTGGAAGAAGATTTGCCGGACTCAGTCAAAGAGACGGTAAATTTGGTTGCCGAAGATATTTTGCAAAATATTAATAAAGCTGTGGTAATTAATCCGGTCAGCCTGATTTCATTGGTTCTGCTGAATGCGCCAACCCATTCACTGTCAGAACGCGACGTCATACTGCGTTTGGAACAGTTCCGCAATTATCTCAAGCAAAACTGCTATGACCCGCGCATGCAAATCACTGAGCTGTCCAATCATCAGATTATTCAATATGCAGTTCAGCTGAAGCAGGTGGAATATGCAGAGCATGACAATGAGCGCTGGATCAAAGTCTGCGACAAACAGGATGCGTTGCTGAAGTATTTTAGCAACAATATTCTGCATACTTTTATTTTAGGCGCTTTGACTGCGTATATATTGAAAACGCAGCTGGATACGGCGGAAGCTGTATTGAGTGAGGATGAACTGCAGGCCCAAGCTGCACTGGCTTATCCTGCGCTTAAAAAGCAATTTCATCTGAAATGGGATGAAACTGAACTGGCAGAGCAAATTGAATTGGCGCTGGCTTATTTTGAAAATGCTCGTTTAATCCACCGTGAACCGGCTTTAGGTTTAAGCGCATCAGATGATGCCAAGCGCTTGCTTTCTGCATTTGCGCATTTGTATGAGCTAAATTTAACCAGCACTTAAATTAACTCTGTGCTAACAGACTGTTTGATCAAAACGCCAGCCGGCGCTCTAACGGGCTGGCGTTTTTTATGCGGTATCTTTGATCAATCAGGCTTAAATTTTATTTTGATAAAAATAATGAATCGGAACAGCTGATCTGCGCTCTAATATCCTTTATGCATTTTTATGATCAATTTTAAATACTTAAATGAGCTGAATAGCTTGATCGCACTCAATGCTGGCGTGAATATCTGCGGCTGAGTCCACCATAACGTAAATAGCAGTCAGTTGTGATTAACATTCTTTAGATAAGCATTCTTTAGGGATAGAAACAGGCCGATCGTATGAATATTTCAGCGCATCTGCACAGAAAAGTTATCAATTAGGCCAAATCCCATTATACTAGGGCGCATTATCAAAATGCTGGTGTTTTTGCTGTGAACCTGATGAAAACAGCATCCAGTATTTTCAATCCTTTTATAAATCTATCCTGCTGTATAAGACGGATGGATTTGATCTTTTCTAATCTGTATTTTTATGTCCGTTGATAAAAAGGCATCCACATCTGCTGAATGCGGCTGGGCATAGAGAACAGCGGGATGAAAAGGTCATTGTTTAGAAACTGCTAAAATTATGTGTTGCTGAAACGCATAAATAAGATTTAGGTGCCTGCATGGAAATCAAAGTCAATTACCTCGACAATCTTCGTCAAGAAGCCAAGTTCGATGACTTCACGGTAATCGCCGATCAGCCTATCCGCTATAAAGGGGACGGTTCTGCGCCAGGCCCATTCGACTATTTTTTAGCGTCTTCTGCGCTGTGCGCGGCATACTTTGTTAAAGTTTACTGTCTTGCACGCGATATTCCGACAGAAAACATCCGGCTTTCACAGAACAATATCGTAGACCCGGAAAACCGTTATAAGCAAATTTTTAAAATTCAGGTTGAGCTGCCGGCAGATATTTCTGAAAAAGACCGCCAAGGTATTTTGCGTTCGATTGACCGCTGCACAGTAAAAAAAGTGATTCAAACGGGTCCTGAATTTATTATTGAAGAAGTCGAAAGCATTGATGCTGATGCTCAGGCGCTGCTTATGCCAAGCCTTGCTTCTCAAAACAGCACGTTCATTCCGGGTAAAGATCTGCCTTTGGAAGAAACCATTGCCAATATGTCTGGCATTTTGGCCAATCTGGGCATGAAAATTGAAATTGCTTCTTGGCGCAATATTGTGCCAAACGTTTGGTCGCTGCATGTGCGCGATGCGCAGTCGCCAATGTGCTTTACCAATGGCAAAGGCTCGACTAAAGAAAGCGCGCTGGCATCTGCGTTAGGTGAATTTATTGAGCGTCTGAACTGCAACTTCTTCTATAACGACCAATTTTGGGGTGAAGAAATTGCACAGGCGGAATTTGTGCATTATCCGGATGAAAAATGGTTCCAGCCGGGGCCAAACGGTGAGCTGCCTGCAGAAATTTTAGATGAATATACCCGTGAAATTTATGATCCTGAACAGGAGCTGCTGGGTACGCATCTGTATGATACCAACTCTGGCAATACCGCGCGCGGCATTTGCTCGCTGCCGTTTGTGCGGCAGTCAGATGGTGAAACTGTTTATTTCCCATCGAATCTAATTGAAAATCTGTATTTGTCCAATGGCATGAGTGCAGGCAACACCTTGGCCGAAGCGCAAGTACAGTGTCTATCAGAAATTTTTGAACGTGCAGTAAAGCGTGAAATTTTAGAAGGCGAGATTGCGCTGCCGGACGTGCCGGAACATGTGCTGGCCAAATATCCGCGCATTGTTGAAGGCATTCAGGGCTTAGAAGAGCAAGGCTTCCCAGTATTGGTGAAAGATGCATCGCTGGGCGGTCAATTTCCTGTTATGTGTGTGACTTTGATGAATCCGCGCACTGGTGGTGTATTTGCTTCATTTGGCGCGCATCCGAATTTTGAAGTAGCGTTAGAGCGCAGCCTGACTGAACTGTTGCAAGGCCGCAGTTTTGAAGGCTTGAATGATTTGCCAAAACCGACATTCAGCAGCAATGCCGTGACTGAGCCAAACAATTTTGTCGAGCATTTTATTGATTCAAGCGGTTTAGTGTCTTGGAAATTCTTCAGCGCGAAGTCTGACTATGACTTTGTGGAATGGGATTTCACCGCAGCAGGGGAAAATGCCAATGCAGATGAAGCTGCAGCCATGTTTGGCATTTTAGAGGGCATGGGCAAAGAAGCGTATATGGCGGTATATCGGCATTTGGGCGCTACAGCGTGCCGAATTTTGGTGCCGGATTATTCAGAAATCTATTTGGTCGAAGATCTTATTTGGGACAATACCAATAAAGCGCTGGCATTCCGCGAAGATATTTTAAATATTCACCGTTTGGAAGATGAACAGCTGGAAGCGCTGGTAGAACGCTTAGAAGAGCTGGAATCAGATGACTATACCGATATTGTGACTTTAATTGGTATTGAGTTTGACGACAATACAGTTTGGGGCCAGTTAACCATTTTAGAGCTGAAACTTCTGATTTATATGGCTTTGCAAGAATTTGAAGAAGCCAAAGACTTGGTGGAACAATACCTGCAATACAATACCAATACTGTAGAGCGCGGATTATTCTATCAATGCTTAAATGCAGTGCTGGAAGTTGAGCTGGACGATGATTTAGATCTGAATGACTATGAGCATAACTTCCGCCGCATGTTTGGTGATGAACGCATGGATGCAGTGATCGGCTCGATGGACGGCAGTATCCGTTTCTATGGTTTGACTGAAACCAGTATGAAACTGGAAGGTTTGGACCGCCATCTACGCTTAATTGACAGTTATAAAAAACTGCATGCAGCTCGCGCTAAGGCAGTGAATCTGCTGGCTTAAAGGCATAAGACGGACAGGGCAGCCTGTAGGCAGCGTTGACAGTAATTTTTAAAGCCAAAACGCTTAAATGAAATGAGAAATTTTTTTCATAGCATTTAGGCGTTTTTTGCATTTTTACAAATTAATTGTTTTTGAAAGATGTTCATCTGCAGCTGTATTTTAAGTTAAACATAATGAATGGCGCTGAGTATTTATCAGTGCTTTATAGCGTTTTTTTTTGCAAAATGTGAGTTAGCGTAGCATTTTGAAGTATTCGATGAGTAAATGTTTAAGAGTCAATAAATGAAATAACAGTCATTTTATAGCATGGCAAGATTCCACCATAAGCCGTTATTTCAAGCTGTTATATTATAATGACCTAAATATTGTGAGGCATTATTTTAGCCTTGTTGCTGTTTGATCGCCTGCAAACCCGCCATAGAAAATGTCATTAAATGCTGTACCAGCACGTGAGTATCCATTTTTGCCACCAGCTGCAAAGGTGTTTGTACATTGGTTTGCGAAAGAATCAGCATAAAACACGGCGCCATCACACTTAAAATACAGGGCAAAAGCGCAGGGCTGTTTTCATCTATACCGGATGCTTGACTGATAATGGTCCGAATAGACAGGAATTTTCGCATGCCGTCGTTTTGTATAAAGTCAGACAGCTGCGCATTGGCTGACAAAAACTCGCGCAAAAATAAGTGGCTGTGCCAAGTCTTCTCATTAATCAGCTTATGGATCAGCGCTTCATAAAAGCACTGTAATTTAAGCGCTGGCGCCATGCTGCTATTGACCAGCTCTAATAGATATTGTTCATCAATATAATGTGAATGCGCTTCTGCAAGTACCGCTTTATATAAGCCGTCACGGCCGTCAAAGTGGTAGTTAATCGCGGCTAAATCGACTTCAGCCGCTTGCGCGATAGCCTTGTTGGTGGTTTGCGCAAAGCCATTTTCTGCAAACAAAGCACCAGCCGCCTGCAAAATTTTAGATTTGGTTACATCACCATCACTGCGCCGCGCTCTAGACATAGGGTACTCTGAATTAAAATTTCTAAGTAAAAGTATATCTTTTTTGGCAAAATTACGATAGTTTAAATTCAAATTGAATTTAAACTATGTTGGCATTGCCAAATTCAGCACTGCTTTAAGGTCTGGCTAAAATGAATAAGAAGTTACTTGCATTAATTGCTGTTATTGGCCTTGCGGGTGCGGCCATATTTTACTGGTTTTATCATCATGACCGCGATGACGGTCAGGGGCTAACGCTGTATGGCAACGTTGATATTCGCCAAGTGTCTTTGGCGTTTGAAAATGCCGGACGCGTGCAGCAGATGTATGTACAGGAAGGTGATCGCGTCAAAGCCGGTCAGGTGCTTGCCAGTTTAAATACCGACGCGCTGCGCATACAGGCAGAACAAGCGGCAGCCCAGCTCGAAGTGCAAAAACAAAATATTGATAAACAGGATGTCGGCACGCGGCCCGAAGAAATTGCGCAGGTGCGCGCGCAAATTGCCTCTGCAGAAGCTCAATTGGACAAAGCCAATAAAGATTTTTCGCGCATGCAAACTTTGATGCAAAATACTGCCGGACAGGCCATCAGTAAGCAGGAACTGGACAGCGCTAGAACCAATCAAAGTACAGCGCAAGCAGCGCTGAAAGAACGCGAAGCCTACCTAAAACTCTTACAGCAAGGGGCGCAAAAAGAAGACCGTAAAGCGGCCAAAGCCCAATACAATGCCACACAGGCAAATCTTGAATTGATTCAATATCAAATCAAACAAAGTGAATTGCGTGCTCCAACGGCTGCAACTGTGCGCGCACGTTTATTGGAACCGGGGGACATGGCGGCTGCGCAAAAGTCGGTTTATACCTTGGCCTTAACCGATCCAAAATGGGTTCGCGTATATGCCAGTGAAAAAGAATTGGGGCAAATTAAGATGGGAATGCCGGCACAAGTGATCCGCGATTCGGCGCCAAATCAGCCGGTTCAGGGCAAAGTGGGTTACATCTCATCAGTGGCTGAATTTACCCCGAAAACCGTGCAGACCGAAGACATCCGCACCTCATTGGTATACGAAGTGCGCATCTATGTGCAGGATGCCAATGATCAGCTGAAAATGGGTCAGCCAGTGACGGTGAAGCTGACACAAAACTGTGCAGCTGCCGATTGTCCCGCAGAGTAATTGCCTATGCCAGACGCTCTTGCTGCCCAAGCGCCCGCTACTGAACCGCCGTATGTGGTTGTCGCGCAAGATTTAAATAAAATCTTTAAAGCGTCTGCCAAAGGTGAAGCCGATGTGCATGCGCTGAATCAGCTGAATTTCAGTTTTAAAACAGGACAGCTCACCGCATTGGTTGGGCCAGACGGTGCCGGAAAAACCACGTTGCTGCGCATGATTGCAGGACTGTATCCGCCCAGTTCCGGCAGTTTAACTGTGTTAGGTATTGATGTTGCTAAACATCCGCAGCAGGTGCAGAACCGCATCAGCTACATGCCGCAGCGTTTTGGGCTGTATGAAGATTTAAGCGTGCAGGAAAATTTAAACCTCTATGCCGATCTGCACGGCGTGCCACAAGATGTACGCCAAGAACGCTTTGCGCGGTTGCTTAAAATTACCGATTTGAGCCAATTTACCCAGCGTCCTGCAGGCAAACTGTCTGGCGGCATGAAGCAGAAATTGGGCTTGGCCTGCACTTTGGTGCGCTCACCGGATTTACTGCTGCTGGATGAGCCGAGTGTCGGGGTCGATCCATTGTCGCGGCGCGATTTATGGCAAATTATTCAGCAGCTGGTTCAAGATGAAAATTTAAGCGTTATTATCAGCACGGCATATATGGATGAAGCCGAGTGCTGCGCTGATGTCTATGTCATGTACGAGGGGCAAGTTTTGCAGCAAGGCACGCCGCAAGCGTTGACTCAGCAGGTGCAAGGCTATAGCTGGCAAGTTCAGCCGCCGCAAGGCATGAAAGCGCGGGTACTGCAGGCGCATCTGCTCGATCAGCGAAAATACATTGTAGATGCTGTGCCCAAAGGCGATGCCGTGCGCTTCATCACCGATCAGCCGTACAGCGCATTGCCACAGGATATTTTACCGACAGGCGCAGAAGCAAAACCGCGCGAGGCAGATTTAGAAGATGCTTTTATGTATCTGCTGCATCAGCAGCAGAAACAGCTTGAAAAATCTCAAAATCTTTCAGATAGAGATAAAAATAAAGATTCAGACTCAGGTTTAGGTTCAGAACAGCCGCTTACTGAAGGCCTGATCAGTAAAACACAGCATCCGCCGAACAGCCAAGATGATGCGCTCGCTTTAAAGCAAGACAGCCAGCCGGTCATTGCGGTCAAAGATTTGGTCAGAACTTTTGGTGATTTTACCGCGGTGGCCAGTACCACTTTTAGCGTGCAGCGCGGTGAAATATTTGGCTTATTGGGCCCGAACGGTGCAGGTAAAACCACGACCTTTAGAATGCTCTGCGGTTTGTTGCCCGCCAGCAGCGGCGTACTGGAAGTTGCAGGCATGAACTTGCGCCATGCACGTGCGCAGGCCCGCGCTAAAATTGGTTATGTGTCACAAAAATTTGCGCTGTATGGCAATTTAAGCGTACTGGATAACTTGAAGTTTTTTGGTGGCGCTTATGGCCTTTATGGTAAAAAACTGCAGCAGCAGATAGAGCGTGCTTTAAAACAGTTTGAATTGCATCCGCATGCCAAAAGCGGCGAGCTGCCAAACGGTTTTAAACAGCGCCTGTCGATGGCTGCGGCCTTGCTGCATCAGCCGGAAATTGTCTTTTTGGATGAACCCACCAGCGGTATTGACCCGCTGGCGCGCCGTTCATTTTGGTACACCATTGGTGAACTGGCGAATCAAGGTATTACCATTATTGTCACCACGCATTTTATGGAAGAAGCGGAATATTGTGACCGCATCGCCATTCAAGACGCCGGTAAAATGTTAGCGCTTGGCCCGCCCAATGATGTACGCAAGCAAGCGGGGCTGGGCGCGCACGATGATATGAACAGTGCATTTATTGCCATTGTGGAACAGGCTCGGGCAGCGCGTACGCAACATGCGCAAGGCGGTGCTGCATGAGAAACAGTTCCGGTTTTTTGCAGCGCTTAACCGCACTGATTCGCAAAGAAAGCAGCCAATTGCTGCGCGATAAAAGCAGTCTGGCAATTGGCCTGATCTTACCGCTGATTCTCATTTTGCTTTTCGGCTATGGACTGTCGCTGGATTTAAAAAATGGCCGTGTCGGCGTTGTAGCTGAACAAATGACGCCTCAAAGTCAACAGCTGATTTCCGGATTGCAGGGTACGCCTTATATCACGCCCGTACAGTTCCAAAGTTTTCAGCAAGCTGAACAGGCCATGGGCCGTGCGGAAATTGATGCCATACTCACACTGCCCGCAGATTTTGCAGCCCAAAGCGCCAGTGGCCAAGCGCAGATCCAGATTATCGGCAATGGCCGCTCCACCAGTATCGCAGGCGCACTGCAAAGCTATGTAGCAGGGGCTGTAGCGGCAACGCAGCAAATAGAAGCTGACCGTCACAACAGCAGTGCGAGTACAGGCATGATCAGCTTAGAACAGCGCATGTGGTTCAATGAAGCCAATAACAGCACATGGTTTTTGGTGCCAGGTTTGATTGTGCTGGTTTTAACTTTAATTGGCGCATTCTTAACGGGATTGTTGATCGCGCGCGAACGTGAGCGCGGAACTTTAGAGGCGCTGTTTGTGACGCCCGTACGCCCGCTGGAGTTAGTTCTGGCGAAACTGGTGCCATACCTTGTGATTGGCGTAATTGATATTGCCGTATGTTTGTTGGCTGCGCATTTTTTATTTGAAGTGCCGATGCGCGGTTCTTTGCTGGCAATTTTAAGCTCATCATTTTTATATTTGCTAGTTTCACTGCTGTTCGGCTTGACCATCTCAGGCTTTGCCAAAAGCCAGTTTCAAGCCAGTCAAATTGCATTATTGGCGAGTTTTATGCCCGCTATGATGCTGTCCGGCTTTGTTTTTGATACCCGAAACTTGCCATGGGTGATCCAAATTATCAGCCAGATTGTTCCGGCAACGCATTATATGGGCTTAATTAAAACCTTGTTTTTGGGCGGTGATAATTGGGCCTTATGGTCAAAACAATGCGCCATATTGCTGCTGTATGCTGTGGTCTTAACTGGCGCGGCCTGCATCTCATTAAAAAAACAGCTGAGGTAATAGAGCATGTTCGAAAAACTGTTATTTCAGCTGCGCTATCTGCTGGTGATTGTTAAAAAAGAATTTTTAACCATTTTTAGCGATCCGTCCAACCGAGTCATTTTATTTGCGCCCGCACTGATGCAGGCTTTGCTGTTCGGCTATGCTGCCAATTATGATGTCAATCATGTGGATTATGCGCTGTTAGATCAAAGCAAAGGGCAGCTGTCTAGCGAACTGATACAGCGCTTAGACGGTTCAGGGGTTTTTAGCCGTACCGCTACGCTGCACAATGCTTCGGAAATTCAAAAAGTCATTGATGATCAAACCGCGTTGGTGGTCATCAGCATCCCCAGCGATTTTGAAGAAAAGATTAATCAAGGCCAAACAGCTGCTGTTCAGGCGATTTTAGACGGACGCAATTCATCTACCGCTGGCATGGCGGGCGCTTATGTCAATAGTGTGATTAATCAAGTGAATCAGCAGGTGCTGGGCGCGCAGTCAATGATCAATATTGAAACCCGCACATGGTATAACCCCAATCAAGAATCCAGATGGGGCTTAATGACCTCATTAATTGCGGCTCTAAGCATGATGCAAACCTTGCTGCTGTCAGCGCTGTCCGTTGCGCGGGAACACGAGCAGGGCACTTTTGATCAGCTGCTGGTGACACCTTATACGCCGCTGTACATTATGGTCGGTAAGGCTTTGCCGCCAATTTTTGTCGGCTTAATGCAGTCCAGCATCATCTTCATGATTATTGCTTTTTGGTTCAAAATTCCGTTTAACGGCTCGTTGCCGCTGCTGTATTTCGGTTTAATCAGTTTCAATATTGCTGTGGTGGGTGTGGGCTTGTCAATTTCCGCGATTTCTTTAAATATGCAGCAGGCCATGATGTATACCTTCTTTTTGATCATGCCGCTGATGCTGCTGTCTGGACTTCTGACTCCCGTACAAAATATGCCGGCAGCCTTGGAAATAGGCACGTATGTAAACCCTTTGCGCTTCGGTATAGATCTGGTGCAGCGGGTTTATTTAGAAGGCGCAAGCTTCGACCAAGTGAAATGGGACTTTGTGCCGATGCTTATTTTAGCCGTCATTACTTTGCCTTTGGCAGCGTGGCTGTTTAGAAACAGGATGAGCTGAAGAGGCGGGCTTGTGGAAAGAGTGCTGAAAAAGCATACGCCTTGAGCGCATGCTTTTAAAAATATGCACACAAATTCAACTGCTGTTCCTTAAGCCCTCAATTTGGCGCGTAAAACCTTGCCAATCGGTGATTTTGGCAATTCACTGCGGAACTCAATGTGCTTTGGAATTTTATAATTGGTCAGGCTTTGTTTGCAAAACGCCTTAATTTGCTCATTGGACAGCTGATCATGCTGCGCCACAATATAGGCTTTGACCGCTTCACCCGTCGTATCATCCGCAATGCCAATAACTGCCGCTTCAATAATATCCGGATGCTGGGCCAGCACATCTTCAATTTCATTCGGATAAACATTAAATCCCGAAACAATAATTAAATCCTTTTTGCGGTCAACGATCTTTAAAAAACCGTCCTGATCCATCACAGCAATATCACCGGTTTTAAACCAGCCATCCACAATACTGTTTTGGGTTTCCAGCGGATTATTTAAATACTGCTCAATCATATTTTCACCCTTTACCCACAGCTCGCCAGCTTCGCCCAGTTCGACTTCATACCCAGACTCATCCATGATTTTGAGCGCTAAACTTGGCAACGCGATGCCAATTGAGCCTAATTTTTTGTTGGCGCTTGGCGGGTTAATCGAAATCATGCAGCAGCTTTCGGTCATGCCATAACCTTCCACAATTGGCGAGATCGCTTTTTCCCAATCAATGGCGGTGGATGGCCTTAAACTGGTTCCGCCGGAAATGGCAACTTTCAATGGCGGCGGGTTATTGCGGAACCAATCTTGCTGCAGCAGTCCTGCATATAAAGTATCAACGCCCGTCATCCAGCGAACAGAAAATTTCTCAAAAGCTTTTTTCAGGTTGCTCAGCGGGCGCGGATTAGGAATTAAAATATTCTGTGCGCCTTTATGAAACATCAGCAAGAAATTGAAATTAAATGCAAAAATATGATACATCGGCAGGGCCGTTAAAATGCTGTCACCGCGTTCAATTTCCATTGCCGTTGAAAAGGCTTGAATAAAATCTTCCGCCATGGTCATGACTGCAAGTAAATTACGGTGGGTGATTACTGCGCCTTTACTTTTACCTGTGGTGCCGCCAGTGTATTGATATAAAGCGACAGGGTGGTTTTGATACTGAAAAGGCTGCTTGGATTTTTTCCCTTGCTGCAATGCATACTTAAAGCTTTGAAATGGGCTTTCCGGTGCAGTCACATCTTTGGACATTTTCAGTTTAATCAGCATATTGATGGGAAAACTGAAAAAATCACTAAGGCTGCACACCAGCAGTTCTATGTTTAATTCATTCAAAACAGGCTGTGCCGTTTGAATAAATAGATCGCAGGCGATCAGCAGTTTTGCGCCGCTGTCTTGCAGCTGATGTTTCAATTCTGTCGCGGTATACAGCGGGTTGACGTTGGTTAGAATCAGTCCAGCTTTCCAAATACCAAAGACTGCAATCGGATAATGCAAACTGTTGGGCATCTGTATCGCCACCACATCGCCGCTATTCAGTTTAAGCACATGTTTTAAATAGCGGGCAAATTGATCTGAATAGTCGTGAATCTGCTGAAAAGTTAAACTTCGGCTTAATCCGTTAGGCAGCACCAAACTAAAGGCGCTGTCATTTTGATAATGTTCAGCGCCAAACATGCAAAACTGACTGACAGAACCGGTTAATGCCGACTCTTTCAGCTGATAATCTTTGAGCTGTTCAGGGTAACTGTGTTCCCATAATTTAGCATTCGCAGACATCTTTGGACTGGATGAATTGCTGTTTGAATTTGGCTTTGGTTCGGTTAAATCCGTATGAATAGAAAGTGGGCTGTTCGTGTTATTTTCCATGTGCATATCCTTGCATCATTATGCTGTTAATAATCAATAAAAATAAAAAAGCTGAACACACGTGGTATGTTCAGCGAATGTTTTAGATCAGGACTTCAATGTCACTGACGGGAAATGCCATGCAGCTATAGATCCAGCCAAACTGCCGGTCAGATTTTCTCAAATGCGCTTCGTCTGGATTAAACACTTGTCCTGATACCAGTTTGACTCGGCACAGGCTGCATTCACCTGAACGGCAGGCATTTTCTACAAAGAAGCCATGACGCTCGAGGCTATTCAGCAGCGGTTCACCAACAGTAGTTGTGAATTGACCTTTGCCTTTTACCGTCACGGTAACTTGCTGTGCAGGATCAATCCCTTCAGGCCAATGGCTTTGCAGATGCGGAGTTTTAGGTGCACCGTTTGCTTCTACGCGAATGCGTCTTGCCGGCACACCCAACGCCTGCAGCTGCTGCTGACAGCTTTGGTTAAATGGTGTTGGCCCGCAGATATAAAACATTTTCTGTTCAGGATGCTGCCCCAGAAGATGCGCCAATCGCTGTTCGGTTAAGCGGCCGCTTTCGCCTTGATAGGCGGGTGTTGGGCGGGTGATCAATTCAGTCAGGCGAAAATTTTCATACTGCTGTGCCAGTTCACGCAGTTCTTCAGCATAAATGACGTCATCTTCATAGCTGTTGACATAGATCAGATGAAACTGCTGATTTAGGTTTTGATCCAGCAAGTTCAGCAGCATGCTGCGCGCAGGCACACTGCCTGAACCGCCCGCCAAAAACACCAAATCATTGCCATGAAACAGCGGATTATGATGAAAATTGCCCATCGGGCCGCTGCTTTCTAGTGTTTGCCCCAGCTGAATTTCATCAACCAAATAATGCGAAACAAAGCCGCCATCAGCTTTTTTAATGGTCACATCATAATAGCCGCGCTCCGACGGCGATGAGGCAATGGCATAAGGACGCGCCGTGTAAGTGCCTTGTATGGTCAAAAATAGATTGATGTATTGACCTGCTTGAAACACCGGAAGCTGCTGTGCATCTTTTGCTATCAAACGCAGGGTTATGGTGCTTGGGGTTTCTTGAATGATATCGGTCACCACCAGCTCAATGCGTTTAGGATGTAGCATTTGCATAGTCGAACGGATTTTTCCAGTGTATTCAGAAAAGTCGGTGCCTTGTTGTTCCAAAATATTTTTGGCCTGAAGAATCTCTTGATAGCCGCTGACTGCATCCAGCACTTGAATATTAGACATGGCTGAGCTCCTGTGATGATTGTTGTTCTAATTGACGTGCAACTGCTTTGGCGGTGGAAACCCCGGCCATATAAGTCGGCTGGAATCCGCCCATTGAAGTCCATGAACCGGCAAAATACAGCCCCTGAATGTGATTTAAACGTTCACGGATCAGGCTGGAATCTTCTGGGGTTTGCCTAAAGCCGTAAATTGCGCCGCCCGGAGTGTTGAGATAGCGCATCATGGTTAAAGGGGTCGCTACTTCGACTTCTTCAATGTGCTGGCGCAGATTCGGATAGACTTGCTCAATCAAATCAATCAGCTCATCTGCAAAGCGGTATTTGGTGGCAGCATAATCTTCTGGCTTAACCTTGTCCCATACATCGGCATATTGCAGGCAGACCAGTACCACCTGACTTTTACCCATAGGCGCAGCATCAGGATCATCATAGTTATAGCAAGTCACCATGCCGGAAACAGGGCTGTCAAAACTCTGCATATTGGCATAGGTTTGCCCCCAATCCATGGTGGAGGAAATAAAGGTCGATGGCGCATTAATGTTCAGATGTTCCGGCGTGCAGTCCAAGCCTAAATAAATCACAAATGCCGAAGTACCCATACGGCGCGACTTAAAGTCCTGCTGGATTTTTTGCGGCGCTGGCGTATCTAACAGCTCATTAAAAATTAAAATCGGGCTGGCATTGGAAATCACCGCTTTACACTGGATTTCACTGCCATCTTCAAGTCGAACCGCCTGAATGGACTGCTGATGGGTAATAATTTTGTCTACGCTGCAGTTGAAACGCACTTCGCCGCCAGATTCTAAAAATGACTCCAATAGCGCATTTGACATGGCTTGAGAACCGCCTTTGATATGCCACGGTTTAAACACGGCATAGGCATAAATCATGTTGGCCAAATCGGTGAACAGTAATTCTTTTGGCGGCACACCTGAATAAAACCAATAAGCCGACACAATACTGATCAGCGTTGGATCTTGAAAAAACTCATTCAGTACATCTTCCGCGGTGCGCAAGCCATATTGTTTAAAATACGGGCAAAGCTGTTCCAGCAATTCTGTACTTTGATTGCGCTGTACTTGCGGTAATGTAGTAAAGCTTTCTATGGTGACTTTTTCACAAGCCAGCATGAAGGCATCAATATTTTCAATTTCTGCCGGAAATTTTTCATGCAGAATTTTTTGAATGCCTGTCCAGCTGGCAGGCAGCGTGATGTCTATTTGTCCCGGAATGGCTAAGCGGTACAGCGCATGTTCCTGTACAAATTCCACTTTATCCATCACGCCAAGCTGTTCAAACAGCTGGCGCATGACAAAAGGGCGCTGTTCGGTGCCTAAACCGCTCAGTTGGTGCAGTGCAACTTCAAACTCGAAGTCGCCGCGCACAAATGAGGTCGCGCAGCCGCCCGGAATATTATGCCGTTCGACCAATAAAGTGTTTTTCCCGGCTTTTTGCGCCGTCACTGCGGCGGTCAGTCCTGCATTACCGGAACCAATGACCACAACATCATAGTTTTGCATTGTTCTTCTCCAAATCCTTGTGTTTTAAATCATTGTTTTCTAAGTAGTAATTCTCTAAATTTCTTTTGTGCAAATCGCTGTTCGAGTTATTGTTCAAAACACATTCTTCAAACTTATCAGTGATAAGATTTATTTAAAAAATTTAAACCTTAAATTTCTTGGCTTTTTAAATTTTCAATGGGCTCATGCTTGCTGCTCTTCTGCAAACGCAATAGGCTGCAGGTCTTTAAACGCTGCTGGTTGACCCGACATGCGGCTTTGCACCATGCTTAAAATATCTTGTCCATTTAGAATAGCGGCTTGCATCATGACGGTATGATCGAGTGCTTGAGCAACGCTGTGGTCGCGGCTGTAAAGCATACTGCGCTTAATGCCTTGCATTGCCAAAGGCGGTTTTTCCGCTATTTTCTTGGCAACGGAAAATGCGTGCTGCAACAGCAGATCCGGTGTATCTAAAATTTTCACCGCCAGACCTAAGCGGTAGGCGTCTTCGGCTGTTAGCGTGTCACCGCTTAATGCCAAATAACGCGCAATATTGAAAGGAATGGCATGCGGCAAACGCTGCAACACGCCAATATCCGCCATCATGCCAATATTGGTTTCTTCTATACGGAATTTCGCCTGTGCAGTGACAAAGACAAAATCACAGGCTGCAATTAAATCAAAACCGGCGCCGACACAGCTGCCATGCACCGCAGCAATCACAGGAAAGCGGACTTTTTCCAGACAGCTTAAAGATTCCTGCATTAAGCTCAAGCTTTGCATAATGCTTTCACGCGCAACCGCATCATTGGCATGAAACTCTGCCTGATTGCTGAACATGGCTAAATCCAGCCCGCCGCAAAAAACGTTGCCTTGACCTGAGATCACCAGCGCGCGGATTTGTCCCGAACGGTTGAGCTGCTCAATCGCTTGAGGAAATTCGCGCCAAAACGATAAATTCAAGCTGTTGGCTTTGTCTGGGCGTGACAGTTCAATATGCGCAATCTGATCTGAAATCTTTAAATGAAAGCATTCAAAGTTTTGTTGCATGGCGTAGTCCTTGGCAATGTCCATGAGATGTCTAAAAAATACTCTAATGATTAATCTTAACAGTGTAAAGATGTGAGCGAATAAAATTTGTGATTTATGCTAGGATGACACTGAACACATAGAATTTTTTTAATACACAATTTATGACGGCATCTGCAAAAAGAAAAAACTATCATGTAGGTAATTTAGAGCCTCAACTCATTGAACAAGCTAAGAAAATGCTTGAAGAAGTCGGGCCGGATAAATTATCGATTCGCGCCGTGGCTGAACGGGTCGGGGTTAGCGCGACTGCGGTTTATCATCACTTTGCCAATAAAGATGAACTGATGAGTCAAGTGGCAGCAGATGGATTTAATGCTTTGGAGCAAACCTTGTTGGCTTGCCATCAGCATGTTGAACGGCAAAATAAAATGCGGGTGATCAGCCGCCAATATATGCTGTTTGCTTTTGAGCATCCGGCCATGTATCAGCTGATGTTCGGTTCGCAACTGGCGCATAGTGAAATGAATCCGGCATTATCTACTGCACGTAAAAATGCCTATGCGGTGGTGGAACAATGCGTGGCGGAAGTTTTGGATAAGGACGCGGGAAGCAAAGAAGTCCGTTCCGCATCGCTGGCGGCCTGGTCATTTGCGCACGGTTTGGCTTCTTTAATGATCCATAATGTATTTGAATTGCCTGAACACATTTCCAAAGATGCCGTGATTGAAAAAGCGCTGCTGGGCTTTAACCAGTTGGTGAAGGTGCATTTTTAGCATGTAGATTGCTGAGAGTGTAAACAGCTGATTTTTAATGTGCCATGTTCAATGTGTTATTTTTATAATCGCTTTTATGCATAGCTCATCAATTGAGCTTAGCGTATCGCGTTTTTATGTATTCGATAAGTAAATGCTTAAGAGTCAATAAATGAAATAACAGCCATTTTATAGCATGGCAAGATTCAACCATAAGCCGCTATTTCAAGCTGTTATTTAATAATGATCTAAACTGTCACTGCGTCGCGCTCTAGATATAAAGTCAAAGCTTTATTAAACGGCGGATAGTCATTAAGCAGGTATTCAGTTGTGAGACTTCAATCGGTTGATGCGTCATGATGGGTTAAAGCAAGAGAACTGCTACATAACATTCAGCAGTTCCCGCGCTGCTTCCTGCAGCCATGGCAATATCTAAAGTTAGGCTATCTGAAGCACATGGTCATCAACGATTAATGTTACGCCTGAAGCCGCCTGAATTTGTTCAAGGCTTACATCTTTAGCCAATTCAACCAAATGAATACCATCTGCTTGAATATCCATGACGCCTAAATCACTAATAATACGGCTCACGACGTGCTGACCGGTTAAAGGCAAATTGCATTGTTTTAGAATTTTAGGCTGACCATCTTTAGCAGTGTGTTCCATCAGCACAACAACTTTTTGCACGCCCGCAACTAAGTCCATTGCACCGCCCATGCCCTTAACTTTTTTACCGGGAATCATCCAATTTGCAAGATCACCAGCTTCTGAAACTTCCATAGCGCCTAATATCGCAATATTCACATGTCCACCACGAATCATTGCAAAGGATTCAGAACTTGAAAAAAATGATGCGCCTTGACGTGCGGTAACGGTTTGTTTGCCAGCATTAATTAAATCGGCATCAACGGTTTCAGCTGTAGGAAATTCATCAATACCCAGTAGGCCATTTTCAGATTGCAGCCAAACATTAATATCTTGCGGAATATAATTTGCCACTAAGGTTGGCAGACCAATTCCTAAATTGACATAGAAACCATCTTCCAGTTCCAAAGCGGCACGTTGAGCCATTTCATTACGAGTCCAAGCCATGGTTTATGCCTCCACGTTTTTTAATGTCATTTGTTCAATGTGTTTTTGCGGTGCAGAGTTTAAGACAATGCGATTGACATAGATTCCCGGTAAATGCACATCATCAGGGTCAATCTCACCAATTTCGACAATTTGCTCAACTTCAACCACTGTAAATTTTCCCGCCATTGCACATTCAGGATTAAAATTTCGCGCGGTTTTACGAAAGACTAGATTTCCTGCTTTATCTGCCTTATACGCTTTGACTAAGGCAATATCTGCAGTTAAAGCGGGTTCTAATAAATAGGATTGGCCATCAAATTCACGGGTTTCTTTGCCTTCGGCAATGACTGTTCCGACACCTGTTTTAGTGTAAAAAGCAGGAATACCTGCACCGCCAGCACGTAGTTTTTCAGCTAAAGTCCCTTGCGGAGTAAGTTCAACTTCAAGCTCACCCATTAAAAATTGGCGCTCAAATTCTTTGTTTTCACCTACATAAGATGAAATCATTTTTTTAATTTGCTTGGTATACAGTAATTTTCCTAAGCCTAAGCCATCTGCACCAGCATTATTGGAAATACAGGTGAGTCCTGTAACGCCAGTATCCTTAAGCGCATCAATCAGCATTTCAGGAATACCGCATAAACCAAAACCGCCAACCGCAAAAATCTGATGATCTTTTACCACATCTGCTAGTGCAGCATGCGCATTTGCAACCACTTTATTCATCCTAATGTCTCGATTATTCCGTTGCTTTATACTTAACATTGCAAATATTTTTTGAGAAATTGAATGTTCTCAACGATTAATAAGAAAAACTCATTAATGGCTCTTTCTATCCGGATTAGATAGCGATTTTTTATGCGTCTGAACTGAATTGCTGCAGAACGGATTGCATAAATTGTTTGGATAAATTGGAAAGCTCAATATCCTGCTTATAGATGAGTCCAAGCTGGAGGCGTACATTGCCTTGTTCAATTTCTAGAATTTTATTATGCGCGGTATCAATGAACTGCTGATAATGCCGAGGAATCACCGAAACACCCATGCCTTGAGCGATAAATTGAGAGAGGGAACTGATCTGATGGCATTCCACTTTTAGGTTTAAAATTAATTGATTTTCCTGACAGCATGCCTCGACGATATTTCGGACAATTGACGGCTGCTGCAGGGTAATAAATGGATAACGGCATAATTCGGATAAGGCAATCTGTTCACGCAGCGCCAAAGCATGCTGTTTAGGTACAATCGCGACAAAGTCTTCTTCAAATAATAATTGAAAATTTAAATTGCTGGGTGATGTGGGGCGAAAGCATAGCCCGAGTTCAAATATACCGTCTTGGACTTTTTCAATAATTTTTTCATTTGGAATATCGTGAATGGAATAGCTGATATTGGGATATTGCTGTGAAAACTGCTGTAGAACTTGTGGCAGGATTGCATGCGCTGCAAATGGCATAGAGGCAATATTCAGCGTGCCGCGATTGAGCTGGAAGCGCTGCTTCACGTCTTTTTCCATATCCTCCCAATTAGAGAGTAATTTTCGGGCAAAAGGAATTAACGCATTGCCTTCAGGTGTCAGGTTAACTTTACGGGTATTGCGATAAAAAAGTTTTCCGCCCAATTCTTCTTCTAGAGATTTAATGCTTAAACTGAGTGCAGATTGGGTAATGCACAGTTCATCTGCTGCTTGGGCATAATTTAAAGTCCGTGTCAGCATTAAAAACGCTTTGAGTTGTTTGAGAGTCATCTTGAGCCTGTATCTTTAATTGTTCTAAGCATCTCAAATGTATTGATTGCCAATATTTGAATACCATAGCAAGTCTTTCGCTCAGCCGCATTTCACAGATAGTCTATATTTCGCTGAAAAAACAGTAAAAATAAACCTTTTTAATATTTTATAAATATATACTTTATTCACTAAATCAATCTATTAAAAGAAAAGGTTCAGCATTATTTTTCCTAAAGTCATCATTTTTTTACATATCGTTTCTGCTGTTGTTGTCGCAAAATGAAAAGTCAGTGTCGTCAAATGTAAAGGCATGATTGCCAGACTATTGTAGTTTTGATGCAAGACAAGAGCTTTGAAGAATAACCAAAACAGGGATGAAATAATGAAATTAACGAAAGCCGTACGGTTCTATGAAACAGGTGCTCCTGAGGTCATGCGCTTTGAAGATGTCGAAGTGGGCGAGCCGGGTGCAGGTGAGGTGAGGCTTCGTCATGTCGCAGTAGGTTTGAATTATGCAGATACGTATTTCCGAAATGGTACGTACCCAATTTCTTACCCGAACGGAATTGGTACTGAAGCATCTGGCATTGTAGACGCAGTGGGTGAAGGTGTTACTGATTTTGCTGTAGGCGACCGAGTCACTTATACCGGATTTTTAAACACTTTAGGCGCATATAGTGTAGAGCGTTTAATTCCAGCCAATGCCTTGATTAAACTGCCGGAAGAAATTTCATGTGAAACTGCGGCGGCAATGACCATGCGCGGTTTAACTTCTGCCTATTTAATGCGCCGAATTTATAACTTTAAAGAAGGTGACACGATTTTGCTGCATGCTGCGGCAGGCGGTGTGGGACTGATTGTTTCTCAATGGGCAAAACTGCTCGGTTTGACTGTTATTGGTACAACTTCGACAGATGAAAAAGCTGCGGTTGCACGGGCGCATGGCTGTGATTATGTCATTAACTACAGTCATGAAAATGTGGCAGAACGTGTTCGTGAAATTACTCAGGGTGTCGGTGTCAATGTTGTATTTGACAGTGTGGGCAAAGATACTTTTATGTCGTCTTTAGATTCATTAAAACGCCGCGGCTTAATGGTTTGTGTTGGAACAGCATCTGGCCCAATTCCAGAATTTAATCCGGTCTTGCTGGCAATGAAAGGATCTTTATATATCACACGTCCTGCTTTGGCAGACTACATTGCTGATCCTGCCGAGAAAAAAGAATTAGCGAATGAGCTATTTGACCATGTTGCAAGCGGGCGCATCAAAATTGAAATTAATCAACGCTATGAACTTAAGGATGCAGTTCAGGCGCACCGAGATTTAGAGGCTCGTAAAACCATCGGCTCATCGGTTTTTGTTATCTAAATATTTATTGGATTTAAAAAATTTTGCTAGAAAGGACTTCTTATGCAAATTGAAAAATTAGCCTGCAATATAGGTGCAGAACTGCGCGGCGTAAACCTTGCAGATGCAGTTAAAAATGACGATTTATTTTCAGAAATCCGCTCACATTTGTTAACCCATAAAGTTTTGTTTTTGCGTGATCAAAACATTTCTCGTGCGGAACATGTAGCTTTTGCTGAGCGTTTTGGACAACTGGAAGACCATCCTGCAGTGGGAAGTCATCCTGAGCATCCAGGTCTGGTGCAAATATATAAAAGTCCCGATAGCCCAATTGATCGTTATGAAAATGCATGGCATAGCGATGCGAGCTGGCGCAAAGTCCCGCCAATGGGCTGTGTGCTGCGCTGTGTAGAGTGTCCGCCTGTCGGTGGCGATACCATGTGGACCAACATGGTGATGGCTTATGAAAATTTGCCAAACGACATCAAAGAAAAAATTGCTGATTTACGCGCTTATCACAGTATTGAAGCAAGCTTTGGTGCGGTCATGCCTATTGAAAAACGCTTAGCCTTAAAAGCACAGTTTCCTGATGCGGAACATCCTGTTGTAAGAACGCATCCAGAAACAGGCGAGAAAATTTTATACGTCAATGCGTTTACCACGCACTTCAGTAATTACCACACCAAAGAACGTGTACGTTTTGGTCAAGATGCCAATCCGGGCGCAGCAGATCTATTGCGTTATTTGATTACACAGGCATCGATTCCTGAGTATCAAGTGCGTTGGCGCTGGCAGCCAAACAGTATTGCTATTTGGGATAACCGCAGTACCCAGCATTATGCTGTGATGGACTATCCTGCGTGTCATCGAAAAATGGAACGTGCAGGCATCATTGGTGATGCAACCTATTGATGACCTTTAATTTTATTTAAAAACAGAAATTTATTTACCCTAAATACTAGAAAAAAGCATAGGAGATGCTCATGCAATTCTTTGATGATTCATTGCACCCAGAAAACATGGAAAAAGTTGTCATTACTGTTGCGCCATATGGCCCAGAGTGGATGCCAGAAGATTTTCCTGAAGACATTCCTGTCACTATGGAAGAACAGATTCAAAAAGCTGTGGAATGCTATGAAGCTGGTGCATCCGTTCTGCACTTGCATGTACGCGAGCTCGATGGTAAAGGCTCAAAACGTCTGTCTAAGTTTAATGAACTGATTGCAGGTGTGCGTGCAGCAGTGCCGGATATGATTATTCAGGTGGGCGGCTCTATTTCTTTTGCGCCAGAAAGCGAAGGTGAAGCGGCACTGTGGTTAAGTGATGATACACGTCATAAATTGGCAGAATTAGACCCGAAACCTGACCAAGTTACGGTAGCGGTCAACACCACGCAAATGAATATTATGGAATTACTCTATCCTGAATATCTTAAAGGGACATCTTTAGAGCATCCTGCAATTCAAGCTGC
This sequence comes from Acinetobacter sp., assembly GCA_030152275.1. Lineage (GTDB taxonomy): Bacteria > Pseudomonadota > Gammaproteobacteria > Pseudomonadales > Moraxellaceae > Acinetobacter. The sequence goes on along the minus strand of JASLHF010000049.1, from coordinate 13,024 downwards.
ATATGCGGAAATGACCGTACCTGCTGGCCCTGAATGGCTGATTGAACATTTAAAACGTCTAGCAGCAAATGGCATTCAGCCGCATTTCCAATTAACCGGCATGCATGGTCTGGAAACTTTAGAGCGCCTTGTGCGTAAAGGTTTATACAAAGGCCCAATGAACTTAACATGGATTGGTATTGGCGGCGGTTTTGACGGCCCAAATCCATTTAACTTCTTTAACTTTATTCACCGTGTACCGGATGGCTGTACTTTAACGTCAGAATCATTGCTTAAAAACGTACTGCCTTTAAATACCATGTCAATGGCAATGGGATTGCATGCTCGTGTCGGAAACGAAGACACTATTATTAACCATAAAGGTGAGCGTTTCTCTTCTGTCGAGCAGATTAAACAAACTGTGCGTATTGCCCATGAGCTAGGCCGTGAAGTGGCGAATGGCAAAGAAGCGCGTGAAATCTACCGTATTGGCGTGCAATACGACACGATTGAAGAAACCTTATTGGCAAATGGTATGGCGCCGAACCGCCAAGCAGGTCAAAAAGGCGTACCGCAGCGTAAATAAAATGATTTGAGTGAACGGATTTTCACTCAGATGCGGTAAAGCAGGGAATAGACTGATGTAGAACACAGCTATTCCCGCCGACAATAGTTTGCAAAAGATAATTAGAAGAACACAAGGAGGTTGTATGGATGCTCATCAATTTGCGTCTAGTTCAGACGTTGATCATTCTATAAATGTCTCGCGTCGTTATGCTTGGTTTGTATTTGCTTTAACTTTTGGATTGCTGATCTCTGACTATATGTCACGTCAGGTGCTCAATGCGGTGTTTCCATTAATTAAAAGCGAATGGACATTAACTGATAGCCAGCTTGGACTGCTGAGCGGCATTGTTGCACTCATGGTGGGGCTATTAACCCTTCCTTTATCGCTATTTGCTGACCGTTTTGGACGGGTAAAGAGCCTGACGATTATGGCAGTGCTTTGGAGCTTAGCAACTTTGGGCTGTGCCATTGCTGAAAACTACCAGCAAATGTTTATTGCACGTTTTATGGTTGGTGTAGGTGAAGCAGCTTATGGCAGTGTTGGCATTGCAGTGGTTGTATCGGTATTCCCGCGTGAAATGCGTGCGACTTTAGCCAGTGCATTTATGGCCGGCGGAGTCTTTGGCTCATTTTTAGGCATGTCGCTTGGCGGTGTGATGGCAGAGCATTTTGGCTGGCGCTGGGCATTTGGCGGTATGGCGATATTTGGTCTAATCCTTGCAACCCTTTACCCAATGGTGGTGAAAGAGAAGCTGATTGCGACGCCAAGTTTAAAGCAGTTAAAAAGTCAAAAGGTTAAACCTGCCAAGAGTCCATTAAGAAGCTTGTATTCAAGCCGTTCTGTTGTAGCAACCTATATTGGCAGCGGTCTACAGCTATTTATTGGCGGGTCGGTCATTGTCTGGATGCCAAGCTATTTGAATCGTTATTACGGCATGCCGACAGATAAAGCCGGTATTACCGCAGCATTGATCGTTTTGTTTAGCGCAGTTGGCACAATTCTCTGCGGCATGTTGTGTGACCGCTTAGGTAAAGACCGTCCTGACCGTAAGGTGTTATTAGCGATTATTTACTGTGTCAGCAGCTGCGTCTTATTGCTGATTGCATTCTCACTGCCTGCAGGCAATTTGCAATTATTAATGATTTGTCTGGGCATGTTTATTGCCTTGGGCACCAACGGCCCTTCAAGCGCTATGGTTGCCAATCTAACCCATAATTCTGTGCATGGTACAGCATTCGCAACATTGACATTAGCTAACAATTTCTTAGGACTTGCACTTGGGCCGTTGGTGATCGGCCGTGTGTCAGATGTGATTGGTTTGCATAACGCGTTTCAAATTATGCCGTTAATTAGTATCGCAGCAGCATGCGTCTTTTTCTATGCCAAACGGCATTATCACAAAGATATGGATCGTGCTCAAAAACAATCTTTACTGGATTTAAATGGATAATTTTGAAGGTAAATATGATGAACAATAAGTTAAAAATTGATGTTTTTTTTGATTTTATTTGCCCATGGTGCCTGATAGGAAAGCGCCATTTGCAAAATGCCTTAGACAAGTTCAAACAAACGCATCCGCATATCGAACCGGTCATAAACTGGCGCGGTGTACAATTAATTCCAGACGTTCCTATTGGCGGTGTGCCGTTTAACGCTTTTTATTTGCGCCGCTTAGGAAGTCAGACCGCCATACGTATTCGTCAGGCTCAAGTTCGCGGTGCAGCCAATGCAGTCAAGCTTGATATCAATTTTGAAAGCATTATGCGCATGCCGAATACAGCCAAGGCACATAACATGTATTTGAATGTCTCAAGAATATCGCCGAGTAAATTTAGCGAACGTTTTTTGGAAGGAATTTTTTCGGCTTATTTTCATCATGGTGAAGATATTGGTGAAACTGAAGTATTGAAAAAAATTGCTTCGTACTGCGGTATACAAGAAAGCGTAATTGAGGCTGTTTCTAACGAAACATTTTATCCTTTTATCTCTGCCGATACTGGTGGAAAAGGCGTACCTTATTTTGTCTTTAATGGCCGTTTAGCGCTTGCTGGCGCACAACATGCTGAAGTGCTGTATAGCGCGATGATTGAATCCTTAGAAGCACAGGCGAACTATGTATGAAAGTTCCTTTTCACATTATGCGCGGACAGCTTCCTGATATTGGAGAGCGTCGCTTTTTTACAATGGGTGACAGCGCCATCGTGGTATTTAATGTCGATGGTGAACTCTATGCCATTGAGGATCGCTGTCCGCATCAAGGCGCGTCGCTTTTTAGCGGAAAAATTGAAGAATGCCTCATCCAATGTCCAGCACATGGCTTGAAGTTTAATTTAAAGGATGGATGCATGCCGAATTCCAGCATGCTGAAAATAAACACCTATCCAATAGAAATATATGAAGAACATATCGTAATTATGCTGGAACAGGGAGTAGAAGCATGAGCAATTCTCAAATGACAGCCACTCATTTTTCTACCCTAGGCCAAAAAGTGAAAATTCTTGCACCAGGTTTTGCGGTTAGTCTGGTTGCAGCGGCTGCCGCCAGTTTCTTAGCAGAGCATTATGGTGCACCTGTCATGCTTTTTGCCTTGCTGCTGGGTATGGGGCTGAGTTTTTTAGCTGTGGAAGGCAATTGTAAGCCCGGTATTGAATTTACCGCACGTACGGTAATGCGAATCGGTATTGCATTACTCGGTATGCGCATCACGTTATCACAAATTACGGCGTTGGGCTGGCAACCGATTGTTTTGGTTATTACGCTTATTGTTGTGCTTATTTCTGTATCAGTCGTTGTCGCAAAGCTGATTGGCTTCCAAAAATTATTTGGCATGCTCACCGGCGGCGCAACGGCCATTTGTGGGGCCTCAGCAGCTTTGGCATTATCTGTAGCCTTGCCAAATCATCCGCAAAAAGAAAAAGCGACGTTGTTTACCGTAATCGGCGTATCTGCGCTGTCTACAATTGCCATGATTGTATATCCAATGATTGCACAATGGCTGTCGCTATCTCCAACAGAAGCCGGGATTTTTCTTGGCGCAACCATTCATGATGTTGCTCAAGTGGTTGGTGCGGGCTACAGCATGTCCACTGAAACTGGAGATACGGCTACAGTAGTAAAACTGATGCGTGTAGCAATGCTTTTGCCTGTGATTATATGCGCGGCAATGATTACACGTATGCAAGGCATGAGTGCAGACGGCGAGCGTCCGCCTTTATTGCCATGGTTTGCAGTGGGTTTCTTAATTTTGGCATGTATTAACAGTACTGGCTGGGTACCGCATATGGTTCAAGATGGCGTGAATGATATTTCACGCTGGTGTTTGATTATTTCAATCTGTGCATTAGGCATGAAAACACAATTCAAAGAATTGGCAACGGTAGGCTTAAAACCAATTATCTTTATGATTGCTGAAAGTGTTTTCTTAGTCGTCTTGGTCTTAACGTTAATGCACTGGTTATTTTAATTAGATGCAAGCAAATATATAAAAACATCTAAAAAGGCCAAATCAATTGGCCTTTTTATTTCATCAAACATTATGCTTAATGGTTATTTGTTATGGCTGCGCCATGCAGCTGGTGTTGTACCAAATTGACTAATAAACCAGCGCGTAAATGAGCTAGGCATAGAATACCCTAAAATATCCGAAATTTGCCCAAGACTATAATTAAGATTATTTAAATAACGAAACACCAGCGCACGTCTCACTTCATTCACCAAGATGCTAAAACTGGTTTGCGATGCTTCTAAACGGCGCTGTAAGGTACGAACATTAATTCCATGGGTTTGTGATACTTGTTCAATCGTCGCTTTGCCCATCGGCAGCAGTAAATAAATGCTTTTTCGGATATCTGCAATAATCGAATTATTCTCGGTATTTTGTACGCTATCCAAATATTTCTGAGCATGATCGGCCATTGCAAGATTGCCTGTGGGCGTACTTGTATCTAAGGATGCTGTGGTACAGACAATACCATTAAATTCACTGCCGAATTCTAATGAGCAGCCAAACACACGGCGATGAATACTCAAATCTTGCGGCGCATTGTGGGTAAAATGCACACTCAGCGGTTTCCATTTGTGCGGTAACAGCGCTGCACAAAAACGATGCATAATGCCTAAAGCTAATTCTGTGGCCTGGCGGCTATAGTGTTCAGAATTGGTTACGACTTCTTCGCGAATAATAACTGTATTGCCAACTTCTTCAATATAAATGCCCAAGGCGTTGTTAAATTGATTGCGATAGCGAAGCAACACTTGCAGCGCTTGACGCAGTGTCTTTTGATAACTTAATAGCAGGCTAATTTCCCCAAAATCGGAAAGTTCACGCTGCTCCGCCATCTTAAGGCCAATCATTTCACAACCGCTCATTTTCGCAGTGTATTCCAGTAAAGAAATCGCTCTATCAACAGGAATACGCTGTTTTACATCTCTCAGCTGTGATTGCTGCAGACCGACTGCACTCAGTAATTTATATGGATTGAGCTGAAGTTGATGAATCACATCAATATAGTTTTTTAGTACTGCCGAATGCGCTAGAGGAACCATATTTTACCTTCCTTGAACGAAAACAAACCTTCCTGGTTTGTTGCGTTATTTATAACCAAAAATAGCCATAAATAACAGTGCCGACTTTGGTCTAAAGCCAAGCCTATTTACAGCTGTTAAACCATTATTTCCCGTCATTATTGATGCATTATTCGCGCTTCAACAAGCTATATTTCACTAAAAAATGTCATGAAATGTAAAGTAGCTGTCGTTAAATGTATATCGTCTAAAAATGCAAATCTTTAAGTTAAATTGAAAAGAAAAAATGGAATGACTCTACAGGCTACATGCTTAAGGATAGAAAGATGGACAAATTATTTACACAAGCGACGGTTTTAATTATTCCTGGGCTGCGTGACCACGTAGCATCACATTGGCAAACTTTATTGGAAGCGCGGCTGCAAAAAGTACGTTCCGTACCGCCTGCAGAAACCGATAAACTCAGTTGCCAAAACCGAGTTAAACGGATTCAAGCCGAACTTGATCAAATTCAAGGTCCCGTCATTTTAGTGGCGCATAGTGCAGGCGTACTCATGACGGTGCATTGGGCAGCGCAGCATCAGCATGATATTCAGGGAGCTTTATTGGTTGCACCGCCAGATTTAGATGCGAAATGGCCTGAGAACTACCCAAGCTCTGAAACCTTGCGTACGGAAGGCTGGAATCCGCTGCCTATGCAAAAATTAAATTTTCCAAGCCTATTGGTTGCAAGCACCAATGATCATTTAGCATCATTTGAAGCCGTTGAGCATATGGCGCTGCAATGGGGAAGTGAATTAATTAATGCCGGTAATGTCGGGCATTTAAACCCAGCTGCAGGTTATGGCCCGTGGCCTGAGGCGGAACAATATATTCTGCAATTGGATGCTTTAAATAAGGCAAAAGAATTAACAGCTTAATGTACTGATGCCAATTTTAAATCAATCTCGTGAGAGATTAAATAAACAATGATGAAGTGACAAAGTGACTAAAAAATAATTCCAGAAGACAAATTTAAATGACTTAAATTCAGTAGTTTGGAGTGAGCCAAGGATGGCAAAAAATAGTCATTTTGGACCTATTTCGGTGCAATAAATTTATTTAAATCACGCGTTTTAAATCTCGTTATTTTGAGTCTAACCCCAAAAAATTCATGAAACAGTATGAACATATCGATATGGAGATGATATGCATAGTCCCGTTGTAAACAATAAAAAAATTCAATATCCGAATACGCAGTTAACTAAACTGAGTTTATTTATGGGTTTAATTTTTACGGTTGCGCATGCACATGCAGCAAGTTATGCACTGAATGATCAATGGAAAGTGGAAACCAATACCAGTTTAAGCATTGGCCAAAGCTGGAGCACTGAAAATGCTGATTCATTCATGCTGTATAAGCCCGATGCCCAAACTATTAATAAAGTGGGCACAGGCATTGATATCAATGGTGATAATGGCCGTGCCAACTTTGAAAAAGGCGATGCAATTTCTCAAATTGTAAAAGGTTTAACGGAAATTCGATTGAATGGTCAGCAGCAAGGAGCGGTCATTAGCGCAAAATATTGGTATGACCATGCTTATGAAACGGGTCATGGCGATTTTTTAGCATTTGATGATTCTGATTGGCCGCGTTTAGCAAAATATAAAGGGATTGACCTTTGGGATGCCTATATCTGGAAAAACTTCAGTTTTGATCACGGACGCAGCTTAAACCTTAAATTAGGCAAACACGCTTTAAATTGGGGAAAATCGCAATTCTTTCAAAATGGCCTGAACTCTGTCAGCGCGTTTGACTATGCTGCAATGAACCGACCGGGCGGTGATGTCAAAGAGCGGATTATTCCGGTCGAGATGTTCTCATTTGCTGCTGACTTGAACGACAAGCTTAAAGTCGAAGGCTTTTATCAGTTCAAATTCAGACCCTCTATTGTTGATGGCTGCGGTACATTCTTTGAAATTTCCGATGTTTTTGCCGAAAATTGTGGACCATTATTAATTGGCGGGCCGGGCTTTACCACAGATGAAGCGATTAATGGTCAGCCTAATTTTAGCATTGGCCGTTTACCGAGCGAATATGCGAAAGACAGCGGTCAGTTCGGTTTTGCAATTAAGCAAACCATTCCAAGTTTAAATAATGCGGAATTGGGTGCCTATTATGCAAATTACCATAGCCGAATTTTGCATTTTGATGGCGTTGTCGTTTCAGCACCGGGCGCACAAAATTATCATACCGCACGAATTCTTTCAGTCTACCCAGAAGACATTGAAATGTATGGGTTGAGCCTAACGGGTAAGGTTGGAAAAACCTCAATTTTTAGTGAATTAAACTATAAACCAAATATGCCTTTGCATTTTAACAGTACTGATATTGTTTACGCGCAGGCTTTATTTGATGATACGCCTATCACTGCACCGGGTGAAACTTTGCCATTAGGCTCACGTGTTAATGGTTATGCGCGAGTCCCTGTTACGCAATTTACGCTGGGCGCTGCCAGTGCTATTCCGAATGTATTTGGCGCCAGCACCTTATCTTTGGTCGGTGAGTTAGGGGTAAATCATATTGGTGATTTGGGTAACTACCATTTTGGCAGAAGCGGTGCATTTGGCCGAAGCGGTCTAACAACAGGACCTTATGATCCAGCAGATGTCAGCACTTATTGTATTGCGCCTAAAACAGGAAAACTTTCTGATCAGGAAATTCAAGATTTGAATGCAAAATACTGTAATAACGAAGGTTTTTTTGAAGAATGGTCGGTTGGCTATCGTTTGCGCGGTGCATTGAATTATAACGATTTATTACCGCAAACGGTGGTCACGCCAAGTTTGATGTTCCGCCATGATGTTCATGGTTATGGGCCAAACTTCCAAGAAGGGCAAATGGCTATTTCAGCAGGAATTTCTGCAACCTATCAAAAAAAATATACTGCGGAGCTTGGCTATACCAATTTCTTTGGCAGTAATGATTACAGCATTTTAGATGACCGTGATTTTGCTTCATTGACCTTTAAAACCAGCTTTTAATTGAGCCGTTAAAAAGCTATTCAATATTTAGAAGAACCTGATATGCTGCACAGTTAACATGCGGCATATTAGGATTTTAAATTGAACAAAATAATCACAGCAATATTGCTGATATAAAATGCAGGCAAGTATTTGAGAACAATATGGACATTCATCATTCAAATTTAAAAGAGATGTCTAATCCGATCGGCATTTTAAACTTGATTGCCCATTATTTAGATGAAAAAGGCTTGGATACTCAAAGCATATTGGGTCAGTATTCAATTGAATTGGATGATTTGAAAAATAATTTATTGCCGGTTTCTTTACATACTCAAGGCCGTATTTTTAAAGAGGTGGAAAGATTAACCGGTTGTGAACATTTGGGGCTGATTATTGGGCGTAAAGCGCAATTATCAAATATTGGCCCTTTGCGCTTTTTAGTATTAAATGCGGCAACAATGCGTGATGCACTGCAAAGTTTATTTAGCTACGGTGTAATGTGGTATCGCGGTCAAAAACTGGATTTAAAGACCGAACACGGCTATGCCAAAATTTGTATGCATATAGACAGCGATATTCCGGGCAAAGAACAGTACCAAACGGCATATTTAGTTGCAATGCTGTCTATTATTGAATTAATTTTAGCCAAGTCGTGGCGGCCAACGCTAGTTAGAATTTCATATCCAAAACCAAAATCTGCGCATTTATATGAAAAGCTGTTTGGCTGCCCAGTGTGGTTTGGTCAAACACAGCATGAGATATTATTTCCGCAAGAATTATTAGATCAAAAGCGTGCAGGGCATGATCCACAACTTGATCAATTTTTAAGGCAGCATTTAAGCGATCTGCAAAGCAAAGATAATGTAGATTTTGTTGGACAGGTGTGTAAAATTATTGAAGAGTTATTGCCGCATCGAAATTGTTCAATTGAGCGTGTGGCATCTTATTTTTCAATGCATCGTTTTACCTTATACCGTTATTTAAATAAACATCAAACCACTTTTGATGCATTGCTGGAACATACACGTAAACGTTTAGCGCTTAAATTATTAAAAAATCCGCAATTAATGATCCTTGAAGTGGCAAACCAAGTTGGCTATGAAGATCAAGCAAATTTTACGCGTGCATTTAAACGCTGGTATGGTATTACGCCTGGGCGTTGGCGCCGCACACAGCGCGAAGCTTAGATTCTGTATATTTAGTTAGCCTTTATATTTATTCTATTTTCACATTTCACATTTCACATTTCACATTTCACATTTCACATTTCACATTTCACATTTCACATTTCACATTTCACATTTTGCATTTTGCATTGTCACGCCTATTGATTTGTTCTTTTTATTCTTTGGTTTTCAATAAAATCAATCTATATCAGCATATTTAATATCTAAAATAATCTTAAATAATTAATAAATACAATTAATTACAATCATATTCCATTATTTTAATCAAAGTGACCAAATGACTAATTTGTGACGTGAAATGACAAATCACTGTTAGAAAAAACAGGTATTTTTTGCATAACAAAATGAGTGCGAGCTCATCTCAAATTAGAAAAAAGTTTATGGATTTGTGAACAATAAGGATGGTTCTATGCTTGGAAATATGATGTTTAAGCCGCTGTTGATCAGCAATTTAATTGATCACGCAGAGCAGTATCATGCGGACACAGTGATTTATTCTAAAAATACAGATGGCACAATGACCCAGAGCAATTGGGGCAATATTGCCAAAAATGCCAAACGTTTTGCGAATGTTTTACAGTCTTTAGGCTGCGATATTAGTGATCGTGTTGCAACCATTGCATGGAATAACCATCGTCATTTGGAATCTTGGTATGGTATTTCTGGCAGCGGACTTGTTTGCCATACCATTAATCCTCGGCTTTTCCCTGAACAGCTAAGCTATATCATTAATGATGCCAATGATAAAGTCCTGATTTTTGATAAGACTTTTATCAATTTAGTCTTATCGATTAAAGCTGCTGTACCTTATGTCGAATATTTTATCTGTCTAGATGCTTATGACGAAACTATTCAAAAAGCTTTGCCTGAAGTCTATTTTTATGATGACTTAATTGAAGCGCAAAGCGATGATTTTGTTTGGCCGGAACTTGACGAAACAAAGGCCAGTTCTTTGTGTTATACGTCTGGCACGACAGGCAATCCCAAGGGTGTGCTCTATAGCCATCGTTCAACAGTTTTACACAGCTATGCTTCAAGTCTGCCAGACTCATTTAATTTGTCTGCAAAAGACAATATTTTACCCGTCGTTCCTATGTTCCATGTCAATGCGTGGGGAACGCCGTATGCAGCGGCAATGGTGGGCTGCAGTTTGACTTTACCTGGCCCAATGTTAGATGGCGTAAGTTTGGTTCAATTGATTGACCAATACCAAGTCACCAATGCTTTGGGTGTACCGACCATTTGGCAAGGTTTATTAAATGCAGCTGCAGAATTGGGCAGTCAGCTGCAAAGTCTAACACGCAATGTGGTAGGCGGCGCTGCCTGTCCGCCATCAATGGTCCAAGCCTTTAGAGAACTCTATAACTGTGAAACCATTCATGCATGGGGAATGACTGAAACCAGTCCGATGGGAGTGGTGAATCAGCTTAAATCAAAACATAGCGGGCTGAATGATGCAGATAAATTAAAGCTGCGCTTATCACAAGGCCGTCCGCCATTTGGTGTCAATTTGCGAATTTGCAATGAGGAAAATGGTACCCATGAATTAGAACGTGATGGTCAGCAAGTGGGACATTTACAGATTCAAGGTCATTGGATTATTGAATCTTATTTTGGACAGTTCAAACATGCGCTCACGACTGATCAATGGTTCGATACAGGTGATATTGCAACCATTAACCCAGATGGCTACATGGTCATTAGCGACCGTTCTAAAGATTTGATTAAATCTGGCGGTGAATGGATTTCATCGGTTGAGCTTGAAAATATTGCCATTGCACATCCTGAAATCGACATGGTTGCAGTCATTGCCGCGACGCATCCAAAGTGGGATGAGCGTCCAATCTTAATTGCCAAAATTAGCCAAAAAAGTTCACTGACCGAAGATGAAGTCAAAAACTATTTTGCTGACAAAATCGCAAAATGGCAGATTCCAGATAAAGTGATTTTTGTTGACTCAATTCCTGTGGGCGGTACAGGAAAAATTCTGAAAAAAGATTTGCGTGAAAAATTTGGCTCAGTCTTGATTGCATAAGATAGGGAAATTTAAACGAACTGTCATTACATAAGCATTACGTATGCGTAATGACATAGCTACAACAGGAAAAGGAAGATGACAGAACAGATGGCAGAAAATCAATCTGCAGGCTTAAGATTTAGACAAGCGCTGGAAGTTGAAAAACCCTTACAAATCATCGGTACAGTCAACGCTTATGCAGCGATGATGGCGAAGCAAGTCGGCTACAAGGCGATTTATGTATCGGGTGCTGGTGTCGCGAACTATTCTTATGGTCTTCCTGATTTAGGCATGACCAGTCTGGATAACGTTTTAGAAGACGTCCGCCGTATTACCGAGCGTGTTGATACCCCGTTATTGGTGGATATTGATACCGGCTGGGGCGGCGCATTCAACATTGGCCGCTCAGTTAAGCAAATGATCGCTGCCGGCGCTGCTGCAGTGCACATTGAAGACCAAGTGGCGCAAAAGCGCTGCGGCCACCGTCCAAACAAAGAAATCGTGACGCAGCAGGAAATGGTCGACCGTATTAAAGCGGCGGTTGATGCCAAAACAGATTCAAACTTTGTGGTGATGGCGCGTACTGATGCGCTGCAAAAAGAAGGCTTGCAAGCGGTGATTGACCGCGCCTGCGCTTGTGTCGAAGCGGGTGCAGATGCCATCTTTGCAGAAGCGATGACCGACATCACCATGTACAAAACCGTGTGTGATGCAGTCGGTGTGCCAGTCTTAGCCAATATCACAGAATTTGGCGATACGCCATATTACACGGTCGATGAGCTGGGCGAGCAAGGGATCCGCATGGTGCTGTATCCGCTGTCTGCCACCCGCGCAATGCAAAAAGCTGCGCTGGAAGTGATGAGCTCAATCCGCAAAGACGGCACGCAAGTGAATGTGCTGGACAAAATGCAGCAGCGTAAAGAACTGTATGAATTCTTGGACTATCACACTTTTGAAAATACCTTAGACAAACTATTCACTGAAGGGAAATAAGAAATGGCAGAAGGAAAAGTACTGACAGGCGCAGGATTGCGCGGACAAGTAGCCGGCAAAACAGCATTGTCCACTGTAGGCAAAAGCGGTGCGGGCTTAACCTATCGCGGTTATGACGTTCAAGACTTGGCGGAAAACTGCCAGTTTGAAGAAGTTGCGTACCTGATTTTCTTTGGTGAACTGCCGACAGCAGAACAATTGGCAGCCTATAAAGCAAAATTAAAATCACTGCGCCAATTGCCGCAAGCATTGAAAGAAGTGCTGGAACGCATTCCTGCAGACTCTCACCCAATGGACGTAATGCGTACAGGCGTATCGATGCTGGGCAACCTTGAAACGGAAACTTCATTTGATCAGCAGCAAGATGTCGCAGACCGTATTTTGGCAACATTGCCAGCGATTATTTGCTACTGGTACCGCTACAGCCACGACGGCGTGCGTGTAGAAGAAAATACTGATGATGATTCAATCGGCGCGCAATTCCTACACTTACTTCGCGGTGAAAAACCGAATGAATTGCATGAGCAAGTGATGAATGTATCGTTAATTCTGTATGCAGAGCATGAATTTAACGCCTCAACGTTCACAGCGCGTGTCTGTGCATCAACATTGTCTGACATGCATTCATGCATCACCGGCGCGATTGGTTCACTGCGCGGCCCGCTCCATGGCGGCGCAAACGAAGCTGCAATGGAAATGATCGAAAACTGGACGTCACCAGAAGAAGCAGAGCGTGAAATGCTGGGCAAA
>JASLHF010000022.1 GCA_030152275.1 Acinetobacter sp. | reverse complement strand
TCACATGCGCTATCCCGCCGGATACAAACAGCAAAAACGTAAAGAATTGCTTGATATCAGCGCACAGCTGGCCAAGCAGCAGGGTTTTGCCGCGACCGGCGTCGACGGCTTTATGCAGGCCGCCGGCATGACCAGCGGGGCATTTTATTCGCATTTCAGTTCAAAACAGGCGCTGCTGGCGGCATTGATTGAATCTGAACTGCAGTCCAGCATCGCCATGTGGCAAAGCAACCCCGGCACGACTGCCGAGGAGTGGATTGAATTTGAACTGAACCGCTATCTGGCTTTGAGCCATGTGCAGCAGCCGGATCAGGGCTGCATTCTGCCGGCGCTGGCCTCAGAGATTGCGCGTGCCGATGATGCCGCCAAACAGGCTTACCAGCAGGAAGTATTGCGGGGCTTAGAATTATTTACCGCTCAAACCGGCAGCCAAGACAAAGCTTGGGCCATGATATGCCAGCTGGCCGGCGCTGTTTTAATGGCGCGCGCCATGCCCGATGCGCAGCTGCAGCAGCAAATTTTGCAAGCCAATAAAGCCGTGATGCGCCAGTATTTACTCAGTCAAAGCGCCTAAGCGCCTTCAATTCGAAGCATCAAATAACCCCTTAAAACCCGCATTTTTTACGCCATGCAGCCGCGAAGCTGCTTCCGCTTAAAATCCATGAAAAAAAGCGCTGTTTTATGCCTTTGGCATATATCCTTGTCATTTTTTATAATTTTCAATTGCTTAAAGATTGCGCATATAAGTAGGATTTTAAAATAAACCTGACTTTCCAAGTTGGCTTGGACTGTGTATAACAAAGAACCTGAAAGGGAAACGCATAAGCATAGGCAAAGGACGCAAAAAAACGTTAGACTATGCAGCTATCTATATATGTTTAATGTCTTCTGAAAAGACAAAAAAAGAGGGTAAACGCTGATGCCGCTCAATACAGTTGAAGAGCTCGTAGCAGATATTCGTGCAGGCAAAATGGTCATTTTAATGGATGACGAAGACCGTGAAAATGAAGGTGATTTAGTCATTGCCGCCACACACGTGCGCCCTGAAGACATTAATTTCATGATTACGCATGCACGCGGACTAGTTTGCCTAACCTTAAGCCGCGAGCGCTGCGAACAGCTGAAACTGCCGCTGATGGTAGATGCCAACGGCGCACAGCATGGCACCAATTTCACCTTGTCAATCGAAGCAGCAAACGGCATTACTACCGGCATTTCCGCGGCAGAACGCGCGCACACAATTCAAACAGCAGTCGCCGCGCATGCTAAACCTGCGGATATCGTACAGCCGGGCCATATTTTCCCGCTCATGGCGCAGCCGGGCGGTGTTTTACACCGTGCAGGACATACTGAAGCAGGATGCGACTTATCGCGTTTAGCCGGTTTAGAACCCGCTTCTGTCATTTGCGAAATTATTAAAGAAGACGGCACTATGGCGCGCCGCCCGGATCTTGAAGTTTTCGCCGAAAAGCACGGTTTAAAAATTGGCACCATTGCGGATTTAATTCATTACCGCATGACCAATGAACAAACGGTTGAACGCATTGATCAGCAAACTTTAGACACTGAATACGGCAAATTTGAACTGTTCCGCTACCGTGAAATCGGCAATCCAGACATTCATTTGGCTTTGGTCAAAGGCGAACCGAAAGATGGCGTCACTACTGTGCGCGTGCATGGTTTCAGCCCAGCCCGTGATTTGCTGAAAATCAACAAGCAGGACGGTGAGCCGGCGTGGAATTTGGACAAAGCGCTCAAAGAAATCGCGGCCAGTGACCGCGGTGTTTTAGTGTGGATTGGTCAGCGCCATTTACAGGACTTAGGCCCTGCACTGGCCAATCTGACCGCGCCGAAACAGACCAAATCCAGCGCAGCGCTGTCACAGCAGTACCAGACCATTGGTGTGGGTGCACAAATTTTACGTGATTTAGGCGTAGAAAAAATGAAGCTGCTCAGCTCGCCGCTGCGTTTTAATGCATTATCAGGTTTTAACTTAGAAGTGGTGGAATATCTCACCGCAAATCAAACATCAGAGAAATAATCGAGGTTGCTATGGCAGTTCGCCGTATTGAAGGTATGTTACATCTCGCGAGCGAAGGCCGTTACGCGATTTTAGTTGGCCGTTTTAACAGCTTTGTTGTCGAACATCTGCTGGATGGCGCAATTGATACATTGAAACGTCATGGCGTATCAGAGGATAATATCACTGTTGTTCATGCACCCGGCGCATGGGAGCTCCCAGTGGTCGCGAAGAAATTGGCGGAAACTGATCGTTTCGACGCTGTAATTGCGCTTGGCGCAGTGATCCGCGGCAGCACGCCTCACTTCGATTTTGTTGCAGGCGAATGCGCCAAAGGCTTAGGCGTTGTTGGCCTGAATACCGGCCTGCCTGTGATTAACGGTGTATTGACTACGGACAGCATTGAACAAGCGATTGAACGCTCTGGAACAAAAGCAGGCAATAAAGGCAGCGAAGCTGCATTGACTGCAATTGAAATGGTTAACTTGTTAAAGGCTATTTAACGCTATGTCGCAAACACTTCAAGCAACTTATGCAGCAAAACGCAAAGCACGCCGTTTTGCTGTGCAAGGAATTTATGAATGGCAGATGAGCCACAATCCCGTACATGAAATTGAAGCGCGCACCCGCGTGGAAAATGCCATGCACAAAGTGGATCTCGGCTATTATCATGAATTGTTGACTCAAGTGGTTGCCAATCATGAAGCATTGGATGCGCTCTTAATGCCGGTTTTAGACCGCGAACTTTCTGCGCTGGACGGCGTAGAATTAGCAACGCTTCGTCTTGGCGCGTACGAATTGAAAGAGCATCTGGAAATTCCGTACCGCGTGGTTTTGGATGAAGCAATTGAATTAGCTAAACATTTTGGCGGTGCAGACAGCCATAAATACATCAATGGTGTATTAGACCGTTTAGCGACTTCACTGCGTGCAGCAGAAAAACAGCAAGCCAATTAATTTATTCAAGTTGATTTGCTGCTATGGCTGAGTTCTCCATCATCGACACCTATTTTAACCGCTCGCGCGCAGGCGCTGACGATTTAGGCGTTGGTGATGACTCAGCCCTGCTCACTCCGCCTCCCCAGCAGCAGCTGGCCATTTGCGCCGACACACTGGTTGCCGGCAGGCATTTCCCTCTTGACACCGCCCCGCACGCCATCGGCTGGAAATCAGTTGCAGTTAATCTGTCTGACATTGCTGCCATGGGCGCCAAACCGCACAGCATTCTGCTGGCATTGACCTTACCCCAAATTGATCATGACTGGCTTCAAGGCTTCAGTCAGGGTTTATATGACTGCTGTGATCAATTTGGGGTAAATTTAATTGGCGGTGATACTACACAAGGCCCGCACCTGACCATAAGCGTTACAGCGCTAGGCTGGATCGAATGCGGAAAAGCAGTAACCCGCTCCGGCGCACAGCCCGGTGACTTAATTTGTGTCAGCGGCACAGTCGGTGACGCAGCCTATGGCCTGCAGCATTTAGGCCATCCTCTTCAGCAGCGCTTAGACTATCCTACTCCGCGCTGCGCTTTGGGCCAGCAGCTCAAGGGTTTGGCATCCAGTATGATAGATGTATCAGATGGTCTAGCGCAGGATTTGGGACACATCTTAGAAGCATCCAAAGCCGGTGCAGTTTTGCAATTGGAAAATCTGCCAATCTCTGCTGAAGTTGCAAATTTAGAACAAGAAAAAAAATGGCAAACGGCTTTAGCCGGTGGTGATGACTATGAATTATGCTTTACAATAAGCCCGCACAACTATCAGCTGCTGATGCAGCAAAAACTAGATGTAAATCTTACAATTATTGGGAAAATTACCAAAAAATTGGGATTAACTTTTTTACAGAATGGCGTACATTGTTCCATTCAATTTCATGGGTATCAACATTTTGCATAAACCGGAAATTAACTTTAAGCAAATGAGCTGGACGGAACGCGCCATTGTGTTTTGCGGTGTCGGTTTCGGTTCAGGCCTTGCGCCCAAAGCGCCGGGCACATTCGGTTCCGCATTTGCTTTACTGTTTATTCCGCTGTGGCTTGCAATTGGCTTTTTAAACACCATTATTGCCATAGTTCTCATGTCTTTGATCGGCATTTATATCTGCGGAAAAACCGCGCAAGTCATGGGTGTACATGATGATGGCCGCATTGTGTGGGATGAATTTGCCGGACAGTCCATCACCTTTTTACCCCTGATTTATCTTGGAAACATGAATTGGCCACGGTTTCCAAACATCGAACAGCCTAAACAGGCCAAATCCGATGAGCGCCCAGAGCCAATTCATGTTTCCAAG
>JASLHF010000010.1 GCA_030152275.1 Acinetobacter sp. | reverse complement strand
TTATTCAGGAAGTGCGGCAGCAGGCGCGGTTCAATAATAATGGTCATGATAACGCCATAAGCTGCACCCCATAAATGCGCGCTGTGATTGATATTGCTGTTGCCGCGTTTGCCTGACCAAATACTGTATCCAACATACAGCACCGCAAAAATAATAGCTGGCACTGGGATGAAAAATACAAAAATCAGTTTCCATGGTTCAAACAAAATATAGGCGAACAGTACAGCTGATACAGCGCCAGAGGCACCTAAACTGGCCCAATGCGCATCATTTTTATGCTGCAGATAGCTGGGGATAATGGCGGCAATCAGCCCGCCCAAATAAAACAGTACGAAGCCTAAATTAAAGAAATACTGGCGGTAAAATGATTCAATCACGCTGCCAAAAAAGAACAGGGTAATCATATTAAACAGCAGGTGTGTGCCATCTGCATGCACAAAACCGTGAGTGATGAAACGGTCATACTGGCCGCGCTGCATTGCCGGAGGCCAAAAAATTAAGCGGTTCATTAAACGCTGATTTTGAAAAGCAAAAAATGAAACAGCGACCGTAATCGCAATAAGAATTACGGTATGGCTTAAAGACAAATTAAGCATAAAGTCATGTTCTAATAGTGAATATTTGGGTTTTATAATGCCATTAATTTCGCCTTAAGCGTTAACTTTCCATATAATTCCGACAATTTTGGTTGATTTTTTTCTAAAGAACCGCATCTTACGTTAAGATATGGGCTTCAGCTTGAGGAAATATTGTCATGTCGACTGAGAACAACAGCACAGCAGTTGCTGAAGAAATTCCAAACCTATTGATTACACCAACTGCTCAAGAGTATTTGAAGGATCTATTGGATAAACAAAATACACCGGGTATTGGTGTACGTGTTTTCGTGGAAAATCCGGGTACGCCTCGTGCTGAATGTTGTATGGCTTACAGTGCGCCTGAAGAAGTTGTACCGACAGACTATAAACAGGATTACCCAGATTTCCCTGCGTATGTTGATGCGCCGTCTATTCCGTATCTTTTAGACGCGGTAATTGACTACAACAAAGACCGTTTTGGCGGTCAGCTGACTTTCCGTGCGCCTAACTCCAAAGTGCCTCGCGTTGGGCCAGATGCTTCTGTAGAAGAGCGCATCACCTATGTGCTGCAGTCTGAAATTAACCCGGGTCTGGCTGGTCACGGCGGCAACTGCGCGTTGGTAGAAGTGGTTGAAGATGAAGAACATGGTTTAACTGCAGTACTTAAATTTGGCGGCGGCTGCCAAGGCTGTTCATCAATTGATTTAACCTTGAAACAAGGTGTGGAAACAACGCTGAAACAGCATGTTCCTGAACTTGCGCGTGTGGTTGACCAAACTGACCACAGCAATACTGAAGGTGCTTATTTCAAATAAGCATTGAATAGATAAAAGCCGCATTTTGCGGCTTTTTTTATGGCGAGAAAGAATATTTTTCTCATTATTTTCTCATCATAAAAATTTATATAAGTTCTTGTCATCATTCAATTAAATTCATTAAAGCTGTGTATGATGATTAATTGTTAATGAGAATGATTATTATAATGTATTGCAATATTATTTATCATGGTTACAATGTGCAACACAATATTCAATATTTATCCATAACTTAGCCACTTTGGAATTTGCCAAATGACCAAGAAATTACTGCGTTCAACACTTACAGTCTCCATTCTTAGTGCAATGGTGAGTATTGCCCATGCCAATAATGAACAAGCGGAAAATGTCGCTGCACCTGTGACTAAAATGGAAACCATTGTGGTGACCGCAGAAGAACAGGTTAAGCAATCATTAGGCGCTTCAAAAATTACTGCAGAAGATCTTGATAAGCTTCCAGTCGTGAATGATATTTCAGAATATATACGCCGCATGCCGGGTGTGAATTTAACGGGTAACAGTGCAACTGGTCAGCGCGGTAATAATCGTCAAATTGATATTCGAGGGATGGGGCCAGAAAATACCTTAATCTTAATTGATGGTAAGCCTGTCAATTCAAGAAACTCTGTACGTTACGGCTGGCGTGGTGAACGTGATACGCGCGGTGACTCAAACTGGGTTCCGGCAGATGCGATTGAATCTATTGAGGTGTTACGCGGTCCAGCCGCTGCCCGTTATGGGTCTGGGGCAATGGGCGGTGTAGTCAATATAAAAACTAAAAAAGTCAGCAATGAAACGCATGGTTCTGTTGAACTTTTTACCAATCAGCCTGAAGATTCAAAAGAAGGCGCAACACATCGCGAAAGCTTTAATTTAAGCGGTCCAATTATTCAGGATAAATTATCTTACCGTTTGTATGGCAGCTATAATAAGACGGATTCTGATGCAGCTGATATTAATGCGCTTATGGATAATGGCGCACGTATGGCCGGTCGTGAAGGCGTAGAGAATAAAGATATTGCAGGCCGATTAGCATGGCAATTAAATGATCAACAAGTGTTAATGTTCGATGCTTCTGTTGGCCGGCAAGGCAATCGTTTTGCTGGCGATAGTCAAAATAGTGTATTTGACCCTGCTAATCCCGATAAAGCGCCAATTTTATCCGCATTGATTGGTGAAGAGACCAATACAGTTTATCGCGATAGTTACGCTTTAACCCATGAAGGCAGTTGGGAGTGGGGCGATAGTAAGCTTATTGCGCAGTACGATAAAACAAAAAATAAGCGTTTACCAGAAGGTACTGGCGGGAGTACAGAAGGACAGATTAATAGTTTAGAGAATAAAGAAACCTCTGTACTTGAAACGATACGTTTTAATACCGAAGTAAATATTCCATTGGAGTGGTACGCGCCACAAGTTTTAACTTTGGGTGCAGAATGGATTGAAGACGAATTTACCGATACTGTGAATACAAAAGCAGGCGAGGGCGGTTTTGGTGATGCCTTAACTTCAGGCGACCGGTCACAAATGGATTCGAGAATTGCATCAGCTTATGTTGAAAACAACATTAACCTAACGGATAGCACTGATTTAGTTGTCGGTTTGCGCTATGACAACCATAGCAAGTCCGGCGACAATTGGAGTCCAAGCTTAAATATCACCCAAAAAATTGGTGATTATTGGACCTTGAAAGGTGGCATCGCTCAAGCATATAAAGCTCCCAATTTATACCAAAATGCTGAAGGCTATCTATTAAGCACTAAAGGGAATGGGTGTCCTATTGGTTTAAGCCAATGTTTATTGCAAGGTAATACAGACTTAAAGCCAGAAACTTCGATTAATAAAGAACTGGGCGTGCAATTTGAAAAAGACATCGTAAATGCAAGTTTTGCATGGTTCCGCAACGATTATAAAAATAAAATTGTCGCTGGCGATACTATGCTGGAACAAATCGAGATCGCGGGTACAACCTATAACGTATTACGTTGGATGAATACGCCAAAAGCATTAGTAGAAGGCGTTGAGGGCAGTATTACATTGGACTGGGGAGATATTTCTTGGACCAATAATGTGACTTATATGATTAACTCGGAGGATAAACGTACAGGCAATCCTTTATCAATTATTCCAAATTACACAATTAACTCTATCTTAAATTACGAGATTACTGATCGATTAGATACAAACTTTGTATATACACAATATGGACGCCAGAAACCGCGTCAATTTGCAGAAACCAGTTTGGAAAATAAGGATGGTCTGACATTAGATAGTGTTAAAAGTTATGGTATTGCGGGTATCAATGTGGGATATAAATTTAGCAATAACTTGAGTGGACGTTTAGGCATTAATAACTTATTTGATGAACAAAAGTTACGTGATAAATCGGTTAACCAAACTTATAACGAACCGGGACGCGCTTACTATGCCAGCCTGAAATATCAGTTCTAAGTGAGAAGAATTAAAGCTAAAATCATAAAAAGCCGCAATCGCGGCTTTTTTTTACATCTCAGTTTTTTACAAATCAGCTTTTAAGATTGAATACCTAAAATATTTAAGGTTTCCAAAGAATAATAGAATTGTTCCAAATAATGGCGCGCGCGTTCGCGCAGGTATCCTGAAGCGATCATCTGCTGTATGACGGGATAAAGCAGATCCTGCAATTCATGCTGAATCAGCGCTTCATCAATATTTAAATCGCGCAGCAGCAAATCAAAAGGGCGCTCCTGATTGCGGATGTACCACGCATATACGCCGTCATGCACCTGCTGTTTCAAATAATCGCTTTGGCGGATGTAATCCCAAATTTCTGCACCCAGCCCAACCGTATGCGGCAAGTCTTGTACTTCAATATAATTTTTAAGCACAGACACCGGCATAGCCTTAATTTTGTGCCATAGATTGGCTTGAAAATGATACAGTTTTTGGTCATCAAAGTGCTGATTCAGCACGCTTTCACTCATTTGGCTGAGCTTTAAGATATTCTTCTGCAAATATTTGCTGACTGCGCTGTCCAGATTGGTGTCGGTGACATTTTCCAGAACCGATTTTCCCATTTTCATAAAGCGTGAAACGCCTGGAACGCTTTTCGCAATAAGGGAGTTGTCCAAATAATCTTGGATCGAATGCTGAATCAGCTGGCTGATCATGGCGGAAAATGCCGGATTGTTCACCATGGTTTTGATCAGGCGCTGGCGGTGGCCGCTCTTGCTGGCTACATATTGCGCGATTTTATCTACAGTCAGCACCGGAATAATATCGGCGATTTTCGCGGTATCATTAGCCGGATGTACCAAAGCGAATTTAATATGCTCTGCAATCTGTTCAACTAAAAAACTGCTGGCTGGCGTTTGCAGAATCTGTTTCTGAATTAGACCGCTGATTTGTTCAAATGCCCACAGATTCTGCAGCGGCTGCTTTCTGAACCATTGATAAAAGTTAAGAAATTCGGTTTGAACAGCAGCCGGCTGCGTAAAGGTCTGGTCTAAAAAAGTAAGATGAGCATCTATCAGCTGCTCGATCATCGGATTTTTTTGCATGCGGTCCTTAATAGCCGGCTTTGCTGCAAAACCGGTGAATCAGTTGAGTGGAATAAGTTTATCCGTAAGCGGATTTTTAAATTTTTGGCTTTTGGCTAAAAAAGGCAAATAACAATTCGCGACTTCTTTTTCGGCCTCGATGAGCGGCATATGGCCGACATTGTTAAGAATGACAGGTGCTTCAGCACGTTTCAATAAAGTTTTTAACTCATTTGCCGCTTCTACATTAATAATTTTATCCTGCTTGCCCCATAAAATTAAGGTCGGCGCCTCAACGGACTTGGTCAGCCGGGCAAAGGAATCCGGCGTATAAATGCGGTTTAGTGTCACAATCTGATCAATCATTTTGCTGGTTTGAGCGGACTGCGCAATCAGCATTTTTTCCTGCGCTTTTTTGAGCTTGAGTGGAACAGCAGGCGGGTTTTGCATGAGCTGATGCATCACTCCATCCAAGTCGCCGGGTTTAGATACGATGAGCCGTTTCAGTGAAGATGGATTTTTGCTGTATAGGGTATCGGCATGCCTATAAATGCCTGCGCTATTCAGCAGAAATAAACTTTGAGTGTCAAATGGGTATTGCGCAGCGTAGACGGTCGCGATAGAACCGCCTAAAGAATGGCCGGCAATATTCAGTTTGTTTTCAATATCAATTTTTTCTGCAAACTGGCGCAGCTGTTCAGTGACGTTAGGTACTGAAATATCAAAATTTTCTGGGACTTTAGTATCGCCGTTGGTCGGCAAATCAGGAATAATGACATGGTAATATGGGGTTAAATAATGTGCGACTTTGTTCCAGTTGTCACGGTTTCCGGCTAGACCATGAATGAGCAAAATAGATGGATTTGCACGTGAACCGCCTTCGTTATAGCTCCAAGTAACGTTGCCGACCTGAACAGTTTTTGAGATTAATCCAGCGGCTTTGCGTTCTTGAACTAAATAGTTTTGCAAAGTCTGCGCTGCGGCAGGAGTCAGCTGCGCGTTGCCTGCTGCATAAACTGGCGTTCCGCACAGCAGGGGCAAACATACACCAGTTATTTTTACAGCATGACGCCAAGCTGAATTTAATCCTTTCATGAATTCACGCAACCCCTTAAACATCGCAGCAATTTGTTATTACATTTATTGAACAATTATCTGAATTAGCCTGTGTGTCTAATCGAAATCATTTTCATTAATATTTTAGAGAAAATGTATAAATTGTCACGTTAAGCTTATTTGAACCGGTCGAAAGTGCCAGCGCGTAATGTGAACTGTATCGTAAAAACTAATTTTTTTCAGACGAAATTCATGAACCGACTGGCATTTTCTGACTTGATATGGCTCTTAGCTTGCTGGCTATACAGGTTTTGAAGGCCGCTCTAATGTACAAAAGAGCAGCAAGGTTGGACTGACTGCTTAAAATTTGAAACTTCGTCTTAAGTGAAGAAGAAAATCTGAACTGCAATTGTTTTTGCAAGTGACAATCAAAAAGCTGCGCATTAAAATATTCCAACTTCAAATCAGGATAGAAGAACATGCTAACAGCAGAAGAAGCTTTAGATCGATTAAAAAAGGGCAACGAACGTTTTGTTAATGGTCAAACTAAGCATCTTAAGCTTTTGACGCATCAGCAGCGTGCAGAAATGGCCGAAAGCCAAGAGCCGTTTGCAATTGTACTGGGCTGTTCTGATTCGCGCGTGCCTGCAGAAATGGTGTTTGACCAAGGTCTGGGCGATTTATTTGTCATCCGTGTTGCAGGCAATATTGTTGCTCCGTCACAAGTTGGCAGTGTTGAGTTCGCAGCGGAAAGCTTTGGCTGTCCAGTGGTGATTGTATTGGGCCATACGCACTGCGGCGCGATTCATTCCACCATTGAAGCGCTGACCAATCCGGCAACGCCACCTTCCGCCAATTTGATGTCTATTGTCAACCGTGTGCGTCCATCGGTTGAAATCCTGATGCAGACAGAACTGAAAGATGATTTGGATAAACTGTCGATGCATGCTGTGCGCTCTAATGTTTTTGCATCCGTCAATCAGCTCCGTCATGGTTCGGCAGTGCTGGAAAACCTGATCGCGCAGGGCAAGTTGAAAGTGGTTGGCGCAGAATATTCGCTGGAAACTGGTGAAGTTACTTTTTACGATTTTTAAGCACAGTATTTAAAACCATCAAATTTCAAAAAAGGCGCTCATCTTGAGCGCCTTTTCTTTTTTATCATTCTGGCTGCTGCGCTTTTACCGTTTTCATTGGGCTTTTACAGCGCGCCTTTAATATAAGGATAGGCGTTGTTTAATAAAATCGGCTGGGCTTTGGCATTCGGGTGAATCTGATCATTTTGTATCAGCGCTTTATGTCCGGCGGCTCCGTCTAAAAA
>JASLHF010000005.1 GCA_030152275.1 Acinetobacter sp. | reverse complement strand
GGATTGGATTATCACGAATGGGCACACATGAATGTGTGGGAAAATTTTGCAGACTGCTTGGCTCATTTAAAGGAAAAAGGCATTGAAATAGATGCGGTTTATCCACTAACCACCAAAGGTTTTGAAACACCGCATACTTCAAATCTGAATCGTCCTGTAGCCTTACTGATGGGGCCGGAAACCCGTGGCCTGCCTGAAAATGTGCGCATGATGTTCCCCAAAGAACATTGGATTCGCTTGCCAATGGCGCCTAATTCGCGCAGCTTAAACTTGTCTAATGCAACTGCGGTGATTTTGTATGAAGCTTGGCGCCAGCAGGGTTTTAAAACGCTGGAATGAATCCCTAGAGTAAATCCTTGATGTGCTTAGATGTACAATTTGTACTACAAACCGCCTAAAATGGCGGTTTTTTAGTTCTGGCTGTCCAGTTGGAGCATTATTTTGTATGATGAAAGCTGAAGCGCTTTAGCGCCGCATTAAAAATGTGTATAAACAAAACATAATGATAGAAAAAGGCTCAAGGTTTGAAAAAGTCACCATTACTCAGAATTTTAAGTCCCTTTGCATTGTTGATTTTTAGCACAGCAGGGTGGGCTGTTGAACCAGCAGCGCCAATTTCAGCTGCACCTGTGGTGCAGCCGTCGACTGTTCCTGCATTGCCGACTGAAGCCGAAGCGCCGCCAGCAGCAGTTCAGCCGATGACCAAAGCAGAAATTGAACAGGGTATACAGCAGCTGCGTGACCGTCAAAATCAGCGTATTGAGGCTTGGGGAAAAACATTAAAGCCAGAAGATTTTGAACGGACATGGTCTGGGCGCATATTAAAGCAGCCAAAACGTCAGGAAGTCTGCGGCATTTATCAGGATGTTGTGAATGAAACTTATAATTTGGCGCTGCAGAATAAACTGCGCCTGCCTGAAGCGGATCAGAAACAGCTGCAGGACAGAAATCAGTTCATTCAGGGGCTAGGCTATAAACATAATATTGTAGATACCCGCATGGGCTTTAACTGCCGCCTGCGTTAAGCACGGCTGATCAATCTGCAGATTTGTCTGCAGCTATTTAAAGCATTATCCATAAAAAAGGCGCTTAAAGCGCCTTTTTTTACTGTGTAGATGACTGTATTAATGCGAGTCATCAAACTCATTATGCTGCGGTGCAGGGTGTTTGAAACCTTTGGTTTTATAACCTAAGTACAATATCCCGAACATCGCCCACCATAAGCCGAATTTAAGCGCTGTTTCTTCAATTTCAAGCCACATAGCGAAAATGCTGATAAAGCCCAGCAGCGGCACAACCACAAAGCTGAAAATGTCTTTCAGATTTTTTGTGCGGCCGTCACGCAGGGCGTAACGTGAAATGACTGACAAGTTCACGAATGTAAATGCGGTCAGTGCACCGAAACTGATCATCGAGATAACAATATCCAGATTCATAAAGCCTGCGGTTAAAGCCACTGCGCCAACAATTAAAATATTGTAGGACGGTGTAAAGCTTTTATGGCTAATATGTCCGAATATTTTTTTGTTGATGACGCCATCACGGCCCATCACATACATTAAGCGTGACACACCTGCATGCGCGGAAATGCCCGAAGCCATTACAGTTATAATCGCAAATGCCAAAACATAAGATTGGAACAGTGAACCGCCGACTAATAGCAGAATTTCAGGCTGTGTTTCGGCAATATTTTTGAAATATGTGCCCGGCGCAGAAGGGAAATACAGCTGCATAAAGTAGGTGCTGATAATAAAGATCACACCCGCAATGAGCGCAGTTAAGAAGATTGCCTTAGGCAGGGTCTTCTCTGTATCCTTGGTTTCTTCAGCCAGTGAGCTTAAAGAGTCAAAACCTGTGAATGAGAAGCACAGCAGGGTTGCGCCGGTAATCAGCGGGCCAACGGCAGTCAATTCATTCCAGAAAGGTTCTAAGCTCCATAACTGATAGCGGCTTTCTGCAGTAATTGGGCCGTCAGCATTAAAGCCGGCCTGCAGTTTGCTGTATACCAGCCAAGTAAATACCCCAATAACAATCAGCTGAACCAAAACAATCAAGCTGTTGAAGTTCGCTACGAAACGCGCGCCGCGCAAGTTGACGCCGGTCATAAATGCCGTCAGCACAATCACCCAAACCCAATGGTTTACCGCCGGGAATAAAGCTTCCAAATAAATTACGGCTAAAATAATGTTGACCATTGGCGAAAGTAAATAATCCAGCCATGACGACCAGCCGACCATGAAGCCGACATTAGGATGAATGGATTTTTGCGCATAAGTATATGCAGATCCCGAAGACGGGTAGCGGCGGATCATGTGGCCGTAGCTGATTGAAGTGAACAAAATTGCAATTAAGGCAATAATGTAGGACGTCGGCACATGAAAATGACTTTCTTCAGATACTAAACCAAATGTATCGAATAGGGTCATAGGCTGAATATAGGCTAAACCAATAATAATGATATGCCATAGCCCAAGTGTTTTTTGCAGTTTAGCTGCCGATTGAGTCCCAGAGATATTTGTCAACGGCGTTATCCTCTTAATCGTTGATCAAGGATCAGTCATGTTCATAAGGACCGTTTGAGACGAACGGTCCCCCCTGTGTTTAATGCAAAAGCGCGCCAATCTACTCCAAAACGGCGCCTTTTGTCAGTAACTTTTTAAGATTTTTTAGCAGGAAATATGCCAGTTTGCTTAAAAATTGAGTGATCTTATTCCAAGCAAGATAAAAGCCCGATGCTTAAAAAAACATCAGGCTTTAATTTTCGCTATAATCGCTTATTTTTCAGTAATTACCAAGCTTTTTCTAAGATTGTTTTTAAATCTTTTAGACTCGCTTCTTTCGGGTTGTAAATAATCGAACCGTCATTCAGCGCTTTCTCGGCAACTTCATCCAACTGACTTTCAGACACCTTGCCGGTTTCATTTAATGTGCGCGGCAGTTTGGTTAATGCAAACAGACGGTCACGCATGGTTAAAATGGTAGCAATGGTTTTATCTGCCCGCAAGTTCGCAGGAGTCTGCGCGTAGATATCTGCACCTGCTAAAGGCAGCAGCAGTTCTGCCAGCTTGTCGCCGTTTACTTCTTTATTAAATTCGAGCACATAGGGCAGGAACAGATTCATACACAGCCCATGCGGCAGATGCGCTACTGCACCCAATGCATGGCCCAGCGAATGCACTAAGCCGACCATAGAATTTGAAAATGCAATACCGGCCATGGTTGATGCTTGCGCCAGCTCTAAGCGTCCAGCCGCATCGGATGGATTATCCAGTACTTGAAATAAATTAGTGCTGATTTTTTTTACCGCAGCCGTTGCGTATGCATCCGAAATAGGGTTAGCCGCCAGACAGGTGTAGGCTTCTACAGCATGGGTGAGGGCATCCATTGCAGTCATCGCAGTCAAATGCGGCGGCAGTGTTTGGGTCATGCGCGGATCTAAAATTGCAGCATGCGGCATCAGATAGTAAGACGCAAACGGCATTTTGACGTTCTTTTGGTTGTCTGACACTACTGCAACCATGGTGACTTCCGAACCAGTACCGGATGTGGTTGGAATCACAAAAAATGGTTTCAGCGGCTTAGGCAGATTGTGCGCGCCTGAATATTTCAGCAGGTCATCACCGCCTTCGGAAACTAAAATATTAGTAGCTTTTGAGGTATCAATAACCGAACCGCCGCCAACAGCAATAATGGCGTCACATTTATTTTCACGGTATAGCTGTGCTGCATTGCGTACTGTTTCTAAGCTAGAATCTGGAGGAACATCATCAAAAATACAGCCAATCACAGCATCTGTTGAGGCGAAAGCGGCTTCAATTGGCGCCAGCAGCTGATTGCTGCGCACGCCTTTATCTGTAATGATCATTGGCCGTGAAGCGCCTAGCGCTGCCAGTTCAAAGGGAATATGTTCTAAAGCGGCATGGCCTGCAATCACTTTAACCGGACAAAAAAATTCGTAATAAGGCTTAGCCATAGCTTAGGCGCTCCGTTTTAAATAAGATTGGGCCACTTTTAAATAGATATTGGCAGCGCCGGTCAATTTTTCTTTTAGGCTTAAATCATTTGGATATTCTTTAACAGCCAGTTCAGCTACCAGTTTTGGCAAAATCAGCGCTTCCATTTTATTCAGGCAGCGTACAAGGCGGATAGCGTAAGATACGTCACCATCTGCAACCATGCGGTCATTGGCAAATGCCTGCGCAGTGCTTTCCTGAAATGAAAAAACTAAAAATGCATGGCTTAAATGTTTAAATGTCACAGTCAGGTCTGGCTTGACTGCTAAATTTGGAACCAGTTCCAGCTGTTTTCTGGAAGTTACGCGCACTGTAAAAGCTGGCCCATGCGGGAAAACTTTCATCGACAGTGTAAAATGGACTGGAAATTTAGCGACTTCCTGCTGTACTTCTTCATCAACTTGGCTCGCCATGACCAAGCCTCTGCCAATCACATCCATCATGAGTTTGACATAGGCTTGCTGTAAAGCGGGCTTAACAGAATTTGCTGTTATCACGCCATCATCCCTTTTTTGTATATTATAGGTTTAGAGTAAATACTCTAATTTATTTTCATTCTGAAAGCAAAAGCTTTATCGCTGCTCGACTTGAATGTCTTTAAAGTAACCGCTGTTTTTAAATGTTTCAATGATATCGGTGCATAAGTTCTCAAATTTAGGATAATTTTCTAGTAAATCCTGTATGCGCACCATTTCCAAACCTGCATAACCGCATGGGTTAATGGTATGAAAGCCAAATAAATCACAATCAATATTTAAAGCTAAACCATGATAAGAGCGGCCTTTACGGATTTTAAAGCCTAATGAACCTATTTTACGTTCATCTACATAGACACCGGGTGCATCAGGTTTGGCATAAGCTTCGATGCCATATTTTTTAAGCAGCTCGATCATTAAATTTTCAGCATAAGACACCAGTGTACGCACATTCCAGCCTAAACGGTTCAAGTCAAACATGAAATAAGCCACCAGCTGGCCGGGACCATGCCACGTCACTTGGCCGCCGCGGTCAGTTTGCACAATAGGAATATTGCTGTGCATTAAAATATGTTCAGGCTTGCCGGCTTGGCCTTGAGTCAGCACATCGTGGTGCTGCAAAATCCACAATTCATCAGGAGTATGTTCATCGCGCTGTTCGGTCAGCGTTTTCATTTCTAAGAAACGGTCTTCATACGGAGTCAGTTGATTGTACTGGCGGATAATTAATTCAGGTTTTTGAACAGTCTCAGTCACGCAAACGCGTCCTTTTTCTATCAAATTTTATCAAATCATTATAATGAATTGACTGAAAAATAGGGGAGTATTGTGCTGAAATTCTTGTACTGCAGGTGTCAAACAGGCATAAAAAAACACGCCCGAAAGCGTGTTTTTAAAATCAATATTTGCAAAATTACAGCGCAGTGCGAATATGTTCACAAGCGGCTAAGTCAGCATAAAGCGCATGCACTTGTTCAAGCTCTTCGAAACGAAGCTGCGCAGTAATTGAGTGATATTTACCGGTACGAGAAGGCTGAACTTTTAAAGTTGCTTCGTCGAAGTTCGGAAAATGTTTCACTAAAATTTCTACGACAGCACCGTGTAATTCTAACCCGGCATTACCGATCAATTTAATTGGGTAGTCCATTGGAAATACCCAAAGATCTTCACGGAGTTCGCGAGATGGAGTGCGGTCTATCATAGTTCACCTCAAATGATGGACAAAGCCTGCAAAAGTGCAGGCTTTGTGATTCTCTTAAGTACATAATGGTGGCAAGAAAATGTTTTTCAAGTCCACCCAATGTGCTTGGGAAATTAGTCGTTTTCTAGGAATGAACGCAAGTGCTCAGAACGAGAAGGATGACGTAATTTACGTAATGCTTTGGCTTCAATCTGACGAATACGTTCACGTGTTACGTCAAACTGTTTACCTACTTCTTCTAAAGTATGATCCGTTGGCATATCAATACCAAAACGCATTTTCAAGACTTTCGCTTCACGTTCAGTCAAGTTTTCAAGCACTTCACGCGTTGCTTCTTTTAGGCCTTCTGAAGTTGCAGCATCCACTGGAGAAGTGATGTTGCTGTCTTCAATGAAGTCACCCAAATGCGAATCTTCATCATCACCAATCGGCGTTTCCATCGAAATCGGCTCTTTGGCAATTTTAAGCACTTTACGGACTTTAACTTCGTCCATTTCCAAACGTTCGCCCAATTCTTCAGGTGTCGGTTCACGGCCCATTTCCTGCAGAAGCTGACGCGATACACGGTTGATCTTGTTGATGGTTTCGATCATGTGTACTGGAATACGGATAGTACGCGCTTGGTCGGCAATCGAACGGGTAATGGCCTGACGAATCCACCACGTTGCATAAGTCGAGAACTTATAACCGCGGCGGTATTCAAACTTGTCTACCGCTTTCATCAAGCCGATGTTGCCTTCTTGAATTAAGTCAAGGAATTGCAGACCACGGTTGGTATATTTCTTCGCAATCGAAATAACCAAACGTAAGTTCGCTTCTACCATTTCCTTTTTGGCGCGGCGGGCTTTTGCCTCACCAACCGCCATACGTTTAGAAATATCTTTAATTTCTTTAACGTTTAAATTCAGCTCTTTTTCAATATCTGCGATTTTTTGCTGGAATGCCAGAATATCTGGACGTACTTTTTCCAAGTAGCCGCGCTGATCAGCTGGCGCTTTTGCAATCTGTTCATCTAACCATGCAGGATTCGATTCCTGCCCTGGGAATGAGGTACGGAACTGTGTACGGTCCATACGGCCGCGGCGGATTGCGTAACGCATCACTTCACGTTCAGAAGTACGGATCTGGTCATGTGTGCCGCGAATCAGTTCAGAAATAATATCGAACAGGCGCGGTGTGAATTTAAACATCATGAATACAGAGGCCAGAGCTTCAAGCGCTTCTGCGCCTTCTTTGCTGTTACGGCCGTGCTTTTGAATAGCGGTTTTGGTATTGATCCAGGCATTTTCCAGTTCAGTAAAACGCGCTTTCGCGATTTCAGGGTCTGGGCCAGAATCACCTTCAGAATCGTCATCGCTTTCAGACTCTTCTTCTTCATCGTCATCATCCAATTTTACATCTTTGGCTGATTTCGCAGACGAAGCGTCTTCTTCTTCAATTTCAGATTCTTCTTCCAATACTTCGGGAATTTCTTCATCTGTTTCAGGGTCTAAATAGCCTGAAAGAATATCTGCCAGACGGCGCTCGCCGGCTTCATAGTCTTTGTATTCTTGCAGCACGACTTCAACGGCATTTGGCCAGTAAGCAATTGAATGAAGTACATCACGGATGCCTTCTTCAATACGTTTTGCAATACTAATTTCGCCTTCGCGTGTTAACAGCTCAACAGTTCCCATTTCACGCATATACATGCGCACTGGGTCTGTGGTGCGGCCGGGCTCATTTTCTACCGACGCCAGTACGGCAGCAGCTTCTTCTTCTGCAACTTCATCTGCTGCTTCATTGCTGCCTTCAAACATCGCGTCATCAGATTCAGGCGCGCGGTCATGCACTGGAATACCAACGTCGTTGAGCATTTGAATGATATCTTCAATCTGCTCGCTTTCCGTGATCGAGTCCGGGAGATGATCGTTAACCTCGGCGAAAGTTAGGTAACCTTGCTCTTTGCCTCGGCTAATCAGAGCCGCTACTTGGGAAGTAGGGGAAGTCATATCGCTCATCTTTTGCTTACTCTTCGTTGAATCTGTGGCATTAAAAAACCGTGCATTTTAGCACAATTCGCTTCGTAAATTTATCTGTGAATAGCTTGCTTATTTCATCAGAGGGTACAGCTTTTGCTGTCTGACAAAATAATATTAAAATATAAATTCAGTGATTTAGATGGGGATGAATTTGTTGTTTTCAAGTTCAGCCCATGCGCGCTCAAGTCTGACAAATCATGTTCAGGCAGTGCTGGCGGTATTTGCAGGCCAACTGGATGACTGAAATTAACTTAGAATCAGTTGATAAATTCAGTGATTAAAAGTCATCAAACTGAAAAGACGCAGGGTGGATTATATCATGCCATAGAAAATGGTTAAAAATAAAGACCAAAATTCAAATTAAATGCGATAAATGCAAATAAAACTTGACAAGGTTCTGGAACCCATATAAATAGCGGCTAGGACCATTCACATTTTTCATTATGAGGTAGTTTTAGTGTCTTCGACAGATTTTGAACTAGATGATAGCTACAGTGATGATGACGTTAATTTCGATGAAGCCGGCAGCAAAATAAGTGCAAAGGAATCATTGGAAAAACGCCGCCTGATTGATGATCTGCTGGCGCAGCGCCGCTTAGAGCGAGAATTAAAAGAATTTGATTATGATTTCGACGATGATGATTTGGATGACGATGACGAATAAAATCTGATTCTGTGCTGGCGATGAAAATGCTATGCTACGCTTTTAAGTTTCTAAGTTTGGATGTGAAATGAGTGCTTTAGATTTAGACCTATTGAGTGAATATCTTGACGGTGATGACAATGAACACGGTCTAGATTTTGCTGCAACTCACGGTTTTTTATGCGCAATCGCGGTTGGCCCAGCATTTTCAAAATGGCTGGACGAGCTTTTTGATAACAATCAGAAAAAAGTGCCGGCTGAAATTATTGCGCAAGTTAAAGCATGGCTTGAATCCATTCGTCAAAACTTGGCGAATGAAGAAGGAATTGAGTTTCCTTTTGAAATTGAAGAAGCTGAGGTTGAATCAAGCTTAGGTGACTGGAGCGTGGGCTTTGTCGACGCAATGTTCTTAAACGAAGACGCCTGGTTTACTGACGAATTTGAAGAACAGCTAGTTGATTTAACGTTGCCGATTATGGTGTTCAGCGGTATTGATGAAGAAGATCCGCAAATGGAAACCTTCCGCCGTAATGGCCAGCTGATGGATGAGCTTGCCGAAGAAATTCCAGATAATCTGAATGAATTGTATTTGATGTATCACACACCAAATTAATTTTGATGCAGCATAAAAAAGCGCTTAAATGGCGCTTTTTTTTATACCGCTGAAAAAATTCAGTTAGTGACTAACGCGATCCCATGCATCTCGGGCTGCAAGTTTTGCTTCTTCCCAGCTCAAGCGTGATTCACCTTTCATGTGTTCTCGTTTTGCTTTTAAATCAGCTTCAGCATCTTCAAAGCGGGTATGGGCCTCATAAGGCGCGCGGTTTTCATACCCGAGCCGGTAAGCATGGCGGTAATCCCGCTCATAATCTAGGTCTGAATAGGTGTTTCGGGCCTGACTATAATTGGGTGTCACAGTGCTGTGTTCGCGCCAATATAAATCCTTCTGTGTTGGATTGGCTGCTTCGGCAGCGGGTTTACTTGTCAGACCGC
Source organism: Acinetobacter sp. (assembly GCA_030152275.1). Classification (GTDB taxonomy): domain Bacteria; phylum Pseudomonadota; class Gammaproteobacteria; order Pseudomonadales; family Moraxellaceae; genus Acinetobacter. The sequence goes on along the minus strand of JASLHF010000005.1, from coordinate 11,332 downwards.
CATCTCGCCACTGCCCCGCCAACTAAGGCGCCTATTGGACCGCCTACAGCGCCGGCAGCTGCTCCTCCGCCGGTACCGATGCCAGTGCCAAGTGGATGTGCGCCGGTCTCTCCGCTAAGCAGATCAACGTTTAGCCGTTTTTTTTCTGCTTTAGAAAGGTGTTTTGCGGTTTCGCGGTCAATATGTTCTTGATTTAGTTCTGACATGTGAATCACCTCTTTTTTATGGGAAGGCCTGATATTTCACTTGTATTGCATTTGTTTGTTTAATCTTATGCACATGATCATGCACTGCATTTTTAGCAGAACGGATGCTATTGAGTTGTATGCAGCGTTCGGGCTGCAAAGCATTGATAAATTTTAAAAATGTAAAAATTGAAAGCACAGTCAAGGGCATGATTTGAAGAGTTATGCAGACAGCAGAGCTGCCTCATGGGAATGGATGTGGGCAAGAAGATTTGAGGCGCCTGCGCTTAGGAATTTATCTTTAGCGTTGGGCGCTTTTACGGCGCTTATGACGCCAGTACAGCACAGAAATTACAGCTGCTGCCAGCGTTAAAATGGCATAGCCGATTTTACTGAAGATATCATGCATCAGCGCCTGATTTTCTCCGAAGTAAAAACCCACTGCGGCTAAAAAGGTTGTCCAAATGACTGTACCCAAGCTGCTGTACAGCATGAACTTCCAAAATGGCATACGGCTCATGCCTGCTGGGATACTGATTAAGGAGCGCACTGCAGGCACCATGCGTCCAAAAAACACAACGCGGTGTCCATATTGCTCAAACCATCGGAGTGCGGTTTCTACATCAGACACTTTGATAAATAGGTATTTGCCGTAGCGGCCAGTAAAGCGGTAAATGGCTTCGGGTTTAAATAAATAGCCAATCCAATACAGCACAGCTGCTGCTGCCAGTGAACCTATACTTCCGGCAACGATGACCCCGCTGAATAAAAGCTGTCCCCGTGAGGCAGTATAGCCGGCAGAGGGCATAATGATTTCTGAAGGAATTGGCGGGAAAATATTGTCCAAAAACATCAGGAGGGCAATGCCTAAATAGCCCAGCTGTTCCATGACGGACAAAATCCATTCGGTTAAGTTCATTCTGCAAAGCTTAAACTGCGGTGTATTTATCCTATGCGTTTCGGTTGTGGAGGTAAAGTAAAACAGTGTGTCAGCTGTCAAATCATCTGGTGCAAAATTGGAGAATTATATTTGTAAATTCATGCACCTAAAGTATCAATGTTTATTTTCCTTTTTATCATTTGTTTTTAATTTTTGATTAAAGGCGGCTTATTTTTAGAGGCACAGCAGATGATTTTATAGTTTTGGAACGGTGTCAATTTATTGCTTATTGCGCCGTGCATGTTGGGTTGAACAGCGCAGATTTTAAGCATGAAGGAATAGAGCAGCTATAATTTAGCTTTGTGATTTCGCTATCTTGTACATAGACGCGGTAATTGTGAGTCGTGCTGGCCGATGATTCAGGAGTCCATCTGTTCAGTGTGCATTTGTGACAAAGTGTGGATATACACTTGGCGAAGCAAGTAAGGCACTGCACAAGGAATCAAGCTCAATAGCAGTAAATTCTCAGCATTAATTTGTAAATGGTAGGCAATGCAAGCTGCAATGAGCGCACCAATCAAAGCGCCTAAAGCGACAATAAAGATATGTGATTGCTGATTGAGCCTATGTTTCAGCTGGCTGCTGCTGTTCAACAATGTCTGCGTGCGATGAGTATTTTTATCTTGAGGTTTAAAGGGTACGGCAAAATGTTCACGTACATGTGTTTGTATTATTTTTGGCATTTTAGGCTATCCTTTTTCACTGAATATTCATGAATTAATTATCTGTATGATTTTTCTATGAATAGAAATTGCTGTCGTGTTGATAGCTTATCGTAGAGTCACAGTAGTCAAATAGTTTTGATATTGTGATTTTTGTCACTATTTATATCTATTGTGGATATTGAGTAAAAAAAAGCCCTCAACATGAGGGCTTTTTTATAAAACTTTACACTTGTGCAATTATAGGCGTTTACGTTTTGCCGCTACGATTTGTGATTGACGCATACGGAAGCCAGCTTTTTGCTGCTCAGAAGTTTTATCAATACAGTATTTGCATGACACGCCATGTTCATAACTTGGCAGTTCCACTTCGGCAGGAACCAGCGGCCAACCGCAAGCGTGACATTTGATGTTTTCGCCTTCTTCCATACCGTGTTTCACAGCAGTACGGCCATCAAATACGAAACATTCGCCTTCCCACATGCTTTCTTCAACAGGGGTTTCTTCTAAATATTTAAGTACACCGCCTTTGAGGTGGTACACCTCATTGAAGCCTTCTTGTAACAGCAATGAAGTTGATTTTTCACAGCGAATACCGCCTGTACAGAACATCGCAATTTTCTTGTCTTTATGCTGTTCGAGTTCTTTTTTCACATAGTCTGGGAATTCACGGAAAGTTTCAGTTTTCGGGTCAATTGCACCCTTAAACGTACCGGCTTTATATTCGTAGTCATTACGTGTATCAATCAGAATCACGTCATCACGTGCAATCAGTTCGTTCCATTCTTTCGGATCAAGATAGTGACCCACTAAATCACGCGGTTTAACTTCCACGCCTAAAGTTACGATCTCTTTTTTCAGCTTGATTTTCATTTTGCGGAATGGTTTGTCATCACTGTGTGATTCTTTATATTCCATTGAAGTAAAACCTTCATCAAGAAGGAATTGTTTAATGATATCAACGGCTTTACGGTCGCCGGCAACAGTACCGTTAATGCCTTCGCCTGCCACAATTAGAGTACCGCATAGGTTGATGGTTTTTACCAAGTCTAAAAGACGTTGTTGAAGATCAGCAGGATCTTGAACTTCTTTGAATTGATAAAGTGCGGCAACAACCCAACCAGAGGTCGCTTGCTGTTCTACAGGTGCAAGCTGTTCTACAGTAGCGTTCATGGAGTACTCCAAATGAATAAACAGGATAAAATTTAAGGCGCATATTCTAACGTGATTTGTATGAATAAGCGAGTAATCCACGGGCTTTTGCGCAGACATTTGATCATGGCTTCATTTCAGCAGTTTTAGCGTGTATAGTCATGCCGATCCCAAGTTTTGGGCACGTTTTTGATTGAAGGGAGCCGGTTTTGAGTACTGATCGTCGAATTGCCTCGTTAACCCCATGCGCAGGGCGTTGTTCTACGGTATTTGGTGATTCGGTCTGTCGCGGCTGCCGTCGTTTTAATCATGAAGTGATTAAATGGAATACTTATACACCTGAGCAGCATACTGCAATTTGGCGCCGCTTGGATGCGCAGCTGGATCAAATTTTAATTCCCATGCTGCCGCATGCAGATGTTGCCCATGTAGAAAATTTTGTACTGTCTAAGCGGGTGCGTTTACGTCCGGATGCGAGTAAAGGGCGCAAGCTTTATCATGGATTAAAGCTGTGTGAAAAAAACCGGCATTTTACCGATGACAGCGGTTTGGGTATTCACTATAAGCAGGTTCGGCCGCTGTGGGATGAATTTGAGCGGCGTGTCTTGGCATTGGCAACCGCGAGTTACGATCTGGCATTTTTACGCGCTGATGGAATCAGTTTGCATTTACTGCGAAGTATGGATGAAGAGGACTAAGTCCTCTTTTTTTATGTCTGAAATGGCGGATAGAACTTTATTTTAGAAACTCAGTGACAAAAAAATACTGACAAAAAACAGTGACAAGAAAATAGTGAAAGGAACGGCGGGTTGAATTTTTCAGAATACTTTTTATATTGCATTGCAGTGATCATCATGATCGCTACTCCGGGGCCTGTGATGCTTTTGGTTGCCAGTGCAGGTTTGCAGGGCGGTTATAAAAAAGCGTTACAGACCATTGTGAGCACTAACTTCGCATCATTGATTTTAATTGTTTTATCGGTGGCTATTCTTAAAGGCATTTTGAATATTCATGCGCAGTGGTTAGACGGTATTAAAATTATTGGCTGTTTATATATTGCTTATATTGGCTTCGATATTTTAAGCGAAGCTGTTCGCCAATCCGCCGAACAGGAGATACAGTTAAAAGCGGCGCAGGGCGGTTTTAAACAAGGGTTGTTGGTGGGCATTTCAAATCCCAAAGATATTATTTTCTTTGCCTCGTTTTTTCCGCAATTTGTCGGCATTACGCCACAGCTAAATTTGAGTTTAAGCGTACTCACGCTCAGCTGGATTGTCTTAGATTTTGCTACGCTGTCTTTGGTCTATGTATCATTTCAGCGCTTATCAAAATCGCATTGGTATAAAAAGTTGTTGGCAATGTGCGGCCTGATTTTGATGGTTGTGGCAGTGTACGGCATTTACAGTACTTTAATGGCTTAGTGAAAATGGCTAAGTGCACATGATTTAGTGGTCTTTATTTCATCCTATTTAATTGAAAAGGATGTCTTTTGTCATTCACTTAGACACTCAATAAAAAAGACTGATTGAATCAGCCTTTTTTATTGAGTGTCTATCTAAAAATAAGCGCTTAGATATTGTGCTGTAAACGATACTGCACAATTTCTTCAATAGTTAACACAGTTAAATGATGGGTTTGCGCATAAGCCAATACTTGAACGCCATTTGCCATAGTACCGTCCGGATTCGTCAATTCACACAAAACGCCAGCAGGTTTTAAACCAGCTAAACGGGCTAAATCAATGGTTCCTTCGGTATGACCGCGGCGGGTCAATACACCGCCTTCACGAGCACGGAGCGGGAACACGTGACCCGGACGGTTTAAGTCGCTTGCAACAGCACCATCTTTAATTGCTGCTTTTACCGTAGTGGTGCGGTCTTTTGCAGATACACCGGTTGTCACGCCTTCAGCGGCTTCAATCGTTACCGTAAATGCAGTTTTAAAATGGCTGGAGTTGTCCGCAACCATTGGAGGAAGTTCTAAGTGATTGGCTTGGGCATCGGTCAAGCAAAGGCAAACAATACCAGAGCCATCACGAATCATGCGCGCCATGGTTTCAACAGTGAGGGTTTCTGCCGCCACAATTAGGTCGGCTTCGTTTTCACGGTCAAAATCATCCATTACAAGTACAGGTTTGCCTTGGCGGATATCTTCCAAAGCTTGCAGCATGCGCTGTTCAGCAGGTGGAAGGGCAGAAAAGAAAATTTCGGGTTGTATTAAACTAGACATTGAAACGCTCGCGTAAATTTTAGATACGGTTGAACATTTCAGGACATGTGAAATAGTGGCGTTACGATATATATTGAAAATGATCAATGATATAGAGATGTGACGTCGTCTTCTTTCATCCGGACTATACCGTCGGCTCTGGGATTTCACCAGATCTGCAAATCGCGTTTTGACGATTGGCTCGTGGGCTGTTTGCGCTGAAGTTAAAAACTCCGTCAAATTTACCACCGGTGGGGAATTACACCCCGCCCTGAAGCGATGTCCTTAGATTATAGCGCTGTTTGCTGGAATGATGCAGACTTTCTATAGCACAATCAGTGCAATAAAAGGTACAAAATCTGCAAAGGATTTTATAATCGCGGCTGGAACACGGCATATGATGCAAAAGCTGTGCATTTGCATTTATACTTGCCCGCGAATAGCCATAAAACCAACTGCATTATAAAAAATTAGCGGTATGAGCAGTATTAATACCTTCGAACCAGATATGAGATTCGAGATCAATTCTAATGATAAAATTGAAGCCGGCCAATGCGCCTTCACTCTCCAATATTTTAAATGAAGCCATGTTTTTACATCGGCTGAATATATTCGGCATGATTTTAATCGCCGTCAGCGTGCTGTACCTGCTGGCAGCCAACTGGTGGATGCTGCCAAGAGCGCTGCAGCTGGCAATTCCGCAAATATTGCTGATTTTCAGTGCGGGCGCCAGTGTGCTGTTTGTCAAAAGTGAAGCGGTTATACAAACGTTGCACGGCATTTGCGGGCTGATGATTGGGCTGTCGCTGGCGGTTATTGGGCAAGTTTATCAAACCGGAGCAGACAGCTATTTGCTGTTTTTGCTATGGACTGTGCTTTTGCTGCCGTGGCTTTACCGGCGCAATAGCGGTATCACGGTGCTGATCATTATAACCGGCTGTATCACGCTAATGCTTGCTTCGAATCAATTGGGCTATCCAGAATGGCAGCTGATGATTGCGCTGCAAATTTGGCTGGCCGTCCTTTGGCTGTTTATCCAGCGTTTGTACTTGGGTTTAGATAAATATATCACGCTGCTCATTTGCATGGTTTCTGTGATGAGTATGCTGTTTTACTTTGGCGATCACGATTATGCATATGTTTTCCTGCTCTGCGCATTTACGCTCCCGCTGCTGACCGCCTATTGGAATTACCGTAAAAATAATGCCTTGGCATTAAGTATGCTCATGGCAGGTATTGGCATTAACCTATTAATTTGGCTCAGCTATGGTGTCTTGGATAAATTGGATCTGGGTACAGCTGGCTTGCTGTTGCTGGTGTTGATAAGTTTGGCTATTTTTGGCCTGCTGAGTAAAATTATTTTAAGTTTTTTCCCGCAGACTAAATTCGGTTTTATTCCATTGTTTATAGGCGCTTGGCTGTCTGGGCTGCTGCTGATGGCTTTTGTTGCCGCTTTTTTTCACTCGGCAGCTGGAATTCTATGCAGCGCGGCTGTGGCGCTTGCGGCAGCGCTGTTCGTGCTGCGCAGACCTAATCCCAGCTATTTTTTACGCCAGCTTTGGTATTGTTTGCTTATTTTTGCGCAGGCTGGCTTATATGGCGGAATATTGGGGCTGACAAAAAGTCCATCGCTGGCCATGCTGGTGATGCCGCCATTAATCGCAATCTGTTATGGCATGCGTTTGTCCAGTGCTTTATTGGCGCTGCAGCTACTGTCATTTTACGGCATGCTGCTGCTGAGCCTGTCGTTTGCAGTCTATGAAAATCAGGTATCACATGGGGCTTTTAGCTGGCTATGGCCGCTCATGCATTTTGCAATTTATGCGTTTATTCCGCTGATGCTGCAGCGTATAGATGAGAAATACCGTACTGCACTTATGCTGAGCGGTTTAATGATGATACTGGTTGGACAGGGCATGCTCCTGATGCAACTGAGTTTTTTCTCGGGATTCCTAGACCGCGGCTTTGGGCTGCCAGCTTGGGCAGAAGCGCTGCTGTTTGCCGGCTGGTGGATCATCTTTTATATGGTTTATGCCAAGCGCCTGCCTTACGTTGAGCTGGCGTTGTGGCTGCTGTTTTCAGCAGCATTGCTGGTTTTAGGTTATTTTGAAATATTTTTATGCCTGCTTGTTTGGGCCTGGTCATTATCAAACCGCAATAGCGCTGTGCAGCTCGTCAGCATGCTTGTGCTTATAGCGCTGCTGTGGATGCTGTACTACAGTTTAAATGTCAGTTTTTTGCAGAAAAGCATGAGTATCTTTTTGTCTGGGCTGGTGGTGCTGGCCATGGGCAGTGTATTGCAGCTGCGGTATGAGAGGGTTTCTGCATGAAAACGTATTGGAAATGGATGCCGCTCGTAATTGCGCTATGCAGCTGTGCAATATTTGCGGGGCTGGTTGGACGCAGTGAACATGTATTAAGGCAAGGGCAAAGCATCTATGTGTCGCTGCGGCCGGTCGATCCGCGGTCAATCCTGCAGGGCGATTATATGGCGCTTGATTATGAACTGTTCACTTCTGGCGCGCTGCCAAATGCAGAGCATCAATCGACGCTGCCTTTGGCCTATGTACGGCTGGATACAAAAGGAAGAGTGGCTGAAACACGCTTTACACCGCATGGTTTTACGCAGGGCGGAGCAGTGCATGCGCTGCAGCTGAAACATGTGCCTCACAGTAACCGGTTTTATCCGGCAGCTCGCAGCTATCTTTTTGCCGAAGGTTTGGCCAGCTGTTACAGTAAAGCGGCTTTTGCAGAATTCAAAGTCATGCCGTCTGGCCAGTCCGTATTGGCCAGCTTAACAGACAGCCAGCTTGGCAGCTTGAACTGTGAACAGTATCAGGCATGGAGTCAAGGCGTGCAGCAGGACCAATAAAAACGATCTTTGCAAAATAAAAAAATCCCGCATGATGCGGGATTTTTTGAATTTTGAGCCAGATTTACGGCCTGGCTGAACAGCAGTTTTATGCCACTTGAACTGGAATGCAGTTTGCAGTGTGGTTAACTGTGTTGTTTGGATTAGCATAAACCAAGCGCGGCTTATGCGCGTTTGCTTCAGCTTCAGTAAAGTCGCCAAAGGTTGCGATAATCATTAAATCGCCAACGTCTGCTTGCAGCGCAGCGCCGCCATTGACTGAAATGATACCAGAGCCTTCTTCACCGCGGATTGCATAAGTCGTAAAACGCTTACCATTAGTCACGTTCCACATATGAATTTCTTCATATTCGCGGATACCGGCTAAATCCAGCAGAATACCGTCAATCGCGCATGAACCTTCATAGTGCAGTTCTGCCTGAGTTACGACACAACGGTGAATTTTAGCTTTTAATAAACGAGATAGCATGGCTAGCGTCTCCTGAGTGGACCTAAGATCAGTGTCTTATGGTTAAAACAATCAGCCGAACCGAATCAGTATCGAACTGCATGCGCATTTTGCTCTGAAATCAGCATCATGGCAAGATGCATTGTTCAACAATTTTTGGAATGATCAGTCTGGCTTATATGCATTGATTTGGTTCATGGCTTGCTGTATTTCGCCATTGGCCAGTAATTTGATGCGGGAAAGGGCATGCGCGATAGCATCATCCATCAGATTTTGCTCGCTGCTTGGCGCTTTGCTCAGCACATGTCCGGACACACGCTCCTTTGAGCCAGGGTGGCCGATGCCGATGCGCAGACGGTGAAAATTTGGACCGGTATGCGGTACAATATCGCGCAAACCGTTATGCCCGCCGTGACCGCCGCCTGATTTAAGACGGATCACGCCTGGGTTCATGTCCAGTTCATCATGTGCGATCAGCATTGCTTCGGGAGCAATGTTATAGAATTTTGCGAAGGGTACAACACTTTTGCCTGAAGCATTCATAAAGGTTGTTGGCAACAGCAGACGGATGTCTTGACCTTCAATATTGCCTCGACCGCTAATTCCATTGAATTTAGGGTCTGCTTTAAGGGAAATGCCATATTGTTCTGCAAGACGTTCTACGAACCAGAATCCTGCATTATGGCGGGTTTGGGCATACTCTTTTCCGGGGTTGCCCAAACCGACAATCAGTGAAAGATTTGACACTAATTTACACCATTCAACACTTACGCGCGAACGAAGTCAGCGTGCATTGGAGTGTTTTTAGCTGGGTGACGCTGTAACGCTTGGATTTTAACGCTTTCAGTTTTGTCGCCAACTTTGATTTCAACAACTTCTTCAAAGAAAGCGTTGCTTTCTAATGCTTTAACAAGTTGACGAAGTTCTAAAGTTACAGCTACAGGTTCAGCAGCACCGCCATAGATGATTGCTGGTACTTTGTTTTGCAGGCGAAGGCGGCGGCTCGAACCTTTCCCTTGAACTGCTTCTTCACGTGCTGCTGCGTCTAATACGAAGTTTGCCATGATAGACATTCCTATTTAAGTTTAATTAAGCTGAACTTTCGACCAGTTCAGCGATAGAAAACCCTGCCAAATAGCAGGGTTTTGAAAAATTAGCGCTATATTATAGATAAGAATCGAACATTGCGCTAATAGATTCTTCGTTGTTAATACGACGAATTGTTTCAGCAACCATACTTGCTACTGAAACTTGGCGAATCTTGCCAAGAGCTTGAGCTTCTTCTGAAAGCGGAATTGTGTCTGTAACAACTAATTCATCGATCACAGAGTTTTTCAAGTTTTCTAATGCTTTACCAGAAAGTACTGGGTGAGTTGCGTAAGCAACTACACGGCGTGCACCAAAAGTTTTCAGTGCATCAGCAGCTTTGCAAAGAGTACCTGCTGTATCAACCATATCATCTACGATGACACAGTCACGGCCTTTTACATCACCAATCAAGTGCATTACTTGTGATTCATTCGCTTTTTGACGGCGTTTATCGATGATTGCCAAATCGATATCACCCATTTGTTTTGCAACAGCACGGGCGCGGACTACACCGCCAACGTCAGGAGAAACAACCATCAGGTTGTCGTGTGACTGTTGACGCAGGTCAGCAAGCAATGCTGGCGTGCCGTAGATGTTGTCTACAGGGATATCGAAGAAACCTTGGATTTGGTCGGCGTGAAGGTCGATCATTACAACGCGGTCAATGCCCACAGTTGTCAGCATATCTGCAACAACTTTTGCGGTAATTGGCACACGGGTTGAACGAGGGCGACGGTCTTGACGGGCATAACCGAAGTAAGGGACAACAGCAGTAATACGGCCTGCACTTGCGCGGCGCAATGCATCTGCCATAACTAAGATTTCCATCAGGTTATCATTAGTTGGGGCACAAGTAGGCTGTACGATAAATACGTCTTTGCCACGCACGTTTTCAGTGATTTCTACAGCAATTTCACCATCAGAAAAGGTAGAAACTGAAGCAGCACCTAAAGGGATGTGCAAATGGCTAACGACTTTTTGAGCGAATTGTGGATGCGCGGTTCCACTAAAAACGACAAGATTGGGCATGAAGCACCCTTGGCGGTTGATATGTATGGAAATAGATGGCAGGGGCGGCTGGATTCGAACCAACGGATGCCGAGATCAAAACCCGGTGCCTTACCACTTGGCGACGCCCCTTTAATACAACATACATCTACAGGTGAATTTAATGGCAGGGGCGGCTGGATTCGAACCAACGGATGCCTAGATCAAAACCCGGTGCCTTACCTCTTGGCGACTCCCCTAATGCGGCAGAACTTTAATATTTTTAATGTATTTTGTCAAGTTAAAATTGACTGTATAATAAAGTATGTTGTTATGTCTTTTTTCTAGAAATGGCAGGGGCGGCTGGATTCGAACCAACGGATGCCGAGATCAAAACCCGGTGCCTTACCACTTGGCGACGCCCCTAAATTTGATGTGTGTATTGAATTTAAATGGCAGGGGCGGCTGGATTCGAACCAACGGATGCCGAGATCAAAACCCGGTGCCTTACCACTTGGCGACGCCCCTAAAATTTAATACATACATCTACAGATGAAATTGATGGCAGGGGCGGCTGGATTCGAACCAACGGATGCCGAGATCAAAACCCGGTGCCTTACCACTTGGCGACGCCCCTAACATTAAACTTTGAAATGATTTAATGGTGATTCATTTAAACTATTGACCAAGTAAGCTTTACAAGGTGAATTTTTTAAAATCTCATCAGTATTCATATCATCGTTTATTTCAATAAAAACACAAGCACCTGTACCTGTAAGTTTTGCAACA
>JASLHF010000249.1 GCA_030152275.1 Acinetobacter sp. | reverse complement strand
TGAAGAACCAATTGCTAATTCAAGGCTAAGGAGTTTGTTTAATATCTTCATTAAAAAAATTATTAGTAAGAATAATTATCAATAATATCAAAATTATTAAGTTATTAAAATTTAAGAATTTCTAAAATTAACATAATACACTTTATACGAAATGCTGTATAATTATCCTTATAATTCAACGCTGTAGTTTCTAGTTTATAGCCCGAGCATCCCTGTTCGGGCTTTTTTTATGATTTTTCACGTTCCACGCCTATTCTTTGAGCAATGTTTCACGCTTTTGATTAGCTCAGTTGAATAATGCCCTTAGCCATTCGGCAAGAAAAACCGGCTTAACCACCCTCTTTTCGGCTGCTCCGGTTCAACATGTTCCGGCACTGGAATACGCTTATTTTCCGTCTGCTCCGGAGTAGTCAATGCGTCATAGTCCGACTCAATCTCTGGCCGAGGATCTGTTGCTATATTTAGATTAGTAGATTCATTTAGCTTATTAGTATTTTCTTGTTTTGGCTGTTCTAAGGTGCCTTTAAACTCAATTCTATGAGTTAGATCTTCAATATGTTGCATCAAAGACTTTTCTCTTTGATTTGCTAAATCTAACTGATTTTTAAGTAAAGTAATCTGATCTTTTAGAACATTTTCGATCTCGGACTGTATGCGTACAGGTGCATCCTTCTGGACTTGTTCAATACGTGTACTGGACTGAACACCAGTTGGATTTCCATAAACTCTTATTAATTCCGATAGGTCTATGAGTCCATCACTATCCCTTGATAATTCACCATTTTTTATAGCTTCATAAATTGTTGTTCTAGACTTTTTAAAGGCTTTACTGGCGTCCATAACGCTGAATTTTGTTGTGTTCAATGGTGTCCCTCAGTACGTGTACAGGGATGTTCATATGACCATCCGATCTAAACATGAAGTTTATTTTGCATTAAAGCCTACTTTCTCTAGATATGGCACTAGCTCCTCAAATTTTTGTAGATCTTTTAGCATTTCAGAAATTCGAACTGCGAACTGCGAGTAGCTTTCAGTACCTTGAGAATATTTATTCATTTCTGGAAGCTCAGATAGCTTATTAGCAAAAAAATGTCGCTGCGCATCAGTAAATTTTGAGAAAATCTCAAGAGTAGTTTGCTTTTTATTGTTAGCTATAACGACTTTTTTCTGTTTAAAGGTAAATGAAAAGCCAGAAATATTACGTCCCTTTTTATGTTGCTGACATTGGACCTTAATATCTGTATGTTCATTAATTTGAGCAATAGCCAAATTTAATACTCGGTCTTTGAAATTCCCCATTCTTGTATATTCATCATCAAGAACACCTATTTTTTTCCTGAACTCTGCTAGTTCAATAATAGGAGTTTGGCCTGTACTGCGCCAAGCTATTAACAATTCATATAACCGCACAGCATACGCACTGCTGAGATTACTAATTTGTTGTAATTCATATTTAGTAAATTGCTCTTCTAAACGTGTAATAAGTGGGACGATTGCAGGAGCAAATATTAACTTCACGGTTGCTTCATCATCGATATATCTAATCTCGCTGACCCAGCGGCTTAAAACATTTTCTACATTTCCTCTCTTATTGATTTCTTGATAGCTAAATTGGCGTACGAATAGATCTTTACAAGCATCTTTTAACGCTTGGTACGCTGTTTGTCTTGCAACATTAAATTGATTTACATAGCTCTCAGCATGGACTTCTAATGGATCATTGGCATTAATGCCTCGACCACTATCTCTTGCTTCAACAATAGCTAATAAGATTAAACGCTGTTCTACTAAATCTAAGTTATAACTCGCATTAATTAATGCATTATCTTTAACTACTAAATCCCGCACTTTATTTATCTATCTTATTAGTTATGAATATAAGTCTATATTAATAAATCTGTAGATTAATGCAAGGTAAACGTGGTTAAATCTACAAAATAAACAAGGTAGACTTGTGGTAGGTAAACGTAGTCATATTGGTAGGTAAACGTAGTCATATTGGTAGGTAAACGTAGTCATATTGGTAGGTAAACGTAGTCATATGAAGTCTAGAAGCCTTTATTTACAAGTCTTTCAGCTTACCTAAAAGTATTTAAAAACTTTAAAATAATTAAAAGCCCAGGGAATGAAAAATTGCCCTATGTTTTCGCTACGCTCAAACTCTATTGAACTTCGCTTTCGCTCAGTTCGTAGGGGCAATTTTTGGCTTAAAATTTCGTGACTTTTTAAAAAAGAAAAGCAACTAGGAATTCGCTTCGCTCATAGAACTTTTTCACTCGCTTCGCTCGACATAAAGCCACCGTAATCAGTTCGCACCCATTCGGGATGCTCTGATTCTGAGTTCTTGATACACAGGGGAGCCTGTAATCAGGGAAAAACAGGTGAAAAAATTTAGATCCCTGTAGTTCGCTCGTAGACACTCGCTAAATGCTCTCATTTGCGATTTAAGAGTTTTTTCTTAACTCAACTATAAATCTACTGTGGTTTAGCAAAACATCGCTAAAAACCCTATTTTTTTGCGTTTAAACAGCATTCACCAAGGTCGGTAATCGTTGTTATTTTCATTTTCTGGTTTTTTAGGCTCGTTTTTCTGCTGTTTTTCCAATTCTTGGCGTTTTAAAAATGCCAAATGTTCTCGTTCGTGTCTTTCTTGTTCATAGCGTTGTTCTTTTTGCTCTCGTTCTTTACGTAATTGCTCTCTAAATTCATTTTCTCTGCGATCATTTTCAATTCTTCGTTGGCGATCTACTTCCGCTTGGCGTACTTGCTGCATTCTTTCTTGTTCAATCTTGAGATCATCTGCCCGTTTTGCTTTAAGGAGGGGACTCATATCATCATTAAAATCATGTAGGGTATCGAATGAATGAACGTACTCTCGTTTTAGCTTCTGCCAAAACGTGGGTTTTATCGTTGGTCGTTCAATCCCATTATTTTCCAGTATCTCTGAGCATTGACCTAAGCGTTGGACGACATTCTCAATATCGTATTCTTTAGCAAGTTGTTCGACCTCGGTTGCGTATTCTCTCCAGTTCTCATTTTTTGCCTGTTCTACTGATTTTTCAGTCGCATAAAAATCAGGTTTTTTTATATCTCTGTAAGTATGATGGTAAGAGTCATAAAACAAATTATTGGTATGTAGGTAAAAATCGCTTTTGTTTTCTGCTAACCATCGTTTTGTCTTGGTGAGATTTGATTCAATCTGCTTTTGATTATCAGCAGCATTGCTTTGAATGGTGTAAAACTGATTGGCAAATTCTGCATAAATATCCTGGCACCGGATGAAGTCATCATATGCGTTGTCGATCTGTTGAACCTGTTGTTCTTGCAGGCGTTCTTCTTCTAGGTTGAGATTTACTAATTCTGCTAAAAGCTCTTTTTCTTCTGCTTCGGTTAACTGAAGTTCGTTTTCCAGCTGGGTAATCTGATCTTCTAATCGACTTGGAACAATAATTTCTTGATCAAGGCCCTTGATGATCTGTTGGTATTCTCGTGCAGCATCTAAATTTTTGGCTTTGATTGCATCATTTTCAAGTGCAATTCTTGGTAGCACAATTTCAGTGTTACGTTCTTCAAGCGGTCTTTTTTGTTCCTCGTCATATTGTCTGCGAAGTGCTGTAGCTTCATGCCCTTCATGATGAGTGGGTTCAAGAAAGTCTAAGCCCTGATCCTTGTAACTCCGGTGGTCGATGCGTTCGTCTAGTCCGGCATTTTCCAATACTGTGTTTACAACATTGGCAAAAGTTGCTCGGCTGTCCTTCAGGATCTCGGGACCATGGTCGTTGAAGATTCTTTGTTTCTTTCCTAATTCGCCTTTTTCATTGATGAGTCTGGTCGTGAACATGATGTGTACGTGATAGTTTTTATTATTGGTTTCATCGTTATGTTCATGTGGTGCATGGATGCAGGCATCGACAATAACATTGTGCTTGTTCACAAAGTCTCGGCAAAAGTCATCAACGATTTTTATGCGTTCTGCATCTGTTAATTCATGTGGTAAAGCACAGATATATTCTTTGGCGAGTCGCGCATTGGCTTTCATTGAGCCATTGGCATTGAATTCTTTTTTTTCTACTGTATTCCAAAGTGTTTGACGGTCTAAAAGTTTTGCATTGGTATGTTCTGGTGCATAAATATTTTTGTATGCAAGTCCCTTTTTTTTAGTGTAGTCCTGAGTCTTTCCAAAAGTCAGATCCTCTAATTTTTCACAGGCACGATAAGCAGCACAAGCAACGGCTGAACGTCCGTCACTTCGTGAGATGTTGCTTTCATTCAAATGAAAAATTGCCACTTTAAAAACCTAAATTTCTGCATACCGTGGTTTTGATTTTTGCAACTTTGAAAAAGTTGCTGACCATGCTAAAGCGAGGTCATGGGGTACAGGGGTTTCCCCTGTCGCAACGTCCACTTTTGAATGAAATGATAAAAGTGGGTAAGTGCGCCCTTCGTTTCACTCCGGGAAAACTTCGCTTCGCTACGTTTGATATTGCTCGCTTTGTTTTTTGACTCTATGATGATGTTTGATTATTGATCATCACGGTTTAATACTATGTCAGATATTCAAGAAAAGAAAGATGCAGTTTTAAAGAAACTCACCAAAGCACAGCAGAAAAAATTATCCCTGCAAGAGCAAATTGAGTATTTAAAAAAAGAACAAGAGCAGATCTTAGAACAGGCAAAACAGAAACAGAATGAGCTTAAACTCAAACAGCAAAAACTTTTAAGCGAAGCAAAAGCCCAAGAACGGAAAAATGAAACTAGACGGAAAATTTTGCTTGGCGCTTGGGTTTTGAATAAATTTAAGAATGATGAATCTTTTAAACATCAATGGGCTGATTTTGAGCAGTTTTTAAGTGCGGAAAGTAAGACAGAAGAAAATAGACAGAAAGATAAAGAGCTTTTTAATGATCTTTTTAAGGGAAAGTTCTAAATTTCATATAAGAGATTTTATGTTAAATAAAAAAAGCAGCCTTTAATGCTACTTTTTTCTTTTAGAAACTAGAAACCTTTTTGTCATCAAACAAACTTAGTTGCTCTTCTGTACTCAAATAGTTTTCTAATTTTTGCACTAAATGCCACATAACTACAGGTGGAATTGCATTCCCAATCTGACGATAAGCATCTCCCTGAGATCCTACAAAGTTGAAGCTATCAGGAAAAGATTGGATCCTAGCAGCCTCTCTTGGTGAAAATCTTCTGTAAAGCTCTTTTTCAGGATCTACAAGTAGAACAGGGTCGCGAGAGTTCAAACTAACTTTAGCTAAATGACTAGTAATAGTGAGACACTGTTCATTAAGATCTTGTGCTAAAGCCCGTTTCATATTGGGTTTTGCTTTTTTTACACCTTCTACTGCTCTTTGAGAGAAGAAGTATTTCTCATCATCAGGCCATAAACTGTCAATTACATCTTTGAGTTTTGACTTCGGTTTTAGCCCTTCACCATGAGTAGAATCAGGGAATTCAAATTTTTGTGCTAAATCATTTCTGATGCCAACAATAAAAATACGTTCCCTTTTTTGGGGAACCCCGAAGTCACTAGAATTGATGAGTTTATGGCTAATTGTATAACCAATCGACTCAAACTGTTTACAAGCTAAATCAAAGTAATATCCCTGTTTTAAACGATAGAATCCCTTAACATTTTCTGCAATAAATGCTTTTGGCTTCGTTTCTTCAATAATTCTAGCCATTTCCCAAAACAGCTGAGATTCTTTCTTTTCAGGCTGTTTACTTGGATTTACTGTTGAAAATGGCTGACATGGGAATCCACCTACAACTACATCGACTTGCCCTTGAAGATGACTAAGAGTAAGTTGGTTAATATCAATAACTTCGGCTTTATGTGAAAAGTTTGCGTTATATGTATTTACTGCTTTTTCATTAAAATCTGAAGCATGAATAACTCTAAAATTTTGTTTTTTATATCTTTTATTTAAGTAGCTAAAGCCACCAAGAATGCCTTGGTCAGCACCACCACAGCCACAGAATAAAGATACAACGTTAAACATCTTGGAATGAGCCTGAATGATTGGAGAAGGAGAGGCGGTATGTTAGAGGAATGGCAGAAATAGTTCCATCTGAATAGTGTTTGTATGGATTTTGAATGCGGAATAATTGGACACCACTATTATGGAATATGACCCGATAAACATAAAAGTTATCTTGATGTTGCTCTGCAGCGATCCATTCATTCTTAGTAACATTAATTATATCTTCAGCGAAATTTTCTGGCATAGGAGTTGTCCTGCGAGTTGCTTTCACTTCAATGTATTTTTCTCTAGTTTCTTCATAAGAGAATG
This sequence comes from Acinetobacter sp., assembly GCA_030152275.1. Lineage (GTDB taxonomy): Bacteria > Pseudomonadota > Gammaproteobacteria > Pseudomonadales > Moraxellaceae > Acinetobacter. The sequence goes on along the minus strand of JASLHF010000249.1, from coordinate 4,956 downwards.
ACTCAATATCAAATCCAATTCCACGTAAATGAGCTTTGTTTTGAACTTTATGTTCTAGGAAGTAAGGTTTTAGCAAATTCTTCTCATATTCGAAAACGAAAGCCTCTCCAGCATCTCCAAGGTCTTTTGTATTAACAAAGCTTCGAGTAATACTTGGATCTATATTAGGAATATGAGAAAGGCCTGATGTTAAAATTTCAGATACATTACTATTAAGTAGTTGAGGTGGGACATCAGATATTTTAGATATAAAGAAATCCCATGAAATTTGTAAAGCTTTATAATTTTCAACTTTATTTAGATCCTCGTAAGAATAGAAATCAAAATCTGGATCTTTTAAAGCTAAATCAATCATAAACTCAATAAAATCTCCCTCATTCAAATTAATTTTATATGAGGTTCCAGAAAGGGTGATGATATTAGCCAATTGTAAAAGAGTGAGTTGCTCTTTTACATGTTGATATAAATAAGATGATGCTTTGTTATTAGGATTTGGAATTTCTCTTAATATGTTTGAACCAAGATCTATTTGAATCTGTTCTACTACTTGTTCAGGGGTGGCCTGCCTAGTTAGCACTGACTTTGAATTAAGAACATAATAGCCAATTTGCTTTACATTTAAAAAAATACCTAGGTCATCACATTGTTTTAAGACCGCTATGAGGAAGCATAGTTGTCGTATATTAATACCGAGGTTGATTTGCTCAAATACAGTGTACTTAGCGTTCATACCTGAAGGAAATTGCATCTTTAAACATAAATCTTTGAAGAAAGCAGGTTGATCATTGTCTTCTAAGAGTTTTAAAGTGCGTTCAGAAATATGTACTACCTTTTGAGCATCAATGTAATACATACCGAATAGTTTCCCTGCTATCTCAGTCCTGTGATTATCTAAAGTTTTTTTAGTAGTTTCTTCACCTAAGAGATTGGCTAATTCTTGGTTAAAGAATTTATCAAAATTTTCTTTAGAAGTAGGACATATCTTGGAAATAACAGAAGTATAGTAAGGCAATAAATTGTCTAATTCTGCTTGAGCTTTCCCACGAATAATTGCACAACGAAATTGATCGGTATGTATGTAAGTCATAGTAATTTATAAATAATTTCTGCAATTTTTTGTGCTAACAATGGTGGCACAGCATTACCTACCTGTCTATATTGACTAGTACGGTTTCCAACAAAGATAAAATCATCAGGGAATGACTGAATACGAGCACATTCTCTTACTGTTGGAACTCGATTAGCTTTGTAATGAAAATGATGGTTATGACCAGCATCAATCGTAAAACAAGGTTTTTTACTGTTCATACGAGTCCATGCAATATTTACTTTTCGAGTTAAACGTAACTCTTCTGGTAAATCCTTATAATTACCCCCATCTGGTACTAAGGCAATAATATTTTTGGTTTGCTCTTTATGATCAACTGCTTGATGATTATAAAGTTGATGGCTTTTAGTACGCATTAAACTCTGATAATCATTTAAAGGCGGACATAGATACTCTTCAATTTCTGAACCTAAATTTTCTTCTAGCAGTGGTAGATCTGATAGAGCGTCACCTGTTGTAATTGGCGAACTAATTTTTACAGCTTCTAATTCATGGATAGGAAACATACCTTCTTTTAAACCAATGAAAAAAGCACGTTTCCTACTTTGGGGAACACCAAAATCAGCAGCATTTAATTTTAGAACGCAAACGTCATATCCCAACTGATTTAAGCCAGCAACAATTTGGTTAGCAAAATCACCTTTGTTCATACTTAGAATATTAGGGACATTTTCTATAACAACAGCTTTTGGCGAGTATTTTTCAACTAACTTTAAGTAACTAATGAACAATGTGTTTCTAGGATCATTAACATCTCGTTTTCCTGCTATTGAAAAACCCTGACAAGGTGGACCTCCTAACATTACATCAATATCCTGAATTTCAGTAAAAGCAGGATTATCAATATCAGAAAGATCAATATTATAGGTTTTAGAACCTATGAAGTTCTTGGCAAAAGTTTCAAGAGCAGGAGCATTGTTATCTATGGCAGCAACAGTATGAAATCCTGCTTTATGAAAACCTAGTGATAAGCCACCAGCACCAGAAAATAAATCTAAAGTACGTAAAGACTTCAAATTAAGACCTTTAGAAATAGAAAATCAGAAGGGATGATAGCGAAAGAAACAGGTTCTTGCCTGAAATTTTATGCAAAAAAAGGTACTCTAATCTCGTAATTTATAGGTCAGATTGTTTTATGAACAAAATCAAAATCGTTAAAGGATATGAGTGTTATCCTAAAGATAGAAAAGATCAGCTTCAAAATTTTATTGCGACTATCAACGCAAAAGGTGAAATTATTTCTCTTGAGCTAGAATCAGGAGTCATTCTTGAAAGTACAGGGAAACAGCAGAAATGGCAGAATCCAAATAATCAGAAGATGTACATCATAAATGGTTAAGTTTTCCTAAAATTAACATAATACACGTTATACGAAATGCTGTATAATTATCCTTATAATTCAACACTGTAGTTTCTAGTTTATAGCCCGAGCATCCCTGTTCGGGCTTTTTTTATGATTTTTCACGTTCCACGCCTACTTATTGAGCAATGTTCCACGGCTTTAATAAGCCTAGGTGAATAATCAGGAAGCCTGAGCTTTTTCTTTTTGGCGTTCATCCAGCTCTTTCTTCAGTGCCTTTTTATCCTGGTACGATGCAATTAGCATAATCGGGATCAGCAGCGGAGCCACAATAATGCCCAGGGCAATGTCTTTCAGTTTCGGCATGATTTCTCTCCCTAGATTGCTCAGTCATGATCAAAAACAGCATTTAGCACACGGCCAAATAATCCACGTTTTTTGTGTTGTGGCACTGCCACATTCTTCAACGTGGCATGCTGTAGCGTTTGGGTGTGGTATGCCGTAGTTTCTTGCTGTGGCACTGCCACATTTTCTGCAATATTTAATTCATTATTCTTTTTATTATCATTGTCTTGTTGTGTTGTCGCATGCTGTGGTAGATCGGTGTCGCATGCCGTAGCATCTTGTTGTGGTGCTGCTGTGGCAGGTGCAACACTTTTCAGCTCAATGAGTGTTTGCATACGGTCAATTTGTTGCATTAACCGTTCTTCACGTTCTTGGTATTTTTTGACTTCATTTTCTAAATGGGCAATAAGTTTTTTTGTAGATTCATCACCTTCTTGCTTAGATGATTCAATTTTTTGAGATGTTTGCTCAGGTTCTCCAAAGCATCGGATGACCTCTGCTAGATCGAATTGTCCATCACTGGAGCGTGATAAACGTCCGTTACGTACAGCTCTGTAAATGGTTGATCTATCCACATGGAATTTTTTAGATACTTCACTTAGTGATAACTTAGCCATTTACGGTGTCCTTTTTATTTGATGGCATATATCCCACTTTTTTTAGGTATGGGTATAGTTCTTTTATTCGGTCAGGGTCTTGCAGCATCTCAGCAATACGAACAGCAAATTGCGGATAGCTTTCAGTTCCCTGGGAATAACGACCCATTTCAGGAAGTTCAGAAAGTTTATTTGCAAACATATGGCGTTGTGCATCAGTCATCTTTGTAAAGAAATCTAAAGTATTAGGATCTCTATCTACTAGAGGTGGAGAGTCCTTTTTTTTCTGTTTAAAGTTAAACGAAAAACCAGATATTGAGCGCCCCCGTTTATGCTGCTCATACTTTACACAAATATCTGTATGTTCATTTATCTGCTTAATTGAAAGTTCTAGCACACGTTCTTTTAAGTGAGCCATCCGTAAATATTCATTATCAAGAACACCTAATTTTTTTCTGAACTCTTGTAGCTCTATAATTGGTGTTTTACCAGCACTTCGCCATTGAATTAGAAGCTCATATAAACGAATAGCATAAGCACTACTAAGGCTACTGACTTGTTGTAGTTCATATTTCGTAAATTGCTCTTCTAACCTGGTGATGAATGGAACGACAGCTGGAGCAAATATTAGGTCTACAGTCGCTTCATTGTCGTTATAAGCAATCTGAGAAACCCAGCGACTCATAACATTTCTGATATTCCCATTAGCCTTTTTTTCTTGATAACTAAACTGACGTGCAAAAAGATCTTTACAAGCATCTTTTAGAGCTTGATAGGCTGTATTGCGGTGTACGCCAAATTGATTGATATAACTATCAGCATGAACTTCTAATGGATCATTCGCATTAATACCTCTACCACTTTCACGTGCTTCAACAATGGCTAATAGTATTAAACGTTGTTCTACTAAATCTAAGTTATAGCTAGCATTTATTAAGGCATTATCTTTTACAACTAAATCTCTCATAGCCACTAATTTTTTATTGTGTATAAGTACACGTTAATATTATTTGTGGACTTATGCAAGGTAAACGTAGTCATATTGCAAGGTAAACGTGGACATATTGCAAGGTAAACGTGGACATATTGCAAGGTAAACGTGGACATATATCCTTTGAAAGTGTTGTAAATAAAGGCTTTCAGCATGTCTAAAAGCATTTAAAAACTTTAAAAATAATTAAAAGCCCAGGCAAGGAAAAATTGCCCTCGGTTTTCGCTACGCTCAAACTCTATTGAACTTCGCTTTCGCTCAGTTCGTAGGGGCAATTTTTGGCTTAAAATTTCGTGACTTTTAAAAAAGAAAAGCAACTAGGAATTCGCTTCGCTCATAGAACTTTTTCACTCGCTTCGCTCGACATAAAGCCATCGTAATCAGTTCGCACCCATTCGGGATGCTCTGATTCTGAGTTCTTGATACACAGGGGAGCCTGTAATCAGGGAAAAACAGGTGAAAAAATTTAGATCCCTGTAGTTCGCTCGTAGACACTAGCTTAATGATCTCATTTGCGATTTAAGATTTTTTTCTTAAATCAACTATAAATCTACTGTGTTTTAGCAAAACATCGCTAAAAACCATTTTTTTTTGCGTTTAAACAGCATTCACCAAG
>JASLHF010000235.1 GCA_030152275.1 Acinetobacter sp. | reverse complement strand
ATTGGTGCAAAATTTCGGCGGGTCAAAGCCGCATAATATTTCGCAGTTAAATAGTGATCGCCGTGGTTCGATGTGGTTATTACCTTCAATTCCGCCAACGTGGCAGGGTCAAATGGTGGAGTTGCCCAAGGGTGCTTCTGTATTTACTGCATATTTAACCAATCGGAAAGACATTAAACCGCTATTAGGCAAACTTATTGCTTTATACCGCAAAGAAGATCGCCGTAATACCGTTGAATTTCGTGAGGAACGGGATGAATTGGTAGCGCAAGTGGCTGACTGTGTACTTGATATGAGTTTTGAATTACAGCAAAGCGCGCCATCGGGTTGGACACAGCAGAAACGTGTATATAGCGCTGTTGAAAGTTATTGGTTAGATCGTGGTTACCGCGAAGCACTTTTTGATAAAGAAGATGCTGGTGAACTTACTGAGGACGAAGCCAAGTGGCTAGAAGCCTATCGTGAGCGAGATTGGCATGAGGAAGTCGGCTATAACTTTGGTGGTTGGCTCAGTGAGCTACTTATGAAAAAAGCCAAACTGGTCGATTTAGATGATCATGAAGATCGCGCTTGGTCGCTGATTTTACGAGACAAACTACAATTGCTGAAAGAGGAGTTCGCATAATGTCTTATTCCTATCCTAAAGCATTGTATGTTGTGCGCTTGAATGTTGAAAACGTATCTATTATCAGCAGTTATTTAACATGGGGATTTCCTGCACCAAGTGCATTCACAGGTTTGATGCATAATTTGCAGCGTCAACTCAATAAGACAGATGCTTATCGAGAAGTGGAATGCTGCGGTATTGGTATTATTTCGCATCAATTTACACCACAAGTAACGAAAAGCAGCAGCTATCGTTATTCACCTTATCAGCTCAATTTGGCGCGTCATCCTTTAAAGGCAGATGGTTCTACACCCGCAATGATTGAAGAGGGTAAAGGGCATATTGAAGTTAGTTTGGTGATTGGTTTAGCGGGCGAGGGACTAGAGCAGCATTTATCTGCCAATGACGAAGATTTATCTGAAGCAAGCCAAGCTCTATTGAAAAAGATCAATCAATTCATTTACGGCATGCGTTTAGCAGGCGGCTCAATTTTTCCGCATAAGCGTATTCAGCCGAAATTAATCAACTGGTCACGCAGTGAAGCTGAAGATAAAACCAAAGCATTGCGCCGTTTTGTATTGCCTGGCTTTGCTTTACAGCATCGACAAGAGGTTTTATTGGCACATCAGGCTTGGCTACAGCAGTATCCAAATTATCTTGCAACGCAAAAGGCTGAGCCAAATTTGCTTGATACCTTATTGGATATTCAGCGCTTAAATTTTGTCAGTAGTGAAAATGATGAAAATTTAGAAGCAGAGGGTGCTAATGAAAAGCTGGGAAGCTGGAAAGTCCGCAGCCGTCCTGAGCATTTAAAAGGCTGGCTTGTGCCGATTCCAATTGGTTATGCAGCTTTAACAGATGTGCAGGAGCAGGGTGTTATTAAAGGTTTGCGCAATGACCAGTATCCAGCAACTTTTGTAGAAACTTTGCTTAGTCTTGCTGAATGGAAAAGCCCGCATCGTATTGAAAATATTACAGACATTTTATGGAATTACAGTTCAGAGCCTAAAAAGGGTATTTATGAACTTGCACAGCCTTTTGCACCAAAACAGAACTTAACAACAGCATTGTCTAATGATGATACTGAAAATCAATCATTTGAATTTGAAATAGAAGAAGAGGAATATTAATCATGGCTAAGAACGACAAATTAAAAACTGCATCGGTACTTTCATTTAACCGTCATTTAGATCCATCAGATGGACGTATGTCTGCGGTGAATTGGGCGGATATTGCACAGGGTGCAGGCAATAAGGCGATTGTAATTCAAGAAAAATCGGTACGTGGTACGATTTCCAACCGTCCTAAAAACAGCAAAGAAATTGATCCTGCTTATATTGATGCGGCGGTAAATAAAGCCAATTTGCAGACGGTGGATGTTGCTGCATTGCCGCAAGGAAAGGATACAGTCGCAGTTAGTTTTAGCTTACGTGTTTTGCCTAATGTAGGACAACCATCAGCATGTAATGATGTTGCTTTTGCAGAGCGTTTAAATACAGTTGTTTCTGGGTATCAAGCTGAAAATAAATTTACAGAATTGGCAAACCGTTATGCGGTGAATTTAGCCAATGGACGCTTTTTATGGCGCAATCGTATCGGGGCTGAAAATGTGATTGTTTCAGTTGCGCGTATTGTTGATGGCAAAGCCACTGAAACCTTAAACTTTGATGCGCTGAATAACCGTTTAAACCAAGCGGCTGTTCATCAAGATCAGCAAGCTGAATTGAAAAAATTAGCGGATTGGTTACAGGTCGGTTTAAATGGTGAAGAGCATGTTTTGCTGAAAGTGACTGGTTTTGCACGCCTAGGTGAAGGGCAGGAAGTTTATCCATCGCAAGAATTGATTTTGGATACTGGCAACTCAAAAGGTGCGAAAAGCAAAACGTTATATAGCTTTGAAAATAAAGAAGCTGGTCTACATTCACAGAAAATTGGTAATGCTTTGCGCACAATTGATACATGGTATCCAAACGCAGAAAAGCCAATTGCTGTGGAACCCTATGGTTCAGTGACTTCTGAAGGTAAAGCGTACCGTCAGCCTAAAGAAAAGAAAGATTTTTATAGTTTATTTGATGCTTGGGTCAATGAAGGCAAAGCGCCTGAATTGGAACAGCAGCATTACGTAATGGCTGTTTTGGTTCGTGGCGGCGTGTTTGGGGAGAGTGACAAATAATGAAATATTATCTGGAAATTAAATTTCTGCCTGATGATGATATTTCAATCCACTTTTTATGGTCTAAAGTTTATAAGCAATTACATCTTGCTCTGGCAAGTATGAAAGATGCTGATAATAAAGTGAATGTTGGATTTTCCTTTCCGGAATATCGCTATGATCAGAAAAAGGGAAACGGTTTTGTCGGGGAGAAATTACGGATTTTTGCACAATCTGAATATGATTTAGCTCGTGTAGATGTACAAAAGTGGTTAGAGCGTTATTTGGATTATGTGCATATCAGTTCGGTTAAAGCTGTCCCTAATGAAAAAGTAACGGGCTATGTGATCTATAAGCGTAAACAGGTGAAAAGCAGTGCAGAACGATTAGCGCGTGCTGAAGTGAAAAAGGGACGTTACGATTATGAAAATGCTTTAGCGCATTATCGGAAATTTGTGAAAAGTACCAATTTGCCTTTTATTCAAATGTTGAGTGACAGTACTTCGCCTAATTTAGAGTTAAAGGATAAAAACTGCTTTAAACTTTTTATTGAAAAGCAATCTGCGGCAAAATCTGAAACTCAGATTTTTAGCACTTATGGTTTAAGTTCGGTATCAACTGTACCCGAATTTTAACCCAATATTTTTTCACTCTTTAACAGCTTAATAAAATCAATAAGTTATAAACGTGGGTTAAAACTTGGGTCTTTTATAGATTTTAAGGGGTAACTCACTGTTATAACTTTATTTTTTGCTATAAAATTACTGTTCACTGCCATGTAGGCAGCTTAGAAATAATTACCCTCATTTTCTAATATGGCATGATAGTTCACTGCCATGTAGGCAGCTTAGAAAAAATAAACGAGTACCCGCAGGCAGTAAACGATGTTCACTGCCATGTAGGCAGCTTAGAAAACTCATAATCGCACCTATAATCATATTTATAAGTTCACTGCCATGTAGGCAGCTTAGAAAACCCGTCTGCTGTATCCGATTGCGATCGACCCGTTCACTGCCATGTAGGCAGCTTAGAAAAACATATAACTTTTCCCTGTGCCTGCATATCCGTTCACTGCCATGTAGGCAGCTTAGAAAAGAGCATCACGATCTGCAATCGCCTGCCCTAAGTTCACTGCCATGTAGGCAGCTTAAAGCAGCCAATATTAAAAAATGGCAGGGTTGAGATAAAGCTTAGACATGAAAGCATATCGGAAAACAGCAGGTCTATTTAGTCGGAATTTATAGGGCAGTGGACTAAAGTTTTAATGAATTTAAGTTTTTGAT